>CAYFFN010000088.1:0-7739 GCA_964342335.1 uncultured Azospirillaceae bacterium
CGAAAATGTGTAAGAGTTGTGTAACGATTTTGGGCGCTAAAACTCTCGAGTTAATGACTATATACTACTGTTTTTATGTTCTTTTTTCAATCTTCATTTTTAGGTTGTTATGATTTGTAATCATCAGGTCCCGCGTTCGAATCGTGGTGGCGGCACCATTTCCTTCTAGTTATGAGAGTCTGCGATTGTGTGAGGCGAGTGTATCGAGCCGAAGCAAAAGCGTTAGACGGACATGTAAGGGCGTTTCTATCCAGCATATTTTCTCAATCATCCTAAAAACTTCGAAAATTAGCGGTTTTCGGCCTAAATCCGTCCACATCATAACAAAACTGTCATATTGCACTGCACCAGGTATGTTATCCTAGTGGCATGAATCAATACACGATCGATAAGGTCAAAACCGGAAAAGGTTTGGCGGGTTCTCGTGTTGCGGTGGTTTTTGCACCGCCAGAAGCATCACCAGGTAGCCTAGTTGCCTTGACCCGTTTTATTAACGCACAACCGCATTTGCGTGCGGTGCCGGGTTACCATGGGCCGAACAAAAATCATGTGCTGCGGGTGAGCGGGCTAAAAAGCGATGAGGCGTTCTTAAAGCTGCTACAGGAGGAATTCCCCGCATGGGCAGAAGAGCATGAGTCGGAAGCGCAAATTGGTTTAGTCCCTAATATTAAACCCGAACCATTGAATGAGGTTGATCATTTCCCGCATAAGTCGCTCATGCAGCGCTTTGTGAAAGAGAATGCAAATGTGTTATCTGGTCTGGCTTATATGGTGGGGAATATGGGGCTGCTCTATGCCGCTTGGCGCAAACCCTCCGAAGCGGGAGGGGCTGCGGAGCTCAACCATGACTGGTTCCGTACTTATAGCGCATTGGCCTATAATGTAGGTTCTGTGGTGTTGATTGCGCTGGGGCATCAGGCTGATAACCCGCGCGATGTTTATAGTATCATGGAAGATGTGTATCCGCCGCTACAGAAAGCGGATAGCGCGCAGCGCGCAGAGGTGCATTCGAATATCGATAAAGCAATGACGTTTTTGAAGAACCACCCGTGGGAAGTGAGTTCCGCGATTATGGCAACGGGTGCTGCCTCTCATGTCAGTTCCGCCGTATTACGTGCCAAGAAAGGGCAGAAAACCACCTATGAGGCGCTTTCGGCATTTGGAACACTGACCGCACTTTCCATCGCCGCGCTTGTGCCAGAGAAAGAAGGGCGCGATATTGCGGATCTGTCCGGCGTGTTTGATGGCCCGAACCGCCCGAACATGCTGCAGAGTGCGGAGACAATGGCGCAGATGGAGCCCCAAAAGGGCGAGACCGCAAAGCGCGGCAATCGCTTTATGGATTGGCTGCATGAGAGCCCGCTAGCGGTTTCTGCGGGCATCCAGTCGATTTCAAATATTGGTTATGGCCTCTCAGCGCTCAAGCAAAAGCCGATTGACCCAGGCTTGTTGACCATGTCTGCGGCGTATCTAACGGGTAACTATACCCAAACCCAAGCGACCAAAGGGCGCGGGCCGGGCTTTGATGATGTGGTGACGGCGGCCGCGGCGATTATTCAAAGCGACCCGAAACTACAAGATAAGTCGCCAGAAGAGATAAATGCACGCATCACCGCCTTTGTCGATACGCTCGCCGATCAGCATGAAATCGTGCATAAGCGTAAGCGTATGGCGCAGGGGATTAGAGAGCGTTTGGAGCGCTATAAGCTCCCGCGTGAAGAAGAGAATGCGATTCTCACAGGCTTCCTGAATGATGAGAAACGTGTGCTCAAAGAGAGCCCGTTTGTCCAGCCACGCTATGTGGATCAGGTCTTAAATGAATCGAGTGAAGAGGGGGTGCTTACGCGTTAGTCTTTGCTGAACTCGCCGTCATTGCGCCAGCTACGCACATTTTCCGGTACGCCAAAATAATAGCCCTGCATATATTCTACGCCAAGGTCCATCAGCATTTTGGCAATCTCGCCATTCTCGACAAACTCCGCCACAGCGGGCAGGCCAAAGCCTTTGGTGAAGTCGAGTAGGGTTTTTACGAAGAATCTATTATCCGCATTGTCCACGAGGTCGCGTACAAACGCGCCGTCGATTTTCACCAAATCCACCGAGAGGGATTTGAGCTGACGGAAAGAAGTATAACCCGAACCAAAATCATCCAGAGCTACGGTTCCTCCTAGCGCTTGAATCGAAGCTACAAAATAAGCGGTGCGACGCATATCCAAATGCGCGGCCGTTTCCGTAATCTCCACCATCAGGCGGCTCATTGCTTCTGTGTCTTCTTCGGCATATTTAGTGAGTAATTGTAGCCAACGGTCGTTACGTGTCGTTAGATTCGACACGTTAAGAGCCAAATGTACATTCTTGGATTCTTTGAGTTCTTTAAATACTTTATGCAGGGTCATCTCATCGATGACATCAATCATGCCCATGCGTTCCGCCACCGGAATGAGTGCGCCAGCGGAGCTGATCTTGCCATCATCGCCGTGCAAGCGCAGCAGTGCTTCATAATGCGATACTTCGCCGGTCGCGCTGGTGATAATGGGCTGGTAGGCCATTTTGAAGCGGTCTTGCGCGATGGATTCGCTGATATAGGCCGCAAGGCTCATTTCTTTGCGGTTACTCTCTGCGTAATCTTCGCTTTGCTCAAAGGTGCGCACTAATGGCTCGGTCGCGTCGTACAAACTCATATAGGCATTATCGAGCACACTAAAGACGGTTTGCGCCTGATCGGGGTAACGCACGCAGCCCACAGATGGGATAACGTGCAAGGTGCCGAACTGGCTGTAACACTCATGATGCTGCACGCGAGCGGAGATACGCTCGCACAAATATTGGCATTCTTCTTCCTCGATATTCGGGATAATGACTGCGAGCTGATCACGCTGTACGCGGATGACTTTGTCGTCACGTCCTACAATCTCACACAACTCTTTGGCTACTTGTTGCATGACCTTCTCGGAAATTTCGTGGCCATAGCCACTCACAATCATCGAGAGGTTATCGACCATTACCATCAGCAGCGCGCCTTTTTCACCGCGCAGGCTGGTTTGACTGATCGTGTCTTCGAGTTGTTCAATAAAGCGTTGCGGGTATCCACATGCGTAGGAATATTCCATCGCAAGGGCGTTCGCGGGTTTTCTGTGCGGCATTTCGCTCATCGGTTTCTGTGGAGGCATTTCGTAAAAGTGTGAGCCTCCTGCTCCCTGTAATTCTTTGTCCATTTACGTAGAATGCCGGATAAAAGTAAAGAAATTGCTAAAATTATAGCAAAAATTTTGAACTACTTAAAAGAAGTGCAGCCCAAATGACAGCACCGGCATATTGGTTGGAGGTAAAGAGGCGACCACAAAGGGTGGGGTTTTTTATATCTAATCTACTGAGTTGCCAGAATAAATGCGCAGCGGGGAGCAGTAAGAACAGCGGGTGTAACCCCGCGAGGAACAGCAGGCCCAGCGTGGCGCTGTAACATAGGGTAACAAAGTGTAAAGTGGCATCGCCCATCAGGCGGGAGGTGGATTTCACCCCGACCAGCTCGTCATCTTGCTTGTCTTGATGGCCATAAATCGTGTCATAACCGAGCGTCCAGAAGAAGCCTGCGGCGTAGAGTAGCCATGCTTCTAGCGCGAGGGTTTTGGTTGCGGCAGCCCAGCCCATCAGCGCACCGAAATTGAAGGTGAGACCGAGGAATGCTTGTGGCCACCAGGTGATGCGCTTCATGAACGGGTAAAGCGCGACCAACGGCAAGGAGGCCAGCGCCAGCCAAAATACCTCTATGGGCAACCAAAGCAGTAGGCTTGCGGAGATGCCCAGCAATAGCAGCAATAGCAACGCGGCTTCCAGCATGGAGACTTCGCCGCTCGCGAGGGGGCGGGTGCGGGTGCGCTCGACTTGGCGGTCAAATTTTCTATCGGCCATATCGTTGATAATGCAACCCGCTGAACGCATAGCGACTGCGCCTATCAGAAAGAGCAAATAGGGTTGCAACGATGTATCGGTGAGGGCAAACGCCCAACAGGCAGGCAGATAAAGCAGCCATATGCCGACAGGGCGGTGCAGGCGCATAAGGCGAATATAGGCGTTTACTTTGCTCGTCATGGGGGATAGCCATAGCATATGGACGAGCCGAAACCAAGAACCAGACTCTATCATGACGCCGCGCTGGCAAAAGGCGCGCACGTGGTGCTGGATAAAGACCAAGCCCATTACCTCCAGCATGTGCTGCGCCAAAAGCAAGGCGATGCGCTGCGTTTATTTAATGAGCGCGATGGGGAGTGGCTCGCGACGATTACTGAAATAAAGAAGAAATCCGCCGCGCTGGCGGTGAGCGAGCAACTCGCCGCGCCTACGCCATTGCCGGATGTATGGGTGCTGTTCGCGCCGATTAAGTTCGGCAAGATTGATTTCTTAGCGCAAAAAATTACCGAACTCGGCGCAGCAAAGATGCAGCCCGTGATTACCGAATATACGCAGATGCAGCGCGTGAATTACGAACGCTTGCGCGCCAATGCTATCGAGGCTGCGCAGCAATGTGAGCGCACTAGCTTGCCAGAGGTCGCAGAGTCTGTGAATCTGCGCCAACTGCTCGCCGATTGGCCAGAAGATCGCCTGTTGGTTTATGGCGATGAGAGCGGTGACGGTGTTTCGCTCGGGGAGCTATGTGCGGCCGAGAAGCCAGAGAAATGGGGGCTTCTGATAGGGCCCGAGGGCGGTTTCTCGCCGCAGGAGCATGCGCTGCTCAAGGCGCATAAAAACATAAAAGCGGTCGGACTAGGCCCTCGCATCTTGCGCGCGGACACGGCTGCACTTACATTGCTTGCCGTAACACAAAGCCACTGGGGGGACTGGAGCCTTCCCCCGCATTTTGAAAGCCCTGCCCATGACGACCCAAGCGATTGATATTCTCTGCACCTTACTCAAAGACCAATGTGCGGAAGTGCAAGATTGGTTTGCGCGCAGCTATGCGTCCAGCCCGCCGAATTTTTACAGCTCGGTCGATTTGCGCCATTCGGGCCCTAAGCTGGTGCCGGTAGATACGAATCTCTTTCCCGCCGGTTTCAATAATCTTTCGCCTGCTGCACGCGAGCGAGCGCGCACTCAGATTCGTGCTTTTTGCGATGGGTTGCCACATGAGGTGAAGCGCGTGGTTATCGTGCCAGAAAACCATACGCGCAATTTAGGTTACCTCGCGAATCTCAATGCCTTAACGGAGCTTTTTCAAGCGGAAAATATCGAGGTGCGCATCGGTAATTTGACGGCAGAAGATGAGCCGCTGGAGTTAGAGTTGGCCGATGGTAGCGTGATGACGCAAGTGCCACTGCTGCGTGATGGCAATACGCTGCATACAAAAGAAGGCTTCGTACCGGATTTGATCGTCATCAATAACGATATGACTTCGGGTTCTCCGGAGATTCTGCGCGGCGTGACGCAGACCATCGTGCCCAAGACAGGGCAGGGATGGTATCGCCGCCGCAAAACGATTCACTTCGAGGCGTACCAAATGGTCGCAGAAAAATTCGCGCAGCATTTTGATTTGGACCCGTGGCACTTCACCGCAGGCTTCCATAAATGCGGGCGTATTTCCTTCAAAGAGCGTAAGGGCGTGGACTGTGTCGCGCTCGGGGTAGATAAGCTCATGCACCGCTTGCGTGATCAGTACGCGGCACGTGGCATCAGCGAAGAACCGTATGTGTTCATCAAGGCCGATAGCGGCACGTATGGCATGGGCATCATGACCGCGCGTAGCGGCGATGAAATCATCGAGATGAACAAAAAGTCGCGCAATAAAATGCAGACCATCAAGGAAAGCACCGAGAGTAGCGAAGTGATTATTCAAGAAGGCATTCAGACCATCGACCGTATCGAAGGCTTCTCTGCCGAGCCTATGCTTTACCTCGTCAATGGCCGCTCCATCGGCGGCGCCATGCGCGTGAATGAAGAGCGCGACGCAGAAGGCAATCTCAATGCGAAAGGCATGCGCTTTGTGAGTTTGTGTGATGCGGAAGAATCCACCGGCATGAAGCTCGGCACTTGTTCCTTCTCCCCCCACGGTATCATCGCGCAGCTAGCAACCCTAGCCGCCGCACGCGAAGAGTATGGTGACGATTATAGTATTTAGCGAATGAGATTGAGAACCAGATTGCATCTTTTTTCTGTTTCTTGCAGGTCATAATCGCTTGGTGTAGTGGCGCTTGTAAAACACGCACCGCCAACTGAGCCGCTGGTAATTTTTCCAAAGTCTGGTTTTCCATCGTCCATTTTCGTATCAATATTCCATGCCTCTTCTGGCTTTAATACGGAATGGTAACGCATGGCGTCAGTGCCGGAACCGCCAAAGAAAATAGCCATACGGTATATTTGCGTGGTGCAGTCCCAACACATATCTGTGCCAGATCCAGTGCCGCTACCAAAACCATACCCAGCTCCATAAGAAACAATACTATAGCCTGCATCAGTGATTTTAGAGCGCGGCACGTTCGTGCCCAGTGTAATGTAGGGACTAGAACCATTTTGAGTGCCTGAATAGTCCCCCTCAATAAGCCCTGCATTGGCTAGATGTTGCCATGCGCGAACACTCTCGTAATACACGCCTGTCGTGTTATCAATCACCCCATCACCATCGCCATCACAGGTCTCTGTGCCGCTTCCTGCTCCGTTTGGGCAGGTATCGCCAGAGTCGGTAACCGAGCCCCAGAAGTCGGTGGCGTTGCGCATATCTCCCGGCAGTGCAAAATATTTATCTCGGAAGGTATAGATAGCGGTTTGGTATTTGCCGAGCTCGGTGGAGACAGAACGAATCTCTGCCGCGCGAATGAGCGATTGTCCAGCCAAAATACCACCTGTGAGCAGACCGAGAATGACCAGTACGATGGAGAGCTCTACGAGCGAGAAAGCGGATTGTTTCCAGTGTATCATAGTTTAGAAGAAATCCTTAAACACAATCGAGCAGTTTGCACTGGTAGTGGTTAGGTCGTAGTCAGAATCGAGGTCGTCATCGGCGCTGGCATCGCTACACGCGCCCCAGCGGCCTGCCATAATTTTGCCATAGCCGGGGCGGCCATCATCCATTTTGGTGTCGATGTTCCAGACCTCTTCATTCTTCAGCAAGCCTGCAACCGTATCAAAGCCGGAGATAGTCGCGCCAAACACAAATACGTGGCCGTAATTATAATCGTAGTAATTTACGCTAACAGTGCTTTCCGTGTTTAAATTTCGTGCAGTCCAACCACCATTCGCCATTTTAGATTTTGGAGAGTTCTCTCCCAGTACCGCATCGGTGGCGCTACCGGAACCTGCAATGCCTGTATAGGTTCCTTCAATGAGGCCTGCATTCGCTAAATGTTGCCAGAAGCCAAAGACTTCAGCGGCATTGCCTGTGCCATTGAAGTCTAAGGTTCCATCACCATCACCATCGCAGGCGCCGGGAGTTGCGACGGCTTGGCTGGAGTTGGTGGTACAGCCTGAGCCTGAGACGAGATAACCCCAGAATTTGGTGGCGTCTTTAAAGTCACCGGGTATCGCAAAATATTTATCGCGGAAGGTTTGCATCGCCGTTTGGTATTTGTTGAATTCGGTCGTAACCGCACGCAGCTCGGCCGCGCGGATGAGCGATTGCCCGGCCAAAATACCGCCGGTGAGCAGGCCGAGAATGACGAGCACAATGGAAAGTTCTACGAGTGAGAAACCGGAGTTAGGTGTGGGTTGTTTAGTCACTTGCATTTTAATGTCCGTCGATACTGATGTGTAAT
>CAYFFN010000089.1:0-7697 GCA_964342335.1 uncultured Azospirillaceae bacterium
CCTCTCTCCAACAACGCGCGCAATCTAATAATGCTGGTGGACTTTCTGCCTTTGCTGGGCTTCAGCTTAGCAAGCCAGATACGGCTACTGACACCCAAACCGAGCAGGCGGTTCAGGCGGCTGATGATGCGGTGGCGGTGAACCCACAGGCGGAGCGTGCCGCTGAGCTGCAAGCCATCTTGGCGCAGCTGACGGAAAACCCGACGGACGCGGTTGCTGTAGTGGATGCACTGGAAAAACTCAGCGCCTTTGCGGACGAAGAAACCAATGGCCAATTTGGCGGTACGGTGATTGGCCAGCTGGCCGATATGGCTGAAAGCGTGCTAGGCGCGATTGGGGATGACCCTGAGGGGCTTTCTAAAAGCTTTAGCTTTACCTTCGCGGCAAACTTCTCTGAGACGGTGAAGGAGAATGATAATTTCTATTCTGGTAAAACCTCTCTCAATGTGAGCTTTAGCATCAACACGGCCACGACCTCTATTCAAGGAAACTATTCGTTTGATGAGTCGCTGAAGGTGACAGAAGATGGCTTCAAATACCAGTCGCAGGAAAATGTTTCGCTGCGTATGGTGACGTTTAATACCGATACGGAAACCAACCCGCTGCTCGATCAGTTTATGAAACTGACTGAGGATATTACGGGTGTGGATGTGGCAGAGATGCTCGGTATTGAGGAAGAGCCTAAAGCGGTGACGCCTATTGAAACGCAAATTAAAGACTTCCCTATGTTTAAGGACTTCTTTGAAAAGCTAAGCAAAATTACCGGTGCGGCGGAGCAATCGAATGCTTTGCTGAATGCACTGCGTGATCGTCTGCAAGAGGTAGATGATTCTGCTGAAACTGCGTCTGCGTAACGAGCGCTTAGCGCTCAATCTTCGCGTTATATGAGATTAGCTGCTGCCCACTGGATTTGGGTAGGAGCAATAAGCTGGTATCTATGCGTCGTTGGAGGGAGATTTTGGTCTCTGCCAACGGCGTCTTTTTTTGTGCATCTTGTGCGACGGCACGTAGCTCTAGCGCGTTGATTTCTTTGTAGGCGCTGCTGCCAGAAGTTACGGGTGCGAAAATCTCTGTGTTGAAATCCGGCGCGGTGATGTTCGCGCTTAGGCCGCTTAGGTTATAAAAGCGGATCATCGCTTTGTTGGGGTTTTGCAGTTGCGGGTCTTCTAGTAATTGCGCGCCGGAAGCGGTGAGAATGATCGTATAGAAGCGCTTCGCTTTAAGGGAGAAAGCTTGGTTCAGTGCATCTGATTGTAGTGTGACGTTGTCTTTTTCGATGGGGTAATAGGCCGAAAGATTCCCGTAAATATGCTCGGGGATAGCGCGATCATCTAGCGCGAGGCTTTGTATTTTTGTGGCGGTGAGTACGCGCACGAAAGATGCATCGGCGGAGAGTTGCTCTGGGTAGAGGTCACGCGCCTGCGCAGGCAGAGCAAACGCAATGGCAATTGCAGCTATGCGTAGCTTAGAGATCACGTGCGATTGCCTCTGCGAAGCGGTTACCGATAGCGACATAGGCATCGGGTGCTAAGTGCCATTTATCGGTGCGGTATTTGGGATTGCCAGTTGCGTAAGCGGAGCGCAAATCGTTCGGGTTTACGGCGATATGCACGTCTGGGCGGGAGGCTGCCATTTGTTGTTGCAGTTGCTGGACGATGAGCCCGCCTTCATGCAGCTTTTTCACGCGACCTGCATCCAGCCCACCATTGAGTGCGGCCTCTTGCACGACCAGCGGGGTAAGCATGAGGTAAAATTCGGTGCCTGCGCCTAGCTCTTGCTTCATGTAATTGAAGATGGAGAGGGTGGCATTGGTGAAGCGCTGAGAGAGTTCGGCGCGGTTGGCGCCTTCGCCAATTACCCATGCGCTGTTTTCGCCCTGCACCCAAGCGATGGCGACTTTAGAGACGCTGCCGGTGGTTTGCAGTTTGGCGAGGTGTTGCTTCATGATGGAGACAGAGCGCTTTAGAGCGCCGCCGGGACGGTTCGTGTCTGGATACCACCAGATTTTATCGTCGCCTGCGGTGGTGCGGTCGCCATCCACGGTGCTGCCATCCGCCGTTGGGATGATGATTTGCCCGCTCACATCGGGGCTGGAGAATACATTTTTGCCCGAGAGCTGGCGTAGGCGGTCTTCGAGGTAATTGGCGGCGGATTTGGTGCTGTCGCCTTGGTAGAGATACATTTGGCTCGCGCTGGATTGGCCGACGATGGGGGCGTAGATATAGTCGGTGCTGTAATTATTGCCGAAGAGTGCATCGGCGCCAGAGGGTGCGGCTGCACCTGGCTGTTGGCTATGCATGGATGCGCTTTGCTGTGGTAGCGGCGGCAGCTCGGTGAGTCGGCCAGAGTTGTCATCACAGGCGGTGACAGCGAAAAGCAGGAAGAGGCTTGCGAGTAGTTTTTTCATTTTTGCTCCTAGAACTGGAAATACAGGAATGGGGAGTAACTATAGCCAACGAGTTTGCACAGGGCAATGACGAACAAGAGAAGGACTCCAAACTGCAAGGGGATGGCGGCGGTTTTGGCCCATTCACCTGCGGGGCGTTTGGCCCAGATATGCGGGGCGGCGAACATGATGAGATAGGCGCAGAGCATCGCGAAGGCGAAGAGTGGGGTGAGTTGCCATGCGCTGTTGCTGGAGAGTGCAAAGCCGTGATGGCCGAGCATGCCGCTATAGAGTGTGAGCGCGTGGCTCATGGATTCGGCGCGGAACATCACCCAACCCAGAATGACCAATAAGGCAGTGAAGGCGCGTGCCGCCCATGCGGGATAAGGGCTTGCTGTTTTGCCGCCGAGGGCGCGTTCGATGGCGAGCCAGATGCCGTGCCATGCGCCCCAGCAGAGGAAGGTGACGTTCGCGCCGTGCCACAGCCCGCCCAGCAACATGGTGAGGAAGAGGTTGATATAGGTGCGCGCGGTGCCTTTGCGGTTGCCGCCTAGGGGGATGTAGAGATAGTTCTTGAGCCAGACGGACAGCGAGATATGCCAGCGGCGCCAGAACTCGGTGATGCTGCGGCTGAGATAGGGGTAGTTGAAGTTTTCCATGAATTGGAAACCCATCATCAGCCCGAGGCCGATAGCCATGGAGCTGTAGCCGGAGAAATCGAAATAGAGCTGCGCGGTATAGCCGAGGACGGCGAGCCAGCTTTCGGCCATGGTGGGGTTTTGCAGGGCGAAGAGGGCATCCACATAGGGAGCGAGCGTGTCGGCGATGAGAATCTTTTTGCAGAAGCCCATGGCAAATCGCAGCGCGCCTTCGTTGAAGCGTGCGAGGGAATGCTCTCGCTGGATAAATTGCGGGGCGATGTCTTTATAGCGCAGCACGGGGCCGGCGATGAGCTGCGGGAAGAGCGCGATGAAGGCGGCGAAGTCGATATAATTGCACGCGGGCGGGATGTCTTTGCGGTGGACATCGACGATATAGCTGATGGACTGGAAGATATAGAAAGAGATGCCGATGGGCAGGATGATATTCCAGAGGGAGAAGTCAGAGCCGATGATGGCATTGACGCTCGAAATACCAAAATCGAAGAATTTGAAATAGCCGAGTGCGCAGAGATTTCCCGCGACGGCGAGGAAGGTAAGGCGTTTGTCGGCCGTGCTATCCGCGCGGATGATGCGCTGGGAGAGAGCGTAGTTGAAGGCGGTCATGCCCATGAGCAGGAGAGTGAAGTCTACGCGCCACCAAGCGTAGAAAAGATAGCTCCCGAGCAGGATGGTGAACGAGCGCCAGCGTAGCGGAGTGGCGTAGTAGCCGAGCAAGAAGGCGGGGAGGAAGAGATAGATGAATATGGCGGAGGAGAAGACCATTACTGCACCCCCTCTAGCATATCAAAACGCACATCCTCATAGGGAACGAAGAGGGAGCGTTCGGGGATTTCCCAAATAACGAGGCTTGGTGCTTCGCGTTTTGAGAAATCGGTGGCACGCAGGAAATGGGCCATAGGTTCCATGGGGCCTTTGCCTTCCTCAGCCCAGTTGGCGACATCGGCTTGTAGCGCGACTTTGAGTGCGCCGAGGAAGTGTAAGTCTTCGCGCGCGCTGTAGGAAGTTCCCACCAGTGCGGCATGAATATTTTGTTCGCCGAATAAACCTGCGCTGGAGGCTTTGGGGTTTTCGGTGAGGTAGGTGGTTTGCAGTTCTGCCTCGGGTGCGAGCCACGGGGCGAAGATGCCTGTGGGGACATAGGTGAGGAGATCACCCTCTAGTGCCTGTGGCTTTTGTGCGGTCGCACGGAAGGGCTCCATGCCAATGTCGATATGGTGGGGTGCGAAGGCGCGTGCGACGGCTTCTGCGGTGATGGTGGCGCCATCGGTGGTCCAGTGCGTGTCGGTTTTGTGGTAGAGCTGGATGGCGGGGGTATGGATTTCGAATAATCTGCGCAGATGGGGCATGTTTACGCTTGAGGCCAATAGTACTGTTGCGCTTTGGTCGTAGACATCGTGCCAGTAGTCGGGGCGCGGCGCAGGGAGTTGGTCGCTGTAGATATCTGCTTTGCTGGGGACGAGAACGACGATGAGATGCGCGTTGTTTGCCTCTAAATAGTTGTTGATGGCGATAATCTGGTTAAGGCGCTTGGCGAGTTGCTCGCTGGTGGGGGCGGGGGCTGTGAATTCTTCTTTGGTGAAGAGCCAGCCATTTTTTCCGATAATCGCACCATCATAGGCGGTGTTGAAGAGGCCGTAGCCCATCGCGCCCCAGAGGCCGGTAGCGAAATCTTTGGCGGGGAGATGCTCTTCGAAGGCTTCTTCGTAGCTGCGCGTGGCCTCTCCGCTCAGGGTGGATTTATCTGTAAGGTCAGGTTTTGGTAGGCTGAACAGGCTTGCGGTGAGCAGGGTAAGTCCAAGTAATATAAAGCTATAAGCGGAGAGAGGGGCTCGTGCGCGTGTGGTCATAGGAGGTTCCCCTTGGAGGCTGTGCTGGAGGCCCGGGCCGGAATCGAACCGGCGTACACGGATTTGCAATCCGCTGCATAACCACTCTACCACCGGGCCAGCACAACGCATAAAGCCGCTCACGCATAACGTTCTGTCGTAATAAGGTCAAGCAATGAGTGAATTGAAGGCTAAGATTGGGATAAACACACTATCTATTTGGCAAGCTTGGGCGGGCTGGTGTACAAAAGAGGAAATCAAGAAGGTAGAGTATGAATACGAATGCTGCACTCCATGCTGTCGATGGACAATTGACGCCTAACAATATTTTGGATGAGAAGCTGCTGAGCGTGATAACGCGCACGCATCGTAGCGAGTTTGTGCCGGAGGCCTATAAGCATGCGGCCTATGTGGATCAGCCGATTGAGATCGCGCAGGATCGTATGTTGCTGCCACCGCTGACAGTGGGGCTGTTGCTGAAATATGCTGAGCTAACGGCAAAACACCGTGTGCTTTATGTTGCCGGTGGCTATGGTTATGGCCCAGCGCTGGTGGCGGCGTTCTCCAAGCAGGTATGTGCGGTGGAAGTCTCGGGTGAAGCGAGTGAGCATGCGCGTTTGTATTTCTCTCAAAATCGTAAGCTGCCTGTGGATGTATTTACGGGGGCGCTGTCTACGGGGCACCCTGAGAGCGCGCCCTATGACCGCATCATTATTGAAGGCGGTGTTCAGCAATTGCCGCAAGGGCTGCTCGACCAGTTGGTGGAAGGCGGTATTTGCGTAGGGATTGAGGTGCGTGCCAAGGTGGGTGATAAGGCGACACAACTCGGCCAATTGACGACATGGCATAAGCGCGGCGATTCGATGGTGAAACACGGCTATGGGGATGTGTTTGCGCCGCTCTTGCCTGGCTTTGAAGCTGCGGAGCAATTCTCGCTGTGAAGGTGAAGGCGCATACGCTGATATTGGCAAGTGCGCTTGCGTCTGCGGCCTTGGTGGCAACGGATGCGCAGGCGCTGAGCCTCAAGGACACGCTGGAAGGCGCATATGAAACGAACCCACGCCTCTCTGCCTCGCGCTCGCAACTAGAGGCGACGAACGAAGAAGTGTCTCGGGCGATTTCCAATTGGCGCCCTTCTGTGAATGCGCAGTATAATTATGGCCGTGAGCGTGCGCGCATTAGTAATGGGCGTTTTAATTATGAGAGTGCGCCATCTACGGCGTTGACAGTTGAGCAGCCGATTTTTGAGGGCGGCACGAATTTCACGCGTTATTCTAGTGCGCTGAATTCCGTGATGGCGGAACGCGCGACGCTTAAGAACGCCGAGCAATCGGTGCTGTTGAATGCGGTGGAAGCGCATATGAATGTGGTGGAAGCCTATTCGGTGCTGGAGCTGAGCAAGAATAACGTCGATGTGCTGGAGCAACAGCGCGTGGCATCGCAAGAGCGGTTTGATGTGGGCGAGGTGACGCGTACGGATGTGGCGCAGTCGGAGTCGCGCTATGCGCTGGCGGAGGCGGATCGGATTCAGGCGCAGGGTGATTTGGTCGCCGCGCTTGCGGAATATGAGCGTGTGGTAGGCTTTATGCCCGAAGAGCAGCTGGATATGCCGGAAGATATGCCAGAACTGCCAGCATCGCTGGAGGATGCGACGGCATTGGCTATTTCTAAGAACCCTGCGCTAAGTTCTGCGGGGTTTTTAGCGGAAGCGGCGGATGACGATACGGATACGGCGATTGCGACATTGCTACCGAAAGTGTCGGTGATTGGAACGATGAGCCGCAGCAAAGGCGCGTCTGCCTTTGGGCCGAGCGATATTGATAATGACGAAGTGCGATTGAATGTGTCTATCCCGCTGTATCAGGGTGGGGCGGAGCATTCGGATATTCGCCAATCCAAGAAATTGGCGCGCCAGCAGGAATATACGCGCAAGGATACGGAAGAAGCGGTGCGCGAGGCGACGATTCAGGCGTGGGAGAATTGGAAGACTAGCCTAGCGACGATTAGCGCGCAGCAGGAAGCCATCAATGCGGCGGAAATCGCGCTGGATGGGGTGAAGCAAGAGCAGCAATATGGCGCGAGAACGGTGCTGGACGTGTTAGATGCGGAGCAGGAATTATTCTCGACTCGGGTGTCTTTGGTGCGGGCGCAGCGCGATAGAATCGTGGCAATTTACAATTTATTGCTCGTATTAGGCGAATTAACCGCGGAAAACTTAGCATTGAATGTTGATTTCTATAATCCTGAAGCGGATTATGATGACGTGAAATGGCAATTTATTGGCTGGTAAGCCGCAAACACAGATAGTGAGGGCAGGGTGAGTAAGGATAAAGAAGACGATCAGTCTATGGAGGAAATCCTCCAATCGATCAAAAAGATTATCTCGGATGACGATGAGTCGGCAGAAGAATCTGCGGAGGCACCTGCTGAGGAGCCTAAGGAAGAGCCTAAGGAAGAGCCTAAGGAAGAGGCGCTTGAGCTTACGGATGTGGTGCAAGACGATGGTTCGGTGGTTGGCGTGGATGAGGCGGATGAAGCAAAGCCTGCACCCAAGCCCGTGCCGGATGATGTGGAATTGGTAGCTGAGGATATAGTGAAAGAAGAACCTATGAAACAAGATGCGGTAGAGCAACTGCTCTCGGAAGATGCGGCAAAAGCGGCATCAAGCGCACTGAAGAGCCTGCCGGAAAAAAGCGACACGCCGAAACCCTTAAATCTGGACCCGTCTGCAAGTACACGTTCGGGTGTGACGGTGGAAGACTTGATGGTGGAAGCGCTCAAGCCGATGCTGAAAGAGTGGCTGGATGGGAATCTGCCGAAGCT
>CAYFFN010000090.1:0-7666 GCA_964342335.1 uncultured Azospirillaceae bacterium
GCGCTTCGAAGCCGACCCGCAAGGCGGCACACAAATCCATGTCGATGTAGCATTCAACTTCCGCTCTAAAGTGCTCGATAAACTCATCGGCGCACTCTACACCCACGCCACCGAACGCATGGTCAAAGCCTTCATCACCCGCGCGGATGAGCTTTACGGAGCGAAATAATGCATATTTTCAAACCCCATATGCGCACCGTGAGCATTTTCGTGCTCAGCTATTATGCGGTGGGCGTGGCCCTCGCCGTCGCCAGCTACAACCTCGAATTCCTATTTTACGGCGCCATAATGGCCATGATTATGGGCGTCATCGTCTGGATGGATACGCGCTTCACTTTCAGCAAATGGGCGCTGTGGGGCATGGCGATTTGGGGGCTGGTGCATCTCGCGGGCGGCATTATGCCCATCCCCGAAGCCATCACCGAGCCGGGCCGCCCCGCCAATCTCTATAATATGCGCCTTTTCCCGTGGTTCCCCAAGATGGACCAAATCGTCCATACCTACGGCTTCGCCATCGCCACCCTGCTCTCTTATGAGGCACTCTGCGCCCATTACGGCAAAAAGCTGGTGATAAGTTTCGCCGTCGGCGCGCAACTCTTCTTCATCGGCACCGGCCTCGGCGCACTCAACGAAGTCATCGAGTTCACCGCCGTCATGCTCATGCCCGACACCAACGTAGGCGGCCACATCAACACCGGCTGGGACATGGTCTGCAACAGCATTGGTTCGTTGATAATGATTTTATTGCTGAAGACATTAAGTAAGTAATGGCGGACAGGGAGGGATTGACTCGCTTCGCTCATCGACCTGCGGGCGTGCTCGCCCTTCGGTTCGAACGTCGTTCTCATCCCGAGTAGCATTATCAATCATTTTAGAGGGCGCTGTCGCGCTAATCCTATAAAATGCTTGATGGCGGACAGGGAGGGATTCGAACCCTCGAGACGGGTTCGCCGCCTACACGCGTTCCAGGCGTGCGCCTTCGACCACTCGGCCACCTGCCCACTCTTAGAGGAGCTTGTTGTTAGTCGTTAGTTCCAAGCGGGTCAAGCGATTGCTATAAAAGATAATGCATGCAAGTATAAACCAATAACGCACAATTTGATATCACTGTAATAATAACTATAAAAATCATATGAAAGATTCCGAACAACTTGCTGCTATTTTCACTCAAAAAATGCAGAAGGGTCTGTTTTCTGAGCGCCCCCACTCTATTCAAGAATGGGAAGAAATAATAGCCCCATTCAAAAACGGTGACTTTAGAGACCAAATTCCATATGGAGGTGAAATTCACGGTTATGTCTTCAAAGAAATCTTACCAATGTTGGCAGTAGCAAAGAAACTTAATTCAGAATGTTCACTCCATTTTTTAGGACCGAAATTATCCACAGAGGACGGCAGTCTTTTTCACCATAGCCTACCTAACGGAATACAGGGTGTGCAGTGCGTAGCCGCTGTAGATGGCTACATGGACAGCATTCGAATGGAAAAACTTAAATTACATGGTCACGCTGAAGCTTACGGCGATGTTGAATACTCAGGCACCAAACATAATAGAACAATATCAAGCAATCTTAATATCATTGCCTACTCACCGGATGATGATTGTGTAATAAATGATTTCAAGAATCTCATCAGAGATGCGCTACGAAAAAAGAATGACGTCAAATATAAAGGGCTTTGGCTTGTTATCTGTATCGATGACTACACCCCATTTAGGCTCAGCGAAGATAAAGACTTAAGCAAAGCTGCACAGCATTTTCAAAGCATCCTCAGCGAGGATGAATTTAAACACTTAGCTAACATCTTCCCTCAAATTCTACTTGTTGGCGCTAATACTGAGAAAGTAATCGAAGGATATTCTGAATAAAAAAGGCCGCCCTTGGGCGACCTTCTTATGTGTTTAGCCATCGCGGCGTTTGCGGGGGGCTTGGCCTCCGCCAGCACCCACTTTGCGGCGACCTGCCGGCTTGCCAGATTTCTCACCACGAGGTTTGTCGCTTCTTGGCTTATCTGAGCGCGGCTTGTCGCTGCGGGGCTTATCCGAACGCGGCTTTCCGCCTTTTGGCTTGTCACTGCGTGGACGGTCTGAACGCGAGTCATCGCGACGCGGCTTATCGCTGCGAGGTTTGTCGCTGCGCGTGCGTTTGTCACCATCACGGCCACGTGCTGCCTGTGGCTTATCACCTCTAGGCTTATCACTGCGTGGGCGATCACCCTTTGGACGGTCGCTGCGAGACTCCTCACGGCGCGGCTTGTCAGACCTTGGTTTGTCCGAACGCGGCTTGTCGCTGCGTGGCTTGTCACCCTTTGGCTTACCAGCCCAATCGGATTTTTCACCACGTGGTTTATCGTCACGACGTTTCTCACCGCGAGGTTTATCGTCGCGTTTCTTGTCACCACGAGGTTTGTCGTCGCGCTTCTTGTCGCCTCTTGGCTTATCGCTGCGCGTACGCTTATCGCCAGCACGACCACGTCCGCCTTGCGGTTTGCCACGCCCACGAGGCTTGCCCGCTGGGCGCTCGTCATCCGCATGGTTTTTGGCTGCTTCTGGGTCGAGCAATCTCTCAATCGCGCGCCATAGAAGCTTATCCGACGGAGTCACGAAACAGATGGCTGCGCCCTCTGCCCCTGCCCGTGCGGTACGGCCGATACGGTGGATGTAATCCTCTGCCACTTGCGGCAGGTCGAAGTTGATCACATGCTCGATATGCGGAATATCCAGCCCGCGCGCGGCCACGTCGGTCGCCACGAGAATGCGGTATTTCTGCTTACGGAAGTTGGCGATGAGCGAATCACGCTTATTTTGGCGCAAATCGCCGTGGATTGCACGTGCATCAAACCCGTCTTTCGCAAGGCGGGTCGCCATTTTATCGGTATTATGCTTGGTTTTCACAAATACGATGATCGAACCATCGCGCGATTCCAGCTCGTCGAGCAGGCGGCCGTATTTCTCACCCACAGTCACATGCGCCACTTTATGGTCGATATTGGTCGCAGGGGAAGACGTTGGATCCACCGCCACGCGCTCTGGGTTATTCAAATAAGACTGCGAAATGCGAATAATGTCTTTCGGCAAGGTCGCAGAAAACAGCATGGTTTGGCGCGTTTTTGGCATAAACTTCAGAATCTTTTCAATCTGAATCGTAAAGCCCATATCCAGCATGCGGTCTGTCTCATCGAGCACCAAAAAGTTGGTGTCGTGGAGCATCAAATTACCGCGCTCTAGATGGTCATTAATACGCCCTGGCGTACCCACCATCAAGCGTGGGCGTGCGCGCAGTTGCTGCATCTGTTTTGGCATCGCTTCGCCACCAATCAACAATGCTGTTTTAATGGGGCTGTGCTTGCCCAACATTGCTTGTAGCTGCGTCATTACCTGTGTTGCTAGCTCACGTGTAGGGGTCATCACCAGCGCAGTACCACGCGGGTTATTTAGCAGTTTGGCCACCAACGGAATACCAAACGCACCGGTTTTACCTGTACCCGTTTGCGCTGAGCCTAGAATATCGCGGCCCTCCAGCGCATGAGGAATCGCCTGAGCCTGAATCGGCGTAGGCGTACTAAATTGCATGGCATCCAATGCCTTGCTCAGGGCTGCAGGCAGCCCGAATCCATGAAAATCGTCCATAATTTCTTTCTTTTCTGCAAATAGCTACGCCGCCCTTTTTACCAAAGAGCGGTCGTCACTAATCTATTAGGATAAAACGGGTGGGCTACTTACGCAGCGTCAACCAGCTCCAGCTCAGATGCAGAAGTTTTACCGTTATGGGTAGCCAACTCGTAATTGACTTTCTGCCCCTCATCCAACTGTGCCAGGCCGGCTTTTTGCACGGCGCTGATATGCACGAATACATCCTTGTCACTACCTTCTGGTGTAATAAATCCGTATCCTTTGGTTGGATTAAACCATTTTACTGTTCCTTGAGCCATGTTTTCTCCTTTGGCGTTTCAATTTAGAGCATCATCCCATGTCACGGCACTATGCCATACGTGGGCTTACTCTTATTCAAACGCTTAGGATCGCCACAAAGGAGACCTTCAAACCCTGCAACTGCAGGTATTGCCACATCACGCGGCGTCAAATGGTAAGAGCAAACGTTACTCGCCGCTGTATATAACCGAAGTTTCCCTTATGCACAATCATTATTATTGCACCGCAATCTGAGGCAATCCGCCGTGGATAATGCATCAAGAGCGTTGCAATCTGGTACATTAGCCCTTACAAGTACTGCCCATGACATCCAACGCACCTAATACTATGCCTGCAACCAACGCTGAACCAGCCTATAAACGCGTGCTCATCAAGCTTTCTGGTGAAGCATTGATGGGCGATATGACCTTTGGGCAAGACCTCAGCACCATTGAGCGTATTTGTAACGATATTAAAGAAGCGATTGAAGCCGGCACCGAGGTGGCGATTGTCGTCGGTGGTGGAAACATCTTCCGTGGCATCAAAGGCGCTGCGCAAGGTATGGAGCGCGCAAGCGCAGATTATATGGGTATGCTCGCAACGGTACTCAACGCCCTCGCCATCCAAAACACGATGGAACGCATTGGCGTAGAAACCCGCGTTCTTTCCGCAATCGAGATGGACGAAGTCTGCGAGCCTTACATTCGTCGCCGTGCGATGCGCCATATGGAACGTGGCCGCGTGATTATCTGCGCCGCCGGAACCGGCAACCCGTTCTTCACCACGGACACTGCGGCAGCATTGCGTGCCTCTGAGCTTGGCTGCGACGCACTTGTGAAAGCAACCCAAGTAGACGGCGTCTACGATAAAGACCCCAACAAGTTTGACGATGCCATCCGCTATGAAAGCCTCACATACCACGATGTGCTTGCGCGTGACCTGAAGGTGATGGACACATCAGCCATTGCACTCTCGCGCGAAAACAAAATCCCGATTCTGGTATTTTCTATTCATGAGCCTTCTAATATTGCGCGCGTGCTGCGTGGCGAAGGCAAATGCACCATCATTCAAGACTAAACAAAAAGGATACGAACAATGACGGACCTAGTAGAATTAGAGCGCCGCATGGAAGGCGCACTTAGCAGCCTCCACCACGATTTCTCCGGCCTACGCGCTGGCCGCGCCTCCCCGACTATGCTCGACAGCATCACCGTTGAAGCATATGGCAGCCGCATGCCAATGAACCAGCTCGGCAACGTCAACGTGCCAGAACCGCGCCTGCTGACCGTGAGCGTATGGGATGCCTCTATGGTTCCAGCGGTTGAAAAAGCAATTCGTGAATCGGATCTCGGACTCAACCCTGCAACGGAAGGCCAAACCATCCGCGTACCCGTGCCAGAACTTTCGGAAGAGCGCCGTAAAGACATGGGTAAAGTAGCAGGCAAATACGCTGAGAACGCGCGCATCGCCGTGCGTAACGTGCGCCGCGACGGTATGGACGAGCTGAAAAAACAGGAAAAGAACGGTGATATCTCAGAAGATGATCTGCACCGCCTGAGCGACGAGATTCAAAAAATCACCGACAAGGTGGTGAAGAAGATCGACGAAGCCCTCGCGACCAAAGAAAAAGACATTATGAGCGTCTAAGGGCGAATCAGGACAATGTCCCCAAAAATCGCCAGCTCACGCCCCACTCCTACTGTTTCTCCGCAGGAATGGCCGCGCCATATTGCCATCATTATGGACGGCAACAACCGTTGGGCTAAATCGCGCCTGATGCCGCGCAAGCTGGGTCATAAGCAAGGGGCAGAAGCGCTCAAAAAGCTCATTCAAAATTGCGCCGATTCCTCTCTACGCTATTTGACAGTCTATGCCTTCTCCTCCGAAAACTGGCAACGCCCTGCGGATGAGGTGGACGACCTCATGTCCCTCATGCGCTATTACCTTAAGAACGAGGTTGAGTCTCTGCATGAGCATAATATCCGCCTCGCCTTCATTGGTGACCGCGAACGTTTGCAGCCAGACATTTGTGCAGAGCTGAACCGCGTTGAAGATCTTACGGCACAGAATGACCGCATGACCCTCATCATCGCACTGAGCTATGGCGCTCGGGAAGAACTAGTGCGCGCCACACAAAAGCTGGCCAAGCAAGCAGCCGCGGGTGAGATAAAAGCCGAAGAGATAAACGAATCTATGCTTGAGGGTGCATTGGACACAGGTGACTTCCCGCATCCAGACTTACTCATCCGTACCGGTGGCGACCAACGTTTAAGCAACTTCCTGCTTTGGCAGGCCGCGTATAGTGAACTCTATTTTTGCGAAACCTTGTGGCCCGATTTCACTGTCGAAACACTGCAAAATGCGATAGAAGATTATGCCAAGCGCGAGCGTCGCTTTGGTAAACGCACCGAACAAGCAGAGGAAGAAGCCTGATGTTCCTATCCGAAGAACTGATTACCCGCTTTAAAACCGCCATCATCGCGGCGAGCGTTGCATTGCTTTTGGTGATATGGAGCAGCGCAAGCTTTACCTTTTTAGTGCTCATTGGCGCAGCCATCCTCGCGATGGAATGGCAACGCATTTCCGACCTATACGACCCCGTAAAACCCTATTACGGCTTGCTTTATATCGCCCTGCCATGCCTCTGCCTCATCTTACTTCGCAATGACAGCGTCTTCGCGACGATGCATTTGCTCTTCATCGTCTGGGCAACCGATATCGTGGCTTATTTCACGGGCAAAACCTTAGGCGGCCCCAAACTGCTCCCCTCTATCAGCCCCAACAAAACATGGGCCGGTTTGCTCGGGGGCATTGGCGCAGCCGCACTGGTTGCCGCAGTCTTCTCCAGCACCACGCTCAGCACTATCGGTATGGCGGGCTGGCTTCTATGCGGCGCGTTCTTGGCCATTATCTCTCAAGCAGGCGACTTCTTCGCCTCTTGGCTCAAGCGCAAAGCCGATATTAAAGACACGGGAACCCTCCTCCCCGGTCACGGTGGATTGATGGACCGCGTGGATGGCCTGCTCTTTGCCGCCCCAGCCTATGCGATTATCTACGGCCTATCGCATGCCTAAACGCATTAGCATTCTTGGCGCCACAGGTTCTATCGGCGCTAGCACTTTGGATATTATCCGCGCCAATCCTTCCGCCTATGAAGTCGTAGCACTCACCGCGCACAGCAACGCAGAGGCCTTGGCTAAGCTTGCTATAGAGTTCAACGCAAAAATCGCCGTGCTAGCCGATGAAAGCGCTCATGCTGCATTAAAAGAAGCCTTAGCAGGTACAAACATAGAAGCCGCATCAGGGAGTCAAGCCCTCTGTGACGCAGCCACCATGGAGTGCGATTGGCTCATGGCCGCGATTGTCGGCACGGCTGGGCTCGCTCCCACCCTTGCCGCTATCAAAGCCGGCCACACCATCGCCTTCGCAAGCAAAGAATGCCTTGTCTCAGCGGGTAGCCTTATGCTGCAAGCCTGCAAAGAGCATGGCGCAACATTGCTCCCTGTTGATTCCGAACATAATGCCATCTTCCAAACCTTCCATTTTGCCGAACATGACAAAATTGCGGGCATCCAAATCACTGCCTCCGGCGGCCCGTTCCGCGGCTTAAAACGTGATGCGCTGATGAGCGTCACGCCCGAACAAGCCATCGCACACCCCAAATGGGAGATGGGCGCCAAAATCTCCGTCGATTCCGCAACCATGGTGAATAAAGGGCTGGAACTGATTGAAGCGTACAACCTCTTCCCCGTCGAG
>CAYFFN010000091.1:0-7641 GCA_964342335.1 uncultured Azospirillaceae bacterium
GGATTTCTTCGAGGTATTTCAGGATGCCGCCACGCAGGTGGAACACTTCCTCAAACCCGATATCGAGTAGGTAAGAGCTGTATTTCTCGCAGCGAATACCGCCGGTGCAGAACATCGCCACTTTGCGGTGCTTCGCAGGGTCGAGGTGCTTCGCCGTCCATTCCACCATCTCGCGGAAGTTTTTGGTGTCTGGGTTCAGCGCGCCTTTGAACGTGCCGATATGCACCTCATAGCCGTTGCGCGTGTCGATATTCACCACGTCTGGCTGGCTGATAATCGCGTTCCAATCCTTCGGCGCGACATACGTGCCGACGCAGACGCGCGGCGCAACCTCTGCATCGAAGGGGAGGATTTGCTTCTTCAGCTTCACCTTGGTGCGGTAGAAAGGGTGCGTCTCGTGGTAGCTCTCTTTATGCTCAATCTCGCCATAGCCAAGGTCGTTCTCAAGGTAAGAGAGGATGTCTTCGATGGAGGCTTGCGGGCCGGAGATGGTGCCGTTGAGGCCCTCAGGCGCGAGAATCAGCGTGCCGCGCACATCGCGCTCGACCATACGTGCTTTCAGCGGTGCTTGGTAATCGGCGCAGTCCGGCTTGTCGATGAATTTATACATCGCACTGATGGTGACTTGGTTATGTGTAGAGCTGTGTTGCATGCGCGCTTTTTACGCCATTTAAGCAAAAAATCAAGTGGTTCTTAGAGGTTGAGGCCATTGCCTGCGACCTGCTGTTGTTCGGGTGCGACCACTTCTCGTACGGTTGTTTCTGGCTGGCGTGTGGGAGGTTTTCCGTATTCCGAAGTGCGTGTATGTTTTTGGAAAGGGATGGTGCGGTCTGTGTCTATGTAAGGGCAGTCTATACCCTTGGCGTGGCAAATGGTTTCAACAAAGGCCTCGGCGCCTTCTTGTATATCTTCGGCGAGATAGAAGCTTGCGGGATCTTCGCAATGTCCTATGGCCGTGTCGGCAGAGAAAGGATTAACCTCCAAAATATGGATACGGTTTTTGGGCGCTAGTCTCCCTTCGTTGATAAGGGCGTCTATGCCCCAGATGCCAGGGCCAAGCGCTTTTGCTAGCTTCTGCATCAGGGTGTAATCTTCCTCTTTGAGGCGCGAAGGGTGCATAGCGTCGATAATCTGCACATGGTCGGGTGTTACCGCCATGGTGATGCGTTCCCGTTCATAATGTTTAGGGAGTTGCTGTTGTACGACGATGCCGTTCCCTAAATCGCCATCCTTACTTTGCAACCATGCCTTCGCTTTTTGCAGCGCTTTTTCCTCGGTCAAACCAAGCGAAACCCCTCCGAAAAGTCCGTTTATTTTGTATTTTTTCATTTTTGCGGTGCCAGCGCTGCAATCTTTCTTCACCACAAATTTTTGGAAAGGAAGGCCCCCATTTTTGCGGCAATTATCCATGAAGTCGGTGATTTTCTCTTCCACATCCGTCTCGCCTTTGTGCACGCATACGGCCATAGGGGCTTGTATGCCATGTGCCTCAAATTGCTCTTGGTTGTGAATTTTTCCGTCCCATGCCTGTAGCTGTTTGAAAGGCGTGAAGGCCGGAATTTTGCTTTCAATAAAAGAGGCGATGTCATGCAACGCGTCGCTATGTTTGGCATAGAGCGGGTTGCTACGGTCTGGGCGGGTGCTACAGCGCCACATCACCCCGTCATACTGGGTGGGGTCGAATGGTTCTCGGATGCCGCTAAACGTATCCTGCAGCGCAGTATGGTCTTTGTTCCAACGCAGGTCGTCTATATCCACCAACATCACGTTATGGCCTTTCCCTCGCAGGGCTTTGGCTATGCCTTCTGCTTCGATCTCTTTGTAATTAAACTGCTGGCTAAAGGGCAGGTCGGTGCCGTATTCGAACCGGTCATAAACAATAAGCAGGTTGAGTTTTAGAGGGGAAGCCATGGTGTTTCGCTTTATATCTGCACGGCATGTTTTGGGGAGTGCAGTTCTGCATCCCGTGTTTCGACATGCGGTGAGGCAATCTGTTTCTCTCGTATCGTATCGACGATATTGTTGGCGGCGGCTTCACCATAGGTTTCTGCAAGCTGCGGGTTGCTGTTCATGAACGCATTTGCAGAGAAGGGGTTTGCTTCTAGGCAATAGCATTTGCCATGCTCATCTTGGATGATGTCGATACCCCAGCAGCCTGGTCCAAGCGTATGCACCATTGTGTCGAGCATCGTTTTGATGGTGGGGTCTAGGTCACTCACATCGGCATTCTGATAATAGCCCAGCTTTTTGCTGAAGCGGCGCGAGGTGAAAATCATTTTATGGTCATCTGGCCCGACGGTGACGTCAAACCGCAATGTACGCTTTGGCTTGATGTAATCCTGCAGCACCACGCCAGCCCCTACATCCTCTACATCGCCTTCCAGCCAGCGATGCGCTACTTGCTGTAGCTTTTTTACATTATGGGTAAAATACAAGCCCGTCATATCAGAAGAAAAGGCGACAATACCGCTATGACCCACATCCTTTTTTAGTACAAAATTTTGGCCTTCCTGTTCATGGGTGAATGCCTGTATTTTTGCATCAATATCTGGATCATTCACGCGAAGGCACAGCGAGCGCGGCATTTCGACACCTGCCTCATCCAGCAATGTTTTGGTGGGGATTTTTCCATCCCATTCCTGCAACCTATCAAAAGGGGTGTAGGCGGGGATATGTTGCTCGACCCAATGGGCAATCTCCCACGTATCTTGCGTTTCTTTCTTGGTAAGAGGATTGCTACGATCCGCACGTACAGAACAGCGCCAGCACACGCCGTCATAGTCGCTAATGTTGAAAGGCTTTCCGTCATAGGAGAGGGTTTTTCCGTCATCGGATAGTGCGAGGTGACGCATATCCAATGCCTTGGCATCGTGACCCTGCCGACGCAATGCGTTGGTTATATGGGTCGCTTCTATCTGCTTGAACTTGGTGGGCAGCGGGGTAATGGCTGCGCCATATTCATAGGTGTCGTAGATGACAAGAAGGTTTAAAGGGCGTTGGCCTGCAGAAGGGTGCGATGCATGCGCGGTGTTATCATGCAATCTGTGCTGCCTTGTCGGTTGCGTTTTCGCTTGCGGCGGAGTGGAGAGCCTGTAGCGCCGCGGCAGTGCCGGTTTGCTGGCTAGCGACCTGTGTCGGGTGCATGGCCGGAGTGGAAGAGACATTGTTCACACGGATGGTGAGCTTGGTTGGCTCTTGCGGTTTTTGTACGTATTTCGCTGCCGTCTCCACGGCGTCAAAGCGAGTGACCGCAGCATCCATCACGGCTTTATATTCCCCGCCGAGCAGATAAGTCTGACCATCTTTGGTGAGGGTATAGGCTGCGGATTGGCCTTTGCCTTCCTCCAAAGAAGGCAAGCCGCCAGCGACAGGCACGAGCTGATCCGCATCCACCCAAAGGCGGTTTGCGGGCGTGCTGTCGGAGGCAGCTTGCAAGGGAGGTGCATTCTTATGCGTGCCGAGATTGACCGTCAAAGCAGTGGCATCGCTATCATTGGTGAGCGGTTGCATTTGCATGTGATCTTCCATCACAAGGTCGGCCAGTTGCGACAGATGCAGGCTGTTATTATCCAGATTCAGTGCAACGCGCAGCTTACCTTCTGGCGTAACATAATAAGGCAACGCGAAGACGGTTTTGCTCTCCACTTCTTCTACGGTTACATCTTCGGTGGAGAGGCCGGCGGCTTCCAGCGTGTCTTTTACGGTATCCAGCAGGGGTGCTTCTTCTTCCATTAGCGCTTCGTCTTTGGCTTTGGGGCCGGTGGCAGGTTGACCATCAGGCTCCGGTACTGGGTGTGGGTGTTGCTCTGGACGGTGATGATGCGGTGGGGTGGTGGCCTCAGGGTCTTCAATTTCAGCAGGTTCACCAGCAGGTTCATTTACTTCGCCAGGCTTTGGGGCCTCGGCCGCCGCATCATGGGCAGCGTCAGACTTAGGGACATCTACCTCGTCACCAGGGCTTGGTAAAGACATTGGCTCGCGCAAATCCTCTGCGGCTAGTGTGGCAGTGTCGTGCTGGTTGGTCTCTGGCGTAGTAGTCATAAGGCTATCTCTTTATTACCAGCCCAGTATAGCAATCCCGCGCGCGCAGTAGTGTTACAGTTTTGTGAAAAGAACGCCGCGACCGAAGTCGCGATGTCTAGATGGGTTAGAACGGCGGCAGCTTGAAATACCAGCCCATGGCCAAGGCAATAGAAAGCACAGTGATAGTAATCACCGCGAGTTTCGATGCCCGCCATGCCCACGCGCTAAATCCACGTGTGTACGTGGCAGCGGTGATGCCGAGAACGATACCTCCAAAGATAAATGCGCCATAGCGCACATCGTGGAGAAACCCCTCGGAGAGGGAGCCGTCCTCGTGCAGGGCTAATACGATGAGTCCCGTCAGCCCTAACACAAAGTTTAACAGACCTACCCAAGGGCGGGTATGTTTTGTTGGCACGAGTAGCATGGTAAGCGCTACGGTTACCAACGCAAGAAACCCGATGAGGTATCGGGGTTCTTGTAAGAGAAGGAATGCTTTATCGAGCATCCAGGCCTCCATAAAGTGGTGGGTAAATTCCCGTAACTGTTGAACTATACAAACAGCAAAACCACGGCGTTGCTATAGCAGGTACTCGACACTAGAAATGCGATGATTTGATGAAGAAGAAAGGTGAAATGAACAGAAACGCGGTCAGGAGACCGCGCCTTTAGTGCGCGTCAGCGCTTAGGCTCATTGCGCAGCACAGTAGTACGGAGCAAGGGCAAATAGCGAGCGCAGCGAGTGTACCAATAAACTAAGCTTCTTCTTCAGAAGAAGCTGAGGCTTTCTTTGCCGCCGCGCGTGGGTCGGCTTTGCCTTTGCGGGCGCGTTTGAGTTCTACCATATTGGCGAAGCGGCCGCGTTTGGCTTCTTCCCCTTCGGGGAGGATGGCTTTGGCGGTGTCGATTTTTTCCTCGGCATGGGAGGCGATGGCTTTCTTCACTTCGGCCTTTTTCTTGTCATAGGTGTTTTCTTCCCCGCGGATGGTGAAGCCTGCCTCATCCCCCTCAGCCAGCTCGACATAAAAGGTCATTTTCTGAATGGGTGGGCCGCTGGGCTGCTTTTTGTAAATCATGATATGCAGCTTCTCGCGGTTGGGAATCGAGATGTCGGGGAACTCGACATGTAGCTTCTCTAATATGCCATATGCCTCGTCAAACGTGTCGTAGCGGTTTCCTTTTTTAATCTCGCGCAGCATTGGGTGGCCCCAATCGGGATGCGACTTTTTGGGGCGTGCTTTTTGCGGGTGCTTCTCTAGCGGCACCTCATCCTTCTCGGCCATGAGGGTCCATTTGCCATCGTCTTTTTTAAAGATATGTACCAGCGCGAAATGGCCCATATAGCCTTTTTTGCGCTCCGCATCAGAGAGGCCAAAGCCGCGAATCCATAGGCGTGCGGCGGTTTCTTCCTCGGGTTGTTCGCGTGAAAAGATGGCGAAGCTGCGCAGCTCTTTCATGCGCGCCTCGGCCTGCTCACGTGACTCCAATTGGAATAGGCCTTCAATAATGGCCTCCACAACGGGATGCTCGGCCACGGCGTAATTGCGTTTTTTCTCTGTGCTCATAGTTGGTCCTTTTATAGCACAGTAACATCAGAAGGTTAAGAAAGGGTTTAGAGGAGTAGGAAAGAGCCCGGGACGGGGGACTGTGTCCCGGGACTCCTACAAACCCTCACCGAAACACTGGTGAGGGGGATCCGTTAGTTGCGGTTCGGCGTACGAAATATGAGCAACTAACGAAACAAAAAAGCGTTAATATGATGTAACAATAGGCTATTCTGTGGTGCATGTGTGTGACAGTTCCATGACATTTGCAGACACAAAGAAAAGCCCGAAGCAGCAGCTTCGGGCTCAAGTCATATGTCAAAGGGTTTATATTTATTTATCCAGTAGGCCGGAGATTTCTTTATTAAGTTTCTCGGCTTGACGCGATAGTTCTTGTGCCGCCTCAAGCACTTGCTGGGTGGAGAGGTCGGCATTGCTCGCTTCTTCCGCGATTTTCTGCACTTCCATATCCACCTTGGAGACGTTGCTGGAGGCTTGCTGCATGTTGCTGGCAATCTCATCGGTGGCGGCGCTTTGTTCCTCAATCGCGGCGGCGACATTGGTGGTGAATTCACTCACCGTCTCCACGGATTTTTTGATTTCGCTCAAAATGCTAACCACATTGCCGGTCGCACTTTGTACGCCTTCCACCTCGCGGATAATATCTTCGGTGGCGTTAGAGGTTTGCGTTGCGAGCGTTTTTACTTCGCTTGCTACTACCGCAAACCCTTTGCCTGCTTCGCCAGCACGGGCAGATTCGATGGTCGCGTTGAGGGCGAGCAGGTTAATCTGCGAGGCGATGTTCTGAATCAGTGCGACAATATCACCGATAGAGTGCGAAGCCCCCTCGAGCTTGATGGCCATTGCATCGGCCTGTACGACGCGCTCTACCGCATCTGTCACAATCGCGCGGGAGCGCGAAACTTGCTCGGAAATTTCGCGAATAGAAGCGTTCATTTCCTCCGATGCCGAGGCAACCGTTTGCACATTGTTGAGTGTCTGCTGAGAATATTCAATCGATTGCGCTGCGGATTGATTGGCGTTGGCCATTACGCCGCTCATCGTTTCAGACGTTTGGGAAAGTTCAGTGGAGGCTGCGGCTACATTGCCTGCAATATTGCGCACCTCTTCGGCCACACGCACTTGTTCGGTAATGACACTCCATGACACCATAGGGCCAATATAACTTCCTGTATTATCGATTATGGCCGCTACATTTAAATCCAGCCATTGGTCACCCAACTGAATCTTCGCGTGGTGGGGCAGGTTGCTTGGGTCGGCGAGCAGTTTGCGCTGGTGCGCGGGGTGTTTATGGAAGATATCTATATTCGCACCCAGCACTTCATCCGCTTTGATGGGAAGCAAATGCTCAATGCTGCGTAGTGTTTTGAGGCTGGTCTCGTTTACATAGACGATATCGAACGTCTCTGGGTCACACATCATCAAGTTGATGGGCATTTTATCAGCCATACGCTTGAGGCGCTCCGCCTCAGTGGTGACGGACCACGTCAACATGAGCGTATTGCTCATATTGACGTGGCAGATATACAAATCAAGAAAATGAGGACCAAGGCGTATCACCCCGTGATGGGGGAGATTCTTAGGTTCAGCGAGTAATTTGCGCTGATGCTCGGGCTGCTTGTGGAAAATGTCAATACACTGCCCAATGATGTTCTTGCCATTCACGCCAGAAGGGAGCAAATGTGCTATCTCATCCAGCGTATCTCGGCTCTTTTTATTGGCATAGGTAATTTTGAAGCCCTTCGTCTCACACAACAATACGTTGGTTGGTAGCGAATCGAGCATACAGGCATAGTTAGATACTTTTAGGATCATTGCGCAGCGCCCTGTTCTATTTATGCGGGAGATTATCTCGCATAAATAGAATAAGCAACATAAAGATGCAATCTATAGATTGTGCCATGCCAGAATGTGCATAACTTTTAGTTGTAAGGGGCTTGCTTAGTTGCCTACCTCTGAGAGGGCTCTAATACGGCTTGCAATATCCTCTATCGAATGGGTCATGCGTTGCGTGTTTGCCGATATTTCTTTATTCACCGAACTTTGTTCTTCT
>CAYFFN010000092.1:0-7561 GCA_964342335.1 uncultured Azospirillaceae bacterium
TCGCCAGCCAGCTGTTGTTACCATCACAATTGTGCCATCATCATCATGCTCGCAGGTGCGCTCTCTATTATGCGCCTGCCGGTGGAACAATATCCGAATATCGCTGCCCCATCTGTGTCTGTGCGCGCGACCTATCCCGGCGCATCGGCTGAAACATTAGAGAACAGCGTCACGCAGGTGATCGAGCAAAGCCTGACCGGTATCGATAATATGCGTTACTTCTCTGCCAGCAGCGACAGCTCCGGCAGCGCGAGCATCAACATCACCTTCGAGCCGGAAGCCGACCCTGATATCGCGCAGGTGCAGGTGCAAAACAAAATCCAACGCGCCCTGCCCTTGCTGCCCCAGGCCGTGCAACAACAAGGTGTGACCGTAACCAAATCGAATGACAGCTTCTTGCTGATTGTGGGCTTCTATTCTGAGGATGGCAGCGTCTCGCAGCAAACACTCGGCGACGTGCTAAACTCTACAGTAAAAGACTCCATCGCCCGCGTGAATGGCGTAGGGAACGTGACGGTCTTTGGTGAGTCCAACGCCATGCGCATCTGGATCAACCCGAACAAGCTCTTCAGCTACAATCTCGCCGTGACGGACGTGCAAGGCGCGATTGAGGCGCAGAATCTGGATGTCTCAGCTGGCCAGTTGGGCGGTGCGCCCGCAGTGGAAGGCCAACAGATCAACGCGACCATTACCGCGCAATCTCGCCTGCAAACGGTCGAAGACTTTAATAATATTATCATCCGTGTGAATACGGACGGCTCACAAATCCGCCTCAAAGACGTAGCGCGTGTTGAACTCGGCTCAGAGAGCTATGCCCGTGTTGCCCGTTATAAAGGTAAGCCTGCAGCGGGTGTGGCCGTGAGCCTTGCCACCGGTGCGAACGCGCTGGAAACAGCAAAGGCCGTAAAAGCACGCGTAGAAGAGTTGCGTCGCGTTCTGCCCGATAAGGTCGAAGTAATCTATCCGTATGACACCACTCCTTTCGTGAAGCTCTCCATCAAAGAGGTAGTGAAAACCTTGCTTGAAGCGGTCGTACTCGTTTTCTTGGTAATGTATCTCTTCCTGCAAAATTTCCGCGCGACCATCATTCCTAGCCTCGCCGTACCTATCGTATTACTCGGCACGTTTGGCGTGCTTGCCGCCTTCGGCTTTACCATCAACGTACTGACCATGTTCGCCATGGTACTCGCCATCGGCCTGCTGGTGGATGACGCGATTGTTGTGGTGGAGAACGTAGAGCGCGTGATGAGCCAAGAGGGATTGCCGCCGAAAGAAGCAACCAAAAAATCTATGACCCAAATAACAGGCGCGCTCATTGGTATCGCGCTCGTACTCTCTGCCGTGTTTGTACCCATGGCATTTTTCACCGGATCTGCAGGCGCCATCTATAGACAATTTTCGCTTACGATTGTCTCCGCGATGGCACTCTCTGTAGTGGTGGCGCTAGTGTTATCCCCTTCACTATGCGCCACCTTTCTCAAACCCGAGAAGGAAGGCGACCACCGCCGCAAAGAAACGGGCTTCTTTGGCTGGTTCAACCGTAACTTCAACAAGAGCCGCGACGCCTTTGTGAGTGGCGCAGGCTATATGGCACACCGAACCAAGCGGTTTATCTTGGTGTATTTGCTCCTCATGGGCGGGCTGGGTGTGGTTTTCTCAAACCTTCCCGGCTCGTTCCTACCGAACGAGGACCAAGGGGTCATGTATCTGATGATTAACGGCCCCTCCGGCTCCACCATCGAGCGCACCCTAGAGAGCGCCGTGAAGGTAGAGGAGCACTTCCTCGGCAATGAGGATGAAGTGATTGACCACCTCTTCACCGTGACTGGCTTCAGCTTTGCAGGCCGCGCACAGAATGTCGGCCTCGGCTTTATCGGCCTTAAAGACTGGTCCGAGCGTGACCTGAGTAAAGACTCCGTCTTTGCGCTAGCCGGCCGCTCTATGGGCGCGTTCCAACAAATCAAAGATGCGATGATTTTCGCTTTCTACCCGCCACCGATTCGTGAGCTGGGTAACGCCTCTGGTTTTGATATGCAACTGGTAGACCGCACCGGTATCGGCCATGAAAAGCTCATGGAAGCGCGCAACCAACTGCTCGGCATGGCCGCACAAAACACCAAGCTCGAAGGCGTGCGCCCGAACGGTCTGGACGATGTGGCACAGTTCAAAATCGAAATCGATAATGAGAAGGCGACTGCCCTCGGCCTGTCCATCGCCGATATCAACCAGACGCTGCAAACCGCATGGGGCTCGTCTTATGTGAATGACTTTGTCGATCGCGGCCGCATCAAAAAAGTATATATGCAAGCCGATGCGCCGTACCGCATGATGCCAGACGATTTGAAGAGCTGGTTCGTGCGCAATAACCAAGGCGAGATGGTGGCGTTCGATAGCTTCTCCACCATGCAATGGACCTATGGTTCACCCAAGCTGGAACGCTTTAACGGCAATGCGTCTGTCAATATTCAAGGCGCAACCGCTCCCGGCGTCAGCACCGGAGAAGCCATGGCAGAAATGGAAGCGATGGTCGAACAACTCCCCTACGATGTGAGTGTGGAATGGGTTGGCCTCTCATATGAAGAGCGTCTCACCGGCTCGCAAGCGCCTGCGCTTTATGCCCTCTCCGTCATCGTGATTTTCCTCTGCCTCGCCGCACTCTATGAGAGCTGGTCTATCCCCTTCTCGGTGATGCTGGCCGTGCCACTCGGTATTATTGGTGCTGCTGTCGCAGCAATGTTCTTCGGCCTCAGCAACGACGTCTATTTCCAAGTGGGCCTACTCACCACGATGGGGCTCACCTCCAAAAACGCGATTCTCATCGTCGAGTTCGCGAAGGAGCTTTACGAGCAAGGGCATGACCTGCGCGAAGCGACCCTCATGGCTGCCAAGCAGCGCTTCCGCCCGATTATCATGACCTCGATGGCCTTCGTCCTCGGCGTAACCCCGCTCGCCATTGCCAATGGCGCAGGCTCCGCCAGCCAGAACGCGATTGGTATCAGCGTGATGGGCGGCATGTTGGCCGCAACCTTCATCGCTATCTTCTTTATTCCGCTCTTCTATATTGGCATCCAAAGCCTGAAGAAGCGCCCTGCACCCGCACCACAGGAGGAACCGCATGCGTAAGACCACCTCTCTTTTGCTTCTCGGCACGCTCCTCTCCGGCTGCACCATGATTCCGGATTATCTGCGCCCGGATCTGCCTACGCAGAATGAATGGCAAAGCCCTGCCCTCTCCGAATCCGGCCAACAAATGGCGGCAGAAATTGCGTGGCAAGATTTCTTCCTTTCCGAAGGATTGCGCGGCGTGATTCAAGCCTCGCTGGAGAATAACCGTGACCTGCGCGTGGCGACACTCAACGTAGAAGCCGCACGTGCGCTGTACCGCGTCGAGCGGGCGGATTTAATTCCTAATATCGGGCTAAATGGTGGCATGAGCCGCCAAAAAGTGACACGCGCGCAAGGCGGAAGCAATCCGAACTTCGCAACCTCGCGTGAATATATCACCTCAACCTACACTGTGAATGTAGCAACTACCGCCTTTGAGCTAGACTTATTTGGCCGCACCCAAAGCCTGAGCGAAGCAGCGTTGGAAGATTACTTCGCGACCGAGGCCGCACGCGACGCTGCGCAAATCTCGTTGATTGCCGAAGTCGCCAATGCCTATCTGCAATGGATGGCGGATCATAAAATCCTCGCCCTCACCAAAGACACGCTCGCCGCGCAAGAAAAGAGCTATAACCTGATTTCGCAAAGCTTTGAGAAAGGCGTTGCCTCTAAACTCGATGTCGCGCAAGTGCAGCAATCGGTGCAAACCGCGCGCGCCAACCTCGCGCTCTATGAGCGTTATGTGCAGCAAGATAAAAACGCGCTGCAACTGCTGGTGGGCAATAAAGACATCACCCCTCTGCTAAAAGACCAGCAGCTCGAAACCCTTTCTCTGCGCAATGAGCTGCCCGTGGGCTTGCCTTCTGAAGTATTGTTAGTACGCCCCGATGTGCGCCAAGCGGAACATAACCTGCTCGCCGCCAACGCCAATATCGGCGCGGCGCGTGCGGCCTTCTTCCCGACCCTCTCGCTCACGGCTAGCTATGGCTATGCCAGCAGCGAGCTGGATAATCTCTTCAGCAGCGCCGCAAGCGGTGCATGGTCTTTCGCCCCGAGCATTGCCATGCCGATATTCGAAGGCGGCCGCAACTTCGCGAACCTAGATTACAGCGAAGTGATAAAAGAAGCCTCCGTCGCGCAATATGAGAAAGCCGTGCAAACTGCCTTTAAAGAGGTGGCAGACGAACTCGCCGCGCGTGAAACGCTCGACGATGAACTGGATGCACAACGCAAATTGGTCGAGGCGACGCAAGAATCCTACGACCTTTCCAACGCGCGTTACAAAGAGGGCATCGATAGCTACCTCAACGTGCTGGATGCACAACGCTCGCTCTATTCCGCTCAGCAGCGCGAGATTGAGATTGAAAAGCAGCGCATGGCCAATTTAGTGAATCTCTATAAAGCCTTAGGTGGCGGGCTGGAAAACGCAGAAGCAGCGCAAGAATCTGCGCCCGAAGACCAGCCAGAAACACCCGAAGCCAAAGCCGGCACTCAAGCCTCCGCCGAGTAATTTCTCCCAAAAAAGGTTGCATTCTGTAGGCAGAAGAGTAAGACGGTGCCTAGAAGATGATAATGGTTCTCAATTGCAGAGGATAGGATGCTACTTTCACAATTGCCCTTGCGCGAAAAATCGACTGTTAGCGCGTTTGATACGACCAACGAATCGGTCATTCAACGCATGCGTATGCTCGGCTTTTGCGAAGGCATCGAAGTAGAAGTGCTGCATTGCGGCTTCCCTGCCCGCAACCCATTGGCAGTGCGCGTCGGTGACCACACCATCGCCCTCGGCAAAGACGAAGCCAGCTTGATAGAGGTGCAGGCAGCACGTGACCCCCAAGCAGCATAAAACCATTGCCCTCGTCGGCAAGCCAAACTCCGGCAAAACCGCACTCTTCAACGCCCTCACCGGAGCGCGCCAGAAGGTCGCGAACTATCCAGGCGTAACGGTCGAACGCAAGGAGGGGCTGTTACAACTCCCTGATGGCGAGATGGTCACCCTGCTCGATTTGCCTGGTTCTTATAGCCTAAAATCCGAAAGCCAAGACGAACGCATCGCCCGCGACGTATTGTTGGGCAATATCACCGGCGTAGACAAACCGGACATGGTCGTGTGTATTGCCGATGCTACCAATTTGCGCTTGAGCCTTCCTCTCGTGCTTGAAGTTATTGCACTGGGATTACCGGTCACGCTGGTGCTAAACAAAATGGATGTCGCCAAACGACTTGGCTATGAAATCTCCATTGAACGCCTCTCACAACAATTGGGCGGCATCACGGTACTGCCAATGGTCGCGACCAAAGTACGCAGCACCCAACCACTCAAAGAAACGATTGCAGACCAACTCCAACATCTTCCGAGTGCAACGAAGGAAATGGCGCCTCAGGGCGAGTCAATCGACCTACAGCAAGTGCTCAAAGCCGCCATGGTCCGCCATGGGCAACGTGACCGCGTCACCGCCACATTGGACAAACTGTTGCTACACCCCATTTTCGGCACGCTTGCCTTTTTGGTGATTGTCTTTCTGACCTTCCAAAGCGTGTTTAGCCTCGCCGCGATGCCTATGGATATGATTGACGGCTTCATCGGCTGGCTGATGGAAACCATCGGTGCGCATATGCCCGATAGCAGCCTCAAAGACCTTATAACGGAAGGGATTATCGCCGGTGTCGGTAGTGTCATCATCTTCCTGCCGCAAGTTTTGATTCTCTTCTTCTTTATCTTATTGCTGGAAGATACGGGCTATATGGCGCGCGCCGCCTTCCTGCTCGACCGCATCATGGGCCGCGTAGGGTTGCACGGCAAAGCCTTTATCCCGCTACTCTCCAGCTTCGCCTGTGCCATCCCCGGCATCATGGCGACACGCACGATTGAAAGCCCGCGCGACCGCTTGGTGACCATCCTCATCGCACCGCTCATGACCTGCTCGGCGCGCCTGCCTGTCTATGCCCTCATCATCTCCGCCTTCATTCCAAACGACCCTGTATTCTGGGGTTTTGGCCTGCAAGGTATCGTCCTTTTTGGTCTTTATATTTCTGGCATTATCAGCGCGATGATCATCGCCTTTGTGCTGCGCCGCTTTTTCTTTAAAGGCGGCCGCGCGCCACTCCTGCTCGAAATGCCTGATTACAGCCTGCCACATGCCCGCAACCTGCTGCTTGGCCTGTGGGAGCGCGCGCGCATCTTTGTGCTGCGTGCTGGGCGCATCATCCTGCCTTTGATGATTCTGGTTTGGTTCCTCTCCAGCTACCCCGCCGCACCTGAAGACGCAGAAGGCTCGTCTATCCTCTATAGCTTCGCAGGTATCATCGGCACGTTCATTGCCCCTATTTTCGCGCCGCTGGGCTTTAACTGGCAGATGGTTGTCGCACTCATCCCCGGCATGGCTGCACGTGAAGTCGCGGTCGGCGTTCTCGGCACCGTCTATGCCGTCTCCGCTGAAGAAAATATCGACTCACTCGCAAGCCTTCTGGCATCCGAATGGTCACTCCCAACCGCGCTTGCCTTCCTCACTTGGTATATCTTTGCGCCACAATGCTTACCCACGCTCGGTATCGTTAAGCGCGAGACCAATAGCTGGAAATGGCCTGTCGTGATGTTCTGCTATTTGATGGGCGTTGCCTACCTAGCGAGCATGGGCGTCTATCACCTCAGCAGCGGATTACTCGGCCATGCTTGATGCGATTACCTTTGCGATTGTAGCGCTCTCTGCACTCTATCTAGCACGCCAACACGGGCGCAAAGAAAAAGCCTCCAACTGCACCAGCAGCGGAGGCTGTGGCGGCTGCAACGGATGTGCAGCCACCAAACAATTGCTCAAAGAGTTTCAGGCTTAAGCAGACTGTTTATCTGACACGCTGTCGATAAAGCCATCAATCGCCTTCGTAAGATCGTCATTGCAACGCTGCAAATCGCCCGAGAGCTTGTTCACATCGCCTGCAACATTCTTAATCTCAAGCACCTTCTCTTCCACGCTACGTACGTTGGTGGCCACATTCTCCGCCTCTTCCGATACGCGCGCAACGTTGCTTGAAATCTCACCCACAGCAGCGCTCTGCTCCTCAACGGCAGCAGCAACACTGTTGGAGTTGGTGTCCACGGTCGTAACCGAGCCAGAGATATTGTTGATGGTTTCCACCACATCCAAAATCTCATCGCGGATACCTTGCACCACCTGCATCACCTCTTCAGTCGCATTGGCGGTTTGGCTTGCAAGGTTTTTCACCTCAGACGCCACAACGGCAAAGCCTTTACCCGCCTCACCTGCACGCGCAGATTCAATCGTCGCGTTCAGTGCCAGCAGGTTGATTTGCGCCGCAATGTCACCGATAATCTCGGTCACTTCGTTAATCTTCTCAGACGACGCACGCAGGCTTTCTACCTTGCGCACGGCCTCTTGCGAAGAATCCGACGTTTCGCGGGTCAAATGCGATACGCTGTTGATCTGTGAACTAATCT
>CAYFFN010000093.1:0-7542 GCA_964342335.1 uncultured Azospirillaceae bacterium
GTAAGCCCGCTCAAACGCCAACATCCATTCCCGTACCGCGCTCAGCGATGCAAGGCCTTTGGTGGGCCATGCTGGGCAATATTTGACGGTACGGAACAGTGACACCGAGTAAAGGTTGTCGTTGCTCACTCTCCTCCCTATTGTTTCAAGGGAGGAGTCAAAACGCCATTTATTATTAGATTCCTTCAGTTGATAATTTTTCTAATTTGTTGTACGCCAGCGTAAGTTAAATCGATAAACTTTTTATCAAGTGCACTAGGTTGAGAAGATACCTTAGCAATGACAAGATTGTTATAAATATCAATAAATAGATTTTGTCCAAAGACACCTACCGCAAACATCATAGGATGACTGCCTCTTTCTACGTACCATTGGTTTCTGTAATGAATATTATTTTTTGAAAAAAATTCATAAAAATCCCCGTTATCCCAGGCGCTTTTATTACCATTTTCAATTATATCTTCTATCCATGAGGACGGAATGATTTCATGTTCTTCCAAACTGCCATTATTGGAAATAACTAAACCAATTTTTGCAAGATCCCTTACCGTGGCGCAGACTCCACCAGCACAGCGAGGCGCACCTAGCCTGTCTACAGTGATGTAAGCACTTTCTTCTGCACCAATTGGATTCCAGAGTAGTTCACTAAGTAGAGTGGAATACCTAGTTCCAGTTTCTTTTTCAATTATCCAACCTAATAAATCGGTATTAGTTGACACGTAATGAAATTTTCCGCCATGCTCACCCTCAGTTCTCACCAGAGTCTTAAGAAAACTTTTTAAATCAGATGGTTTTTCATCATCATCTAACGGATCCCAAAGATGAGATTTTCTATATTTTATAATGGGGCCTGATGTGGCTTCATAATTTTCTTTGAATAATATTCCTGCTCGCATGTCAAGGACATCCTGAATTGTTGACCCAGCATACGCAGTTTGTTTCATTTCGGGAATGACTTTATCTACTCGATCAGAAAGATTTAATTCTCCTCTCTCTGATAAAATACCTGCAATTAAACCTAGGATAGACTTGGAGACAGACATTAATATGTGTTTTGAGCGACTGTTTGTCTCTCCACTATATTTTTCGCAAATAATTCTACCATTCTTTATGATAACTAAACCGTCACCATAAGTTGCATTAATCCAGGCTTCAAGATCAAGGCTTTGGCCGTCATAGTCCAAATGAAATTGGTTTATATTGGAATCACTAGTTGGAATTTTTATGACTCTTAAAGGATTGTTTTGAATGACTGATGAAGGGACAATCTCGCATACATTGCTAAATGCCCACCTGTTGTAGGGAGGGGTTCTCCAGTTAGATAGTTCCACATTTACGTTTTTGTCAAAATAAAAGTCCATGCTTTGCCTCAATTATTGATACTGAATTTCACTAAATATAATTGAATTTGGAAAAATTTTAAAGCTAAGATAGTTGCTTTATTAAGCCTTCTCCGTTGCGGTTACAATACGAACACTGGCAATCTAAATCGGGCTGTGCTCGTATTTTGGCTGTAAATTAGAAGATCTGGCTGAATACGTACTTGAGCGGAAGAGCTCAAGCGGAGAAGGCAAAGAATGACCTAAAAAAGAATTACATTGGTGTGACTTGTGACGTCACCTTGTCGAAGGTGTGCTGTTATCTAAGTTACACTCATACTGAGTGTTCGGTGTGGAGAAAAAGCAGCCATAGATTACACGTGTGTACGTCATGGCTTACAGACAGCTCGTGATGTGCCTGTCATGCTGAAATTACGACCCCGTAAGCAGCACTGGCCAAGGGCTGCTTAAGGGTGCGTCACGCAAATGTGGCCGTGGATGGTCAGCCTTCAACTCATGCCATTCTATGGACGGTATGACGTACGTGAGTATAACGGAAGTATGCTGCGCGAAGCGTCTAACTTGTCTTGCTCGGTGTTCTGGAGGAATGTTTTTGCGTAAAGAAAAGGCCTGTTGTTGGCGGTTAATTCAGCCGCCAACAACCGGTCCTTTTATGTCTAGCTGCGTCACAATCTAACGTAAGTGTGTTCGCACGTAGCGTCATTGTTCGTCAGTGGCCATGTTCGGCGCATGTCAGAACACCAATCCCGGAAGCCAGGTCGAAAGTATCGGTACGAATGCCAGCAGCATCAAACAAACGATCAATGTCACCAGGAATGGAAAGACCATGCGCGACAGTTCGCCGATCGAGACGCCAGAGATACTGCAAGTGGCAAACAGCGTGATACCAACCGGAGGTGTTGCCATGCCGATGGCCAGTGCCACGACGGTAATGACACCGAAGTGCACCATGTCGATGCCCAGCTGTTGAGCGATAGGCGTGAATATAGGCACCACCAGTAGAATGATCGCGCCGGTTTCCATGAAGGTGCCGAGTATCAGGTATAACAGAATAATCATCATCAGAACCAAGTAAAAATTGGTCGTAAGCCCGAGAATGGAATCAGAGACCATCTGTGGCACCTGCTCTACCGTCATGATCCAGCCGAACGGGCTTGCAACGGCGATGAGTAGAATTATCATTGCCGAGTTCAATGCCGCTTTGTAGAAGATGGGGAAGACATCCTTCCAGCTCAGTTCCCGGTAGATGAAGGCGCTGACGACCAACCCGTAAATAACCGCGATACCAGCCGACTCGGTTGGCGTGAATGCACCGGTCATGATGCCGCCGAGTATGATGACAGGCATCATGATGCCCCAGAAGGAGTCGATAAGCTTCTTCCAGCGCTGTTTCCAGTTTTGTTTCGCCTCTGCTGGGTAGCCGAGGCGGTGCGAGCGCACTATGCTGACCACTATCAGCGCAACAGCCAGCAGCGCTCCCGGAATGATACCAGCAATGAACAGCTTTCCGATGGACACGTTGGCAACAATGCCGTATAGGATGAAGGTGATGCTGGGAGGAATGATGACGCCTAGGCATGAAGCCGAGGCGACGACAGAAGAGGCGTAGGACTTCGAGTAACCACGCTTCACCATTTCAGGAATGGTCAGTGCCCCTACGGCTGCTGCGGTACCGGGCGCAGAACCCGAAATAGAAGCGAAAAATGTACAGGCCATTATCGAAACAGCCGCCAGCCCCCCTTTGAAATGTCCCACCAGGGCGCTAGCAAGCTCGACGATTCTCCTCGAGATGCCGCCACGCTCCATGATGGAGCCCGCCATCATGAACAGCGGGATTGCAAGCAAGGGAAAGGAGTTGATACCGGCAACCATGCGTTGTGGCAACATTTCGATGGGCATCGTGCCACTGGCGATCAGACTGGCCACGGCCGCAAGTCCCATGGTGAAACCAATGGGCACGTTGATGATGAACCCTGCCACCAAAACGGTTAAAAGAACGGCCAGCATATTATGCCCCTTTTCGGATCAAACGTAGTTTGTTCTTGGAGTTGAATATTTCGATCGTGCAGTAGAAAAATATCAGCGCGCCCATAATGGGTACCGAGGCATATATCCAGCTCATTGGCATTCCTAGCGCGGGAGATGTTTGAAACTGTGTTACTATGATCACCTTGTACCCATAAAAGACCAGATACCCCGAGAATGACATGATGCAGAGATTTCCAACTATCTCGATCATGACCCGTAGCTTCTCGTTGAAGAGGTTGACGATGATATCGATGCCAATGTGTATCTTTTCCCGGACACCCATCGCGATGGATAGAAAACTGCACCAGATAAAGATGAAGCGAATGGCTTCCTCGCTCCAGGAGCTTGACTGATTGAACCCGTATCGCATCACCACCTGGTAAAATGTTAATATTGCAATGCAAATCATCAATACAACGATGCATGTTTTGAGAAACAGATCGAGATAGTGAACTGGGCTCTTATTTTTCTTTTGATCCACCACTGCCCCTCCAAATAATGATGTGGAAAAAGAATGCTGGAGCGCCATGCCATGGTAGCGCTCCAGTGTGAATGTTACTCCGTTTCCAAAATAGTGGAGATGAGTTCCTTTCCTCGCTCCGCATCCCCGCTGCCAAGCGTTTCATAGTAACTGGGGTAGATATTCTCCTCGGCCGTCTCGATAAAAGCATCCTTCTCTACTTCATTGATCTTCATTCCCTGGCTCTCGAGATCCTTACGCATCTTAGCCTGGTAATCGACCAGTGCCTCGCGTTGGATGGTGGCCGCCTCCAATGCCGCCTTAGAAATGATCTGCTGATTCTCCTCATCTAGGGTGTTCCACCAAGACGCACTAGCCATATACTGGCGAGGATAATAGAAGTGCCCGCTCAAGGAGAGGTAGTCCTGTACTTCGTAGAATCGCTGGCTTTGGATCAGGTTCATCGGGTTCTCCTGGCCATCAACCACACCTTGCTGCAAGGCTGTATAGAGTTCTCCGAATGACATCGGTACGGCAGAGGCTCCAAACGCATTCAAGCTGTCAATCATAACTTCACTTTCCATCACACGGATTTTAAGACCCTCCAGGTCATCCATGGTATGAATGGGGCGTTCATCATTAGTGAAATACCTGAACCCCCCATCGTTATAAGCTAGGTGCTTGATGCCCACATCCAGGAACTTTTCTTGTACCTGACTCCCAATCTCGCCATCTAAGACCTTGTGAGCATGGTCGAGGTCCCGGAATATGAAGGGAAGATCCCAGAGCATTGCCTCGGGTACGAACCCACCCATGGGGCCATTTTCGACATCCCCCATCTCGATCGTACCCATCTGAAGCCCTTCCACGATCGCGCGTGCGTCTCCAAGCTGACCTGCCGGATATATCTCGACATTGATATCACCATCAGATCGGTCTTCCACCATTTTCTTGAAAGCGTCTACCCCAATATTTTGTGGGTCTTCAGGGTTCGTGTTGCCGTTGTGTGCGAGTTTTATATCCACGGCTGCTTGGGCAAAACTGCTGACAGACAGCACAGCCACGAAAGTGCCGGAAACAATGGTGTGCAGGAGATTGGTTCGTGTTGATGATTTAGTCATTTTGTTTTCCTGATGAAAAATTTTTGTTTTTTGACTATGTGTCAATTTACCGGGTGGGTTGGAGTGCCGCTTTTTAGGGTTCTAGCGATTTCCAGCGAGGCTTTTCTTCTTAGTTCCGACACGGAATCTTGAGATAGAAAAGCGGTATGGGGGGTGATTACGACATTATCCAGTTTGGATAGCTCAGGGGTTCCCTGTGGCGGCTCCCGTTCTAGAACATCCATGGCGGCGCCAGCGATGCGGTTTTCTATCAATGCTTTATGCAGGTCATCTTCCTCTATCAGTCCTCCTCTAGATGTGTTGATGATCAGTGCACTCTCCTTCATCTTGCCTAACGCCGACTTATCAATTATGTGAGAGGTCTTCTCGTTCAGGGGAAGGTGAAGTGATAGGTAATCGACCTCCTCTAGGAATTCATTGAGGTCATCAGTCTTGCGAATATTCTGCTGGGACAGCGTCTCGGCTGAGCTGTAGGGGTCATAGCCCACCACATTCAAACCGAAGGCCATGGCGCGTTTCGCGACTTGCTGGCCGATTGCACCACAACCAAGCAAGCCGAACGTCTTACCTCTCAGTCGTGGGACATTTTTGCCATCATTTGCATTCCATGTTCCGTTCTTTACTTGCTCGTTCAGGTGACAGATTTTTCTGGCCAGAGCTAAAAAAATACCAAAAGTATGATCCGCGACTTCGTCCTGACAGTAGTCGGGAACATTGGCTACAATAATGCCTTTCCTGGATGCCGCTTCCAGATCGATGTTGTTGTATCCAATACCCGCTTTGACAATGATCTTGCAGCGATTCAGGTTTTCGATGACGTCTGCACCTATTTGCGCGTATATCACAAGAAGCGCATCCGCCTCCTTGCCAAGTTCCGAGAGAGTTGTGGCGTCATGAGAAGGGCTTAGTTCGAAGTCGATACCATTTTCTTTGAACACACTCTGCTCGAGTGATGTGTCAGGGAAGATGGTATCCGTCATCAATACTGATGCATTCATGATATTGCCTCTTGTTGTTGATGTCTTTTTGGGCACAGAGAAATCAAGCATTGCTTACTGGAAGCAATACTATGTGCGTTTGTTTATAGTGGTAATAGTATTATTCGATACTCAACGTATTAGTCAGAGTGCCAATTCCATCAATGGTGACTGACATCTCATCTCCTGATTTGACTGGCCCGACCCCATGGGGGGTACCTGTGAGAATGACGTCCCCAGGCATCAGCGTCATGTGCTGAGAGATGTAACTAACTACCTCATTGACCTTGAAGATGAACATGTTGATGTTCGAGCTTTGTTTCACTTCACCGTTGACGGTCAGTTGTATCTTGGCATCGTTCTGCTTTATCTCCCTGACGATACCAGGGCCCAGGGGGCAGAAGGTGTCAAAGGACTTTCCGCGAGTCCATTGCCCGTCGCTGAACTGAATGTCCCTTGCCGTAAAATCATTCGCGCAGGTGAAGCCAAAAATCACATTGGGCGCGTCTTCAATAGAAACGTTTTTCGTCTGCTTGCCAATGACGATCGCCAGTTCCCCTTCATAGTCTAAGCGACCTGCGTTGCCGGGAGCTTTTATCTCATCCTGATGCGCTATAACTGTTGTCGATGGTTTCATAAACAACAGTGGTGCTTTAGGAAGTTCTTGGTCCATCTCCTTGGCATGGTCCAGGTAGTTCAGGCCTACGCAAACGACCTTGGACGGCTCGCAAGGCGAAAGTAGTTTGACGGCGGACGCAGAGACGGTTTCATCGCTTAGTTCGATGCTGTCGAACATTTTGCCTTCGAGCTTGGTAATGACCCCTTCAGATAAATGGCCATAGTGTGTCTGGTTATTATAGATATAACGTACGTACATAAATTATAATCCTCCTATTATTGTTTCTTTATTGACTAAGTGATTGAGCCTTTTCTGGACATCTAACAAGTGCATCTTCATCTCATTTTCTGCCTGCTCTGAATTTTTATTCTTTAATGCCTCCAGAATTTTCCCATGAAATTTTATGGATACTTTCATAACGGAATTATCTTCCCTTACACTCTTCTGGGCCCTGAATACTAAGGTGATGATGGCGTTATAGAGGCTCGCCAGTACTTGGCTTCGCGACGCCTTGGCAATCTGTTGGTGGAAGGCAATATCAGCGACAACGAAGTCGTCATTGTTACCTTCACGCTCAGCTTTGGCCATCAACTCAAGTTGCTGCGACATGATGCTGATATCCTGCGTCTCAATGCGGCTCGCAGCTAGGTGAACCATGGTGCTTTCAAGAAACAACCTCGCTTCCATCACATCTACGTAGCTGTAGTCGTTCAGCAGAATATTTAGTGCCAATGTCTCTTCTAGAATGGAGGCGAAGTTCGTGGTGATGACGGTTCCGGCATTAGTCCTACTTAACAGCCCCTGCAAGGAAAGAATCTTAAGGCCTTCTCGAACCGAGGCCCGGCTGACGCCAAATTGCTCGCACAGTTCACGCTCGCTGGGAATGCGGTCGCCTTCCTTGAGGTCACCACTAACGATCAGGGACTTGATCTTGGCAACTACCTCGTCGCTTAGACTCTTCTTATCCAGTGGCTCGAATTTCATGTGGCTGTTGATC
>CAYFFN010000094.1:0-7286 GCA_964342335.1 uncultured Azospirillaceae bacterium
ATCTGGCAAGGGCATGACGCATGCGGGGAGCTCTGCTCCTGCCTCACAAGCCGAGCATATGATTTCTCACGCGATGCATGCGTTGTTTCCAGAGGCGTGTAAGGGTTTGCTGCATGGGGAGGAGATTGGCGTAACCACGCTGGTTGTCGCCAAGCTGCAAGAGGTGTTGCTAACTCGCCCTGATGTGCCGTTTGATGTGGATTGGTTTGCCATTCGCAAACAGCTGCATGAGGTGCATATCAATGCAGATGTGCTGCGGGATTGTTTGCTGGCTGCGGGATGCCCCACCACGATTGACGAGCTGGGCTGGACGCGTGAGCAATTGCAGGCTGCCATCAAATTGGCGCCGCAGATGCGTGAGCGCTTTACGGTGTTAAGCCTGCTTTAGCCACGGCCGCGGTAAGGTGGCACTTCCAGCTCTGGCACCCAGATATGCTTGGGCTTCTCACCCGTTTGATAGAATACATCAATCGGGATGCCCCCGCGCGGATACCAATACCCGCCAATGCGTAGCCATGTCGGCTGAATCACCTCGGCAATGTCTTTCGCGATTTGTACCGTGCAAGCCTCATGGAAGTCGCCATGGTTGCGGTAGCTATGCAAATAGAGCTTGAGTGATTTGCTCTCGACGATTTGCTTATGCGGGATGTAATCAATCACCAGATGCGCGAAGTCCGGCTGGCCGGTCTTTGGGCAGAGAGACGTGAATTCTGGGCAGGTGAAGCGGATAGAATAATCCACGCTGCTATGCGGGTTCTCTACGCTCTCCAAAATGGAGGTGCTTGGCTCACTCGCCATAACCGTTGGGCCGCCGAGGCTTTCTAGCCCGTCATAAATCGTTTCGTCGCTCATAGATACCTCGTTGGATCGGTTAGGTTGGCTTGCTCAAAGCCGCGTTTGCGTAATATGCAGGAGTCACACGTGCCGCATGCGATGCCTTCTGGGCTAGCATCGTAGCAGCTCACGGTTTGGGCGTAGTCTACGCCGAGCTTTGTGCCTGCTTGAATGATTTGCGCTTTGGTTAGGTCAATCAACGGCGTGTTAATGCGGATGCGCTCTTTCGCCTCCACGCCATAGGCCGTGGCCAGATTGGCAGTCTCCTCAAAGGCTTTGATAAATTCGGGGCGACAATCGGGGTAGCCACTGTAATCCACCACATTCACGCCAATGAAAATATCATACGCGCCCAGCACCTCGGCATAAGCGAGTGCAAAGGAGAGGAAAATCGTGTTGCGTGCTGGCACGTATGTTACGGGAATGGCGCTGCTCATCTCGTCTTCACTACGGTCTTTGGGGACGGCGATATCATCCGTCAGAGCCGAGCCGCCGAATAGGCGCAAATCAATGGTTTGCACTTTATGTTCTTGGATGCCCAGCATTTCCACCACGCGCTCCGCCGCTTGCAGCTCGGATGCGTGGCGTTGGCCGTAGCTAAAGCTAAGGGCATGCACTTCGTATCCCTCGCTTTTCGCGATGGCGCCTACGGTTGCGGAATCTAGCCCGCCACTCAAGAGTAGAACTGCTTTTTTCATGCTATGCCTAGCCATTTATGGGTTTGCAGCGACAAGCGATAGCCATATTGCTCTGCTATTGCAAGGGCGTGCTGTTGGTTCTCTTCGTTGCGGGTTGGGTCATATTCGTCCATGGGCTGCACATAAACAGGAATATCATACCCACCCTGCCCCACATCTGGCACGGCGTCATAAGGCTTTTGGCTTTTGCTGATGATGAATTTGAGGGCACTGGCATGTTGAAGCACATCGTCACGAAGCGGGAAGTAGCCCCTCTCGGTCGCTTTGGGGGAACAGACCACATCCACCTTTTTGGGAAGTGGACGCCAGAGTGTGCCATTGGTTTCGATTTGTACGTTAAAGCCTTCTTCTAGCAATGCACGGCATAGTGCCTCGATAGGTTGGCGCAGAGGTTCCCCGCCTGTAATCACGACCAAGCCACGCACGCGCTCGCCATGTTCATTTTGTGCTTTGGCGGTGATGTCTTCCATAATATCGGCGAGGCTGCGATTTTCGTAGCTCTCAAACTCTGTATCGCAAAAGGCACAGGCGAGATTGCAGCCCCCAAGGCGAATAAACACAGACGGCCAGCCCGTATAAAGCCCCTCCCCTTGGAAGGTGGCGAAAATATCCTGCACCGCGAGCTCTAGGCCATTGCCTGTCTCTGGGGAGCGTTTTGGATTAGTGCCGCGCATATTCTGCCTGTCTTTGGTTGCAAGGGCTCGCAGAGTGACGTATCACAGAGCCGAAACGGAGTATTAGCAAGCCATGGCAAAAGACGAAACCCTAAAAAACGCAAACACCCAAACGAAAATGGTGCGCGGCGGCACGATTCGCTCGCAATTTGGCGAAGTATCCGAAGCGATTTGGATGAATTCTGGCTTTGCCTATGATAGCGCAGAGACCGCTGAGAGCCGCTTTAACGGTGAAGCGCCGGGCTATGTCTATAGCCGATATCTCAATCCTAGCCTGAAAATGGTGGAAGACCGTCTCTCTATGCTGGAAGGCGCAGAAGCTGCCTGTGTGATGGGCAGCGGCATGGCTGCGGTGTTCGCGAGCATGATGTGTTTCCTCAAAGCAGGAGACCATGTGGTGGCTAACCGCGTGCTGTTTGGCTCGTGTTTTTATATCATCACCGAGATTCTGCCGCGCTTTGGCATCACCTATACGCTGGTGGATAGTGGCGATAATGAGGCGTGGAAAGCGGCCTTTACCGATAAAACCACGGGCGTGTTCATCGAGAGCCCTGCAAACCCCACGCTTGAAATTACGGATATTCCTTTCGTATGCGAGCTTGCCAAGAAGTATGGCGCACGCGTGATTGTCGATAATGTGTTTGCCACGCCACTCTGCCAAAAGCCGTTGGAGTTGGGTGCAGATGCGGTGGTCTATTCCACTACCAAACATTTGGATGGCCAAGGCCGCACGCTTGGTGGTGCAGTGCTAGGCTCGGAAGCGTTCATTAAAGACGTACTGCTTCCCTTCCATCGCCATACAGGGCCTGCATGTAGCCCATTCAATGCGTGGGTGTTGCTCAAGAGCTTGGAAACCTTCACGCTGCGCATGGAGCGCCATATGGCCAATGCAGCCGTGCTGGCGGATCTGCTAGATGCGCATCCGAAGGTGGAGAATGTATTCTATCCTGGTCTGAAGAGCTTTGCGCAGCATGAGCTGGCCGCCAAGCAGATGCAGGGCTTTGGCGCGATGATTGCCTTCACATTGAAGGATGGCAAGGAATCGGCCTTCCGTTTCATGAATGCATTGGAGATTGTCGATATCGCGAACAATCTTGGCGACTCTAAGAGCTTGATTACTAATCCAGCGACCACGACGCATTCGAATATCGATAAGGCAGAACGTGATGCGTTGGGCATTACGGAGAATCTGCTTCGCTTCTCTGTGGGGATAGAAGATATCGAAGACCTCAAAGCGGATATGGAACGTGGCTTGGCTGCGGCATAGCCTGCTCGCATTATCGCTGCTTTGGGCGCTGCCTGCTCAGGCCGATGCGATCACGACAATTTATGTGCAGGACATCCCGCTTGAAGTGGAGGTGGCGGATAACCTCATCGAACGCACACGCGGCATGATGTATCGCGAGCAATGGGAGCCGATTGATGGCATGTTGTTTGTTTTCCCGGAGCCGCACTTCGCGCGCATGTGGATGAAAAACACCCCGCTCGCCATGGATATACTCTTTATCGGTGAGGATGGAGCAGTGCTCTCATTCGTAGAAAATGCCGTTCCGTACTCTGAGGCCATCTTAGACGGTGCGCCCGAAACCAAATATGCGCTGGAGTTGCCTGCTGGATTTGTTGCCAAACATGGGCTAAAGAAAGGCGATGAAATTCGTATCTCACATTCTGGCGATTAGCGCCCTAGCTCTCTTGCCCTGCCTCACGCTCGCCGAGACGCCTGTGGTGTTTCAACGCGATAGCATTGTGATTCACCCAAAACTAGCCCCCATAGAGGTGGTGGAAGAAGGTGCCGAGCCCACGATGGAAGCTATTCTGCCACCGCGCGGGCCGCTAGAGCTGAATGTAGAAATTCGTCCGCAAGATGCGCTGCGGTTGGAATGGATTCATACCCTCAATACGTTGAGCGATACGAATGGTGTGCTGATTGTGTTGGAAGAGGCGATTCAAGTGCCTCTGCAATCACTGCAAGTATTCACACCGTTGGATGTGATTGTCATTGATGCGAATGGTATCGTGAGCCAGTTGATTCCCAATGTAGTGCTTGCGCAGCTCAATCAAGAGATTGTCGCGCAGCGCCCGACCAAAGCATTTCTCTATTTAAAGGCCGGGTCTATCGCTCTGCAAAGCTTGGAGCCGGGGGATCGGGTGGAGCACCCGTATTTCACGCCGAATCAGACGGTGCTTCAATAATCACCTGCGCGATGGCAAAGCCGCCATCGTCACTGAGCGAGAGATGCGCGGTTGCCTTGCGCAGCTCCATCCAGAGTTGGGCTTTGCCATGGAATTGCAGGCTGGGCTTGCCTGCATCATCCTTGATGACTTCAATATCCGTAAAGCGTGCATTCTCGCCTATACCTTTGCCCATGGCCTTGGCTGCGGCTTCTTTTGCGGCAAAGCGTTTAGCGAAGCGTGCAATTTTATGCGGTTCACTTGCATTGATGTAGCTGCGTTCTTGTTCGGTGAGGATGCGCGCTTCGAACGCCTCGCCTTGTTTGTCATGCAGGGCTTTGATGCGGGCAATCTCCACCATATCAATGCCAGTGCCGAGTATCATGCGCGGGCCTCATTCATTAGGCTGCGCGTTTGCTCAATGGCCTCCCTTAGGCCAACGAACACTGCCTCTCCCATCAGGAAATGGCCGATATTCAATTCCACCATTTGCGGAATGGCGGCGATGGGCTTTACTGTATCGAAGTCGATTCCATGGCCTGCATGGCATTCTAAATTATATTTTTCTGTAAGTGCGGCCGCTTTTTGGAGGCGCTCTAATCCTTCTTGCGTTGGATGCTCGCAGAAGCTACCTGTGTGCAGCTCGACAATATCTGCGCCAACCGCAGCAGAGGCTTCTATTTGCAATGGATCAGGATCGATAAAGAGAGAGATGCGTATGCCCGCCTCTTTCAGCGGGACGACATATTTACCCAAATGCACGAGCTGGGCGGCCACGTCTAGCCCGCCTTCGGTGGTGAGTTCCTCGCGTTTTTCTGGCACGAGGCAGCAGGCATTAGGCTTCACCTCTAGCGCGATGGAGCGCATTTCTTCGGTAGCTGCCATCTCGAAATTGAGGGGTAAGTCTACGGAGCGCTTGAGGCGTGCCATGTCTTCATCACGGATGTGACGGCGATCTTCGCGTAAGTGAGCGGTGATGCCATCTGCCCCAGCCTCTTTGGCAAGCATTGCCGCACGCACAGGGCATGGGTGAATGCCTCCGCGCGCATTACGCAATGTCGCGACATGGTCAATATTTACGCCGAGCCTAAGCATTGAAACGTTCGACCATTTGAATCACATCTACCCCACGCAGCGCCGCAATGATTTGCTGAAGATGACGGGAGTTGCGCACTTCGATATCAATGAGTAGCTCGAAGAAGTCGCTGGAGCGGTTGGCAATTTTAAGGTTGTTGATGTTGCCCATCTCTTTAGCAATCACGTTAGCGACGCTCGCCATAGCCCCCTGCTCGTGGCTGACATTGGCTTTGATGCGGCCGATATGGATTTCGTCCTGACCGCCATGATCCCACGCCACATCAATCCAGCGCTCGGGGCTGGAGGAATAATTCTCTAACGTATCGCAATCCATTACGTGGATGGTTACGCCTTTGCCGGTGGTCACAATGCCTACGATGTTGTCGCCGGGGATGGGGTGGCAGCAGCCAGCGAAATGGATGGCCATTCCAGGGATAAGTCCTTTGATGGGCATCGCAAACTTGCTGTTGCGGTTCGCCTTCTTGCGAAGCTTCGCTAGAGAGAATGGATTTTTCAGCCCTTCTTTCTCGGACTTTTTGGTATGGAACACCGCATCAAAGACCTGATTGCGGTTGAGAAGCCCCTCGCCCACTTCCGCATACAAATCTTCCGGCTCCTTTTTCTGGAACACGCCGAGTGCGGGCTCAAGCATTTTATCGGTCAGGTCGTAGCCTTCTTGCTTGAAGGTTTTACTAAGAATCGCGCGGCCGAGTGTTTCATATTCGGTGCGTTGCTGGGTGCGCACGAATTTGCGGATTTCGGAGCGCGCCTTGCCTGTAACCACGAAGCGCTCCCATGTCGGGGATGGGCTTTGGTTTTTAGCGGTGATGATATCCACTTGGTCACCGTTTTTGAGCGTGTGCTTGAGTGGGACAATGCGGTTATTCACCTTTGCGCCGACACAGTGGAAGCCCACTTGTGAATGGACGGCAAAAGCGAAGTCGATGGGGGTTGCATCGCGCGGCAACGCAATCACGTCACCCTTCGGGGTGAAGCAGAATACCTGATCGTGGTACATCTCCAGCTTGGTATTCTCCAAAAATTCTTCTGCACCGCTTGAGCGCTCCAAGATTTCCAGAAGCTCACGAATCCAGCGGAACTGTTTACCGTCCGTCGGCAAGCCGTCTTTGTTGCGTTGCTTGTATGACCAATGTGCTGCCACCCCGTATTCGGCAATTTCGTGCATGTCTTGCGTGCGGATTTGGATTTCCACGCGCTGCTGGCCGGGGCCAATCACGGAGGTGTGAATCGAGCGGTAGCCGTTGGCCTTTGGCGTGGAGATATAATCCTTAAAACGCCCCGGAATAGTGTGGTATTTGGAGTGAATTACGCCCAGCGCGGCGTAGCAATCCCCCACGGTTGGTACCAAGATGCGGAAGGCGACGATATCACTCAGCTGCTCGAAGGTGATGTTTTTGCTCTCCATCTTCTTCCAGATGGAGAAGGGCTTTTTCTCGCGCCCCTTCACTTCGGTGACGTCAACTTCGTTTTCCTTCATCATATCCATGATGAGTTGTTCAACCTTTTTGGTCTCGGTCTTACCCTTCTTGCGCAGGTAATCTAGGCGCTTGCTGACGGAGTCGCGCGCTTCGGGGAAGAGTTCGGAAAATGCGAGGTCTTGCAGTTCTTCCTTCATTTTTCGCATACCAATACGCTCGGCGAGGGAGGCATAAATCTCTAATGTCTCGCGGGCGATGCGGGCGCGCTTCTCTGGCTTGGTGATGTGGTGGAGTGTCTCCATATTATGGAGGCGGTCAGCCAGCTTCACGAGCAGCACGCGCAAATCTTCGGACATGGCGACGACGAGCTTACGGAAGTTTTCAGCCTGCTT
>CAYFFN010000095.1:0-7010 GCA_964342335.1 uncultured Azospirillaceae bacterium
AATAAGAATCAGGCTAGCGACGCCAAGGGTATTCAGAAGATTGAGTGTCTGGGTAATGTGTTTTTCATCGCGCCAGATGAGAGTGCGCGCGGCGATGTGGCGACCTATATGGTGGAGCAGAATGTGATTTACCTGACGGGTAACGTGGTGCTCACGCGCGGTGAGAATGTGATTCGCGGTACGAAGCTGACCTATAATATTGCCGAGGGTCGTAGTGTGGTCTCCAGCGAAGCGATTACGGCGCCGGATGGCACGCAGCAAGGCGGTGGGCGTGTGCGTAGTGTGTTTGTTCCAGGGAGCGCGCAGTAATGCAGCAGGACGCGCAGAATATCTCGTTGGTGAATAAAGATTCGGGGCTGATTGCCTCTCATTTGGGTAAGCAATATGCCAAGCGCCCCGTGGTGCGCGATGTGAGCCTGACGGTGCATCGTGGTGAGGCGGTAGGCTTGCTCGGCCCGAACGGTGCGGGGAAGACCACCTGCTTCTATATGATTACCGGATTGGTGCAGCCCGAATATGGTGCGATTTCACTTGATGGAACCGATATTACCAAGCTGCCGATGTATCGCCGCTCGCGGCTTGGGATTGGCTATCTGCCGCAGGAGGCATCTATTTTCCGTGGGATGACGGTGGAGCAGAATATTATGTCCGTGCTGGAGGTGAGTGAGCCGCAATCGGATGTGCGCAAGAACCGTTTGGAAGAATTGCTGGCAGAGTTCTCGGTGACGCATTTGCGTAATAGTCAGGCAGTGGGGCTATCGGGTGGTGAGCGTCGCCGTGTGGAGATTGCACGCGCGCTGGCGAGTAACCCGTCTTTCGTATTGCTGGATGAGCCGTTCGCGGGGATTGACCCGATTGCGATTGGCGATGTGCGTGACCTCGTGTCGCACCTGAAAGACCGCGGGATTGGTGTGCTGATTACCGACCATAATGTGCGTGAGACGCTGGACATTATTGACCGCGCTTACATCATCCATGATGGCACGGTGTTGATGGAGGGCAAGCCAGACGAGATTGTGAGAAACGAAGATGTGCGCCGCGTCTATCTCGGTGATAAGTTTAGTTTGTAAGCATGGTTAAGCAAAAGTTAGAGATTCGCCAAGGCCAATCGCTGGTTATGACAAACCAGCTCCAGCAATCGATTAAGATGCTGCAACTTTCCACGGCGGAGCTGGCGGAGTTTCTTTCGGAAGAGATGGAGCAGAACCCACTGCTCACCGCGCGCGAGCCAGAGGACCAGTCGAATGAATCCGAAGAGCGCGCAAAAGAAAGCGAAAGTTCGATTGAGGCGGACTCGGTAGAGCTAGCAGAATCCGAACAGTTTGGCGAAGGCGACAGCTTGATGGATAGCAATATCGGTGAAGGCTGGGCGGAAGAAGCGTATGAAGGCCGGAGTGTTTCTGCGGGGGCGAAAGAGTCCGGCGGGCTGAGCGGCGCGTCGTCGGATGGGTTCGCGGATTTGGAGGCGACAGTGTCTTCCACGATGAGTTTGCGTGACCATTTGTTCGAGCAATTGCAGGTATCGATTGAAGATCCGATTCAGCGTTTTATTGGTGCGCAGTTAATCGATTATTTGGATGAGTCAGGGTATTTGCGCGATACGACGAGTGAGCTTTCTGAGCAGTTGAATGTTGAGGAATCACTGATTGAAGAGACGATTGCCGAGCTGCAGCATTTTGACCCAACGGGGATTTTTGCGCGCGACCTTAAAGAATGCCTCAAGCTGCAATTGATTGAGAAGGGCCGCTTTGACCCGCTGATGGAAGTGTTCCTTGAGAATATGCATATGCTGGAAAAAGGCGATGTGCGTGGGCTTATGAAAGTCTGCGGCGTGGACGAGGAGGACTTCGCGGAGATGATGGCCGATGTGCGCCAGACCGACCCGAAGCCCGCGCGTCAATTCCATCACGATTTGGCAACGGCAGTGGAGCCGGATGTGCTGGTGCGCCGCCGCAAGGATGGTAGCTGGTTGGTGGAGCTGAACCACGATAATTTGCCGCGTGCTTTGGTGAATCAGAGTTATTACGCCAAGCTGGATACGTCTGCGCGCACGAAGGATGAAAAGAAATACCTGACCGAGCAGCTTTCGAATGCGAACTGGCTGGTGAAGGCACTGGACCAGCGGGCGAATACGATTCTGCGTGTCTCCACGGAGCTGGTGAAGCAGCAGGAAAAGTTCTTCTTGCACGGGATTCGCTTTTTGAAGCCGCTAACACTGAAGGATATCGCCCTCGCGCTGGATATTCATGAAAGCACGGTGAGCCGTGTGACGACGCAGAAATATATCCATACGCCGCGCGGCTTTTTTGAGCTGAAATATTTCTTCACTTCGTCCGTGGCGAATGCGAAGGGCAATGCGGATGTGTCGAGCAAGACGGTGATGTATTACATCAAAGAGCTGATTGACGCTGAAGACCCGAAGAAGATTCTCTCCGATGATTCGCTCGTGAAAGAGCTGAAAGACCGCAATGTAGATGTGGCGCGCCGCACCGTGGCGAAGTACCGCGAGGCGATGGGAATTCCGTCCTCCGTCGTGCGCCGTAAGCAGAAGGCTTCGTGACTTGTGCATAGAAATGGGCGCTGCGTTGCGTAAGGGCCCGATTCGCGCTATCGCCATAGTATGACTACGATAAACACCTGCCCAGAGATGGCGCCTATCATGCATTTGCTCGAGGATGACTCGGTGAATGATATCCTCATTAACCGTTTTGATAAGGTGTATATTGAGCGCCATGGGCGTTTGGAAGAGACGGGCGTTGTTTTCCCGAGTGAAGCGGATGTGTTGGCGGTAGCTAAGCATATTACCGAAGATGCGGGGAGGGAGTTTAACCCCAAGCGCCCGTTGGTGGATGCGCGCTTGAGTGATGGTAGCCGTGTGAATGTCATTTCGCCGCCATTGTCGGTGGATGGCACGAGTATTTCGATTCGTAAATTTTCTAAGCAGATTATCACGCTCGATAAGATGGCGGAGCAGTATAATATGTCGCCAGAGCTGGCGGGCTTCCTCAAGATTTGCGGGAAGTGCCACCTCAATGTGGTGATTTCGGGCGGTACCGGTTCGGGTAAAACAACCTTGCTCAATGCGATTTCGCAGCATGTGGCGGATAATGAGCGCGTGGTGACGATTGAGGATGCGGCGGAGCTGCGTCTGGATAAGCCGAACTTGGTGCGCCTTGAGACGAAACCGGCGCATATCCATGGTGACCCTAGCAGCGAAGTGACGATTCGTGATTTGGTGAAGAACGCGCTGCGTATGCGCCCTGATCGTATTATTGTCGGCGAGGTGCGTGGGCCAGAAGCGTTTGATATGATGCAGGCGATGAATACAGGCCATGATGGCTCGCTCACGACTATCCACGCGAACCACCCACGTGATGCGCTGAGCCGTATCGAGAATATGATCAATATGGCGAATTTGAACCTGACGCTTAAGACGATTCGTTATCAGGTGGCGTCTGCGGTGCAATTGATTGTGCAGATTAGCCGGCAGCGCGATGGCCATCGCCGCATAACCCATGTGTCTGAAGTGGTGGGGATGGAAACGGATACCATTACTATGCAGGATTTGTTCGTATTCCAAGCGACAGGCGAGAATGCGGATGGCAAGATTGAGGGCGTGTATAAATGGACGGGGATTATGCCACGCTTCCTGCGCCGTATTGCCTATTATGGCGAGCTGGATAATCTCTCGCGCACGCTTGGCGTGCGACTGCATGTGTAGATTGCTTAAAGGGCAAACTTGCGCTACACTGAAAGTGACCTACATACCGTAGTGTATCTATAGAAAATCAATAAACAGAAGAGGCGAGTTATGCAAATTAGCGTTTCCGGTAAACATGTAGACCTTGGTGAGTCGTTCCAACAGCACGTAGAAGCCCGTTTGGATGAGGGCATGAAGAAATATATCGACCGCGTGAATAAGGTGGATGTGATTGCGACGAAAGAGGCACATCTATTCTGTATTAACATCCACGCGAACACGGGCACGAGTGGCCATGTGGTGGTGAAAAGCCATGCAGAAGATGTTGATATCTATGCGGCTTTTGACAAGGCGGCGGACAAGGTAGAGAAGCAGTTGCGCCGCTATAAGCGCCGTTTGCACAACCACCATCGCGAGCGTGACCTTGAGGCGGAAGAGATTAACTTCGCGAAAGTCACCCACCGCACATTGGAGGCTGAAAAGCACGATGAGTTGGAAGAGGAGGGCGGCCCAGCCGTTATCGCAGAGGATTTGGGGCATATCGAGCATTTGACCGTGTCTGAAGCGGTGATGCGTATGGACCTTGAAGATGCGCCAGCTTTTGTGTTCATCGACCGCAAAACGCAGCGCCTCAATGTGATCTACCGTCGTGCAGATGGCAATATTGCGTGGGTAGACCCGCATGACGTGCCTGTCTCTAAGGCGGCGTAAGTAGCTATTTGCCAAATATAGCGGACATTTTTAAAGTGGAGCATGTCTTTTTGGACGTGCCTGCTGGGAGTGTGAAGCGCGTCTTGCAGTTGGCTGCAGAGCGCGCTTCTCCTTCGCTTGGCATAACGCCAAGACGCTTGATGGATGCGCTGGTGGCGCGGGAGCGCCTCGGCAGTACGGGGATGGGGCACGGTGTTGCTATTCCCCATGCGCGCATTGAAGGGGTGGAAGAGATGTCCGCTCTGGTATTCCGCTTGATTCATCCGGTGGATGTGGCGGCTGCCGACGACAAGCCCGCGGGGCTGTTTTTCTGTGTTTTCGCGCCTAGCACCAAAGAGGCTGAGCATCAGAGGCTATTATCGCGCTTGAAGCGTATGTTGGAGGATGAGTTTTTGCGCAAACGCTTGCGCGAGACGGACTCGCGTAAGGAGCTGATTCAGCTGCTTTCTTATGAGGATGTACCAACAGGCGCTATCGCCTAATCCACACATATTATGCCAATATCCAAGCAATTTGCCTTTTTGTGGGATTTTTCCTATTATTGCGACGCTATGCTGCTACGGTATTTCGGCAAGCTAATGGGAGGCTTATGACAAAGCGCATATTGATAGTTGAGGATAATGAACTCAATCTGAAGCTTTTTCGCGATTTGCTTGAGGCAAATGGCTATGAAACCTTGGAAACGAAAGACGGCAACCAAGCCGTGCAGATGGTGCGTTCGCAGCAGCCGGATTTGATTTTGATGGATATTCAATTGCCGGAGATTTCGGGTCTGGATATCACGAAAATGATTAAAGCGGATTCTACTATCGCGCATATCCCCGTGATTGCGGTGACAGCCTTTGCCATGAAAAACGACGAAGAAAAGATTCTTCAGGCCGGTTGTGAAGCCTATATTTCCAAGCCTATTTCTATTGTTCCTTTTATGGAGACGGTGAAATCATTCTTGGGAGATAAGTAATCCGATGACGGGTGTGGTATTGGTTGTCGATGACGTGCCAGCAAATATCAAATTGCTGGAAGCGAAGCTGAGCAACGAATATTACGACGTGATTACGGCGATTGATGGCTATAAAGCGCTGGATAAGGCGCGTGAACATAAGCCGGATTTGATTCTGCTCGACGTGATGATGCCGGGGATGGACGGGTTTGAGACTTGCCGCCAGCTCAAGGCGGATCCGAGCGTTGCGCATATTCCTGTGGTGATGGTGACGGCGCTTTCTGACCCATCGGACCGCGTGAATGGGCTAGAAGCGGGCGCGGATGATTTTATTACCAAACCGATTAATGACACGGCGCTGCTAACGCGGGTGCGTTCACTGATTCGTATTAAAATGCTGATTGATGAGCTACGCTTGCGCGATCAATCTGGTGGGCAGATGGGGTTGGAATCTGAGGAGAGCGACAATAGTGTTGCCGGTTCGCAGATTATGGTGATTGATGATGATGCGATTCAATCCAAACGGCTGCTTGCGAAGTTGAATGAAGACTACGCGGTTACCCATTTTGAAGATGCAAATGCGGCGCTGGAGCAGCTTCGCGGCGTGGACTGGGACTTGGTAGTTATCTCCAGTTTGCTCGATGATACGGATGGGCTACGCCTTGCAATGCAAATCAAAGCTGTGGAATCGATGCGGCATGTGCCGATTATCATGCTGGTAGACGAAGAAGACAGCAATCTGATGATTAAGGCGCTGGATTTGGGGATTAACGATTATCTCACGCTTCCGGTCGATGTGAATGAGATGACTGCGCGTGTGAAGACGCAAATTCGTCGCAAGCGCTACCAAGATGCGCTGAAGGCGAATTATAAGGAGAGTATGTCGCTTGCCATCACGGATGGTCTCACTAAGCTTTATAACCGCCATTATCTTGATACGCATATGAAGAACATGGTGCAGCGTTTCCATGAGAGCGGCAAGCCGATGGCGGTGGTCATCATGGATATGGACCATTTCAAGCACGTAAATGACACCTATGGCCACGATGTGGGCGATGAAGTCCTCATTCAACTCGCGCAGATTATTATCGACAGTGTGCGGAGTGCGGATTTGGCAGCACGCTTCGGTGGCGAAGAGTTCGTCATTTTGATGCCAGAAACAGATGCGCGTAATGCATTTGAAGCGGCGGACCGTATGCGTAAAAAGATTGAAACTACGCCGTTTAAGGTGAGCCATGAGATTGGTGAGCTAAGCAAGACGACGTCGGTCGGCGTTTCTTATCTGTTGGAGCATGACACACCGGAGACGATGCTGAAGCGTGCTGACCAAGCGCTCTATGAAGCGAAAAATGGCGGACGTAATCAGGTGGTGGTTAATCCGTCAATCCCAGAGGGGGAAATGGCAACGCCTGTGAGTGGCGGTGTTAATGAAGCGTCTGTTGCAAGTGCCCCTGTGATTGAAGAGGCGCCTGCAGTTGAGCGTGAGGCTCCTGCGATGGAACAAGCTACGCCTGCGACATTAGATATTGTCAAAGCGCCAGAGAGTATGGTGTTGAATCAACAAAATGCTGGGTCGGCACCTGTGGCGCCGACGCCGGTGCCTGCGCCAGAAGCGCCAGAAGCGCCAGAGCAAGATGTTGTGGCGGCAGAAGCTCCGCC
>CAYFFN010000096.1:0-6881 GCA_964342335.1 uncultured Azospirillaceae bacterium
TTGGGCGGCATCGCATCAAAATACGGGTGACTCATATATTCACCCAGCGCGCCAGCGATGATATTCCCCGCCTGAGAAAGTTCGCCGTCTTTATCGTAATCCAAATCGGTATGTTTCTGCACCCAGTCATTCAGCAGGCCATTGCCCGGCCCGGTATCAAAGGCGAGCATGGTATCGTCTTCACCAATCCACGTCACATTGGCCACCCCGCCGATATTCACTACGGCGACGGGCTTTTCTAGCTTGTGGGCAAGGGCTTTATGGTAAAGCGGCACGAGTGGCGCGCCCTGCCCGCCTTCGGCCATATCGCGGCGGCGGAAATCGGCGACGACATCAATGCCTGTGCGCCCCGCGATGAGTGCGGCGTCACCAATTTGCCATGTAATATGTTCTTCCGGTCGGTGGGCGATGGTTTGGCCGTGAAAGCCAATCACCGCGATATCTTTGCGCGGGATATCCACCTCCAGCAGCAGCTTCTCCACCGCATCAATATGCATCAGCGTCAAATCACGTTCGGCACGCAGCAAGTCTCCACGGCCATCGAGCACCACACGCACACGGCGTTGCAGCTCGGCATCATAGGGGAGCGTGATACGCTTGCTGAAGGAGAGAATCTGCTCGCCATCGGTATGCAGCAGCGCCGCATCCACCCCGTCGAGGGACGTGCCACTCATCAGACCAATCGCCCAGTAGCTTTTCGCGTCTGCCATCTTGCCAACTCCCTGTAAACTGCTTATGACTGCATCATACTATCAGAAAGGAGCACCGCGTGCCACAGTCAGGATTATATAGCACATTGCAAGAGCGTGGATTCATCCACCAATGTACCGATGAGGCAGCACTCACCAAGCTGCTCGATACGGAGTGTGTGCCTGCCTATATCGGCTTTGACTGCACCGCGCCGAGCCTGCATGTGGGCAGCCTCGTGCAGATTATGATGCTGCGCTGGCTGCAAAAGCTGGGGCATAAGCCGATTGTGCTTATGGGCGGCGGCACCACCAAGATTGGTGACCCAAGCGGTAAAGACAGCTCTCGCCCGCAACTGACGGACGATGACATTGCGGCCAATATGGCAGGCATCAAAAGCGTGTTCGAAAAATTTCTTACCTTTGGTGATAGCCCCACCGATGCGTTGATGGTGAATAACGATGAATGGCTGAGCGGCATTAACTACATCCAATTCCTGCGCGATTACGGCAAACATTTCTCGGTCAACCGTATGCTCGCGAAAGAGAGCGTGAAGATTCGTTTGGAGAAAGAATCGCATCTCAGCTTCCTTGAGTTCAACTATATGATTCTGCAAGCCTATGACTTTGTGGAGCTGAACAAACGCTACAAGGTGCGCCTGCAAATTGGTGGCAGCGATCAATGGGGCAACATCACGGAGGGTAGCCAATTGCAGCGGCATGTCGGCGGCAAAGATTCACTCTTCGGCCTCACCTCCCCACTGCTCACCACGGCAAGCGGCGCGAAGATGGGTAAGACGGCGGATGGAGCTGTGTGGCTGAATGCCGATATGCTCTCGCCGTATGATTACTGGCAGTTCTGGCGCAACGCAGAGGATGCAGATGTGGAACGCTTCCTCAAGCTCTTCACGGAGCTATCGCTCGAAGAGATTGCCAAGCTCGCCGCACTCGAAGGTGCGGAGATTAACGAAGCGAAGAAAGTGCTCGCAACCGAAGCGACCGCATTGTTGCATGGCCGCGAAGCAGCGGAACAAGCGGCTGCCACGGCGCAACAAACCTTTGAGCAAGGCGGCACGGCTGCCACCCTGCCCGAAGTGCATGTGCCAGCAGATGAATTGGCTGCGGGCATCCCTGCGTTTAAGCTCTTTCAAATGGCGGGGCTGGCAAGCTCTGGCAAAGAAGCGCGTCGCCTGATTCAAGGCGGTGGCGCGAAGGTGAATGATGCAGCGATAGCCGCAGAAGACGAAACCATATCCAACGCGGCTATCACGCCGGAAGGCTTCATCAAACTATCGGCTGGCAAAAAGCGCCATATCCTCGTTAAGGCTGCTTAGGCGCGGAGCGCGGCGTATATTTCCCCTCCGCTCCTTCTTCGGCTTCTTGTGGCGTTCCCTCAAACACACTGAAGATATTGCGCAAGAATCCTGGCGTGAAGGCTGAGAGCGGATTCACACCAATCTTCGGGTCACGGTAAGTGTTGCTCACGCTGTAATTCACACCGACAAGCCCTTGCCCCTCACCGCCTGCAATCAGCTCGCCCACAATCGGAATTTCGCCCACGAGGCTGTTCACCGAGTAGGCCGGAATCACCGTGCCGCGAATATCCATTTTACCGCTATCCAAATGGGTAATACCGTTCGCGGTCACACCGATGGACGAACCGCGCATGAGCGCCTCTTTCACAGTTGCTTTGTCGTTCACAAAATGGAGGTCGGCGGAGAGTTTCTCAAACGCTAGCCCCTTGCCTTGCAGCGTATCCAGCATGCCAGAGAGCGAACCCAAGTTGAGAATTTTGCCCAGTACTGGCGCATCCTTCAGCACGAAATCGCTGATGATGAAGCGGCCTGTCATCGGATGCCCTTGCTTCGCATCATCGTAGCTACCGGTCAGGCTCATCTCGCCGCCCTGCATGGACGTCACCATATCCAAAGACTTTAGGAACGCGCCCGCATCGCTAATTTTGAGATTAAGCTGACGCGGCACTTCGCCCTCGGCCTTACGAATCTGCAAACGCATTTGCGCGTTATTATTGATGCCTGCATTGATATCTGCACTGTTGCAACGCTCTGTCGTGCAGAATAATTTGCCATTCACGTCACGCAGGTTCTGGCCATTGGCCATCATCACGCGCTCAATACCTAATACCAAATGCAACGGCGGGAAGTTAGAGATGCTAAACGGCTCACCGGAGTCCACATCGTCGCCTTCAAGGAATGGGCGCAAGTCTAGTGAACGGCCGCGAAGCTCTACATAATCTCCATTCTCAAGCACTTGGTATTTACCCGTGAGATCCGTCTCCCCCAACCTCAGGCTATTGATGGCAACCTCGCTTAGCTCACTGGTTTTGGCATCCAACTGTGCTTGGCCTTTGCTGTTCAGGCTCGCGGTGGATAGGTCATAATCCACGATGACGCGCTTGCCTTGCGGCTTCCCCTTCAGGGTGAGATTGGCCTGCTGGCCACGTGGCTTTTGCCACTTCAAATCATCTATACGCAGCTCGGCATTGCGTGCATCGATTTTGGCGTTGATGGTCGGGAAGACAGCTCCATCCGTAATCGTCGCATCGACCGCCAAGGGGCCATTCACATACTCGCTCACATCCATATCGAACTGGGCGAGCATGCTGCTTGGAACCGTCCCTTTTACGGTATAGGTCGGCGCGGTTTTGTCTGAGTCTTTTAATGACACTTCCAGCGGCGTGCCGTTCGCAAGTCCCTTGCCTTTGAGCTCGGTGCTGCTGTTACTAGCGGCTATCTCTGCATTGAAACCTGCAATATTCACCATGTCTTTGAAATTCGGATAGGCGACTTCGCTCAATGTCGCCTTCACGTCATATTTCACGGCATCCCAATTGACGTTATTGCCATTGCCTTCGCTGTCGCTAAACGCATCGAACTCGATAGCCAATTGCGCCTGTGCCGTGCCTGTTGCTTTTGCGGCATCCAGCCCCCAATCATCATCAAAACTAAAGGCTTTGGCCTTGAGTACATTGAGTGCCGCTGGCATATCTCCGCTCAGCTCAAAGCTGGCATTGGTTGGAACTGCTGGGGCATTGAGGTTCGGCATCGCGAGATTGATTTTGCTAACATTCAAACCATCCAGCTTGCCGCTCTCACCTTCCACGCGCATGCTATCGCCCGTGAAGTAGAGCGTGCCTTTCACATCGGTGATTTTCGGCATGGTTTCCACCGCTACCAAATTCGCACCATCAACTTCCACCACCGCTTTGAGAATATCCGACGGGAAGAATTCGCCTTGATGATGCTCAGGTTTTACCAGCATCTCTATCGTGGCTTTGGGTACGACACCGTCACGCACACGGGTTGTCGCCCATTCACGCGAACCCGGCGCATAGACTTTGGGCCAGTATTTCTCCAAATCATTCACCGGCATGTTTGCCAGCTCGCCTTGCAGAGCCATGGTAGGCGGCTCGGTGCGGGCATCTACTGCGCCGCTAAGATTCACAACAGTAAAGCTGCCCACCTTGCCGCTCATACTTTCGAGCGTGTAGACTTCCTCTGCGATATTGAGTTTCCCCTGCATCTCCAATGCTTCGATAGGCAATGGCGCGTCGTACCATTCAGGGATTTCCATCGCGCCCTGCTCAATCATCATATGATAAGCCAAAGCAGGCGTTTGCGCACCTTGAGGACGTTTCACATCCAAACGGCCTTTAAGCACGACATCTTGCGGGATGAATTGCTCGCACAGCGATACCCAGCTACACACAAACTCACCTGGCATATTATTGAAGCCGAGGCGGATATCCATCTCGCCAGTGAAGTCGTTTATTTTACCCGTCGCGTTGATGGTAAAGCGTTGGTCAAACGCAATGGGGAACTGGGCATTAAGGTCATACCCGTCTTCCTCAGACATGAGCGCAATTGCCGCCTCTGTTACATCAAGTGTTTGGTTATGGGATGCACTAAACAGGCGCAGTTTGGCATTCTCGATATAAATATCCGGACGCATACCGAGCCCGCCGCTCTTTTGCTTACCCGAATCGCCACCGATTGCAAAAAGCGCCGCGAGTGGAATGGAGCGCTCGGTCGCTTGCTCGTTGTTTCCAACCATCAACTGGCCTTCTTGCGACTTATACAGATAGATGGAAGATGAATCGACATGGATGGTCGAAAGCTCAACATCCCCCACTAACAAAGCGCCATAATCCAGACCAAAATAAATGTCATTGATAGACGTGAAGAGCTGGCCGTCTGGCAAAATCACATCCGTCTGGTTAGCGTGGATACCGATCGGCTTGTCCCATCCGTCAAACTGTACCACCACATCCTCAATCGTCACGCGATATAACTCTGGGTGCGCATTCAACTTGGCTAGGATGCGCTCTTTCAGCCATGGCACGCTATGTGGGCCTGTCGCAATCCAGCCTGCCACTCCGGCAATGGCTAGGAAGATAAGCACTAAAAGGCCGCGTAATACCCAGCGCAATGGTCGTCTTTTACGTGTAACGGGAATTTCTTGTGTATCATTCATGCGCGAGACTATAGTCCTTTTAAATCCCTGCGCTACCATAAAAGGGTCATGACACACACCGGCCAAATAACGCTCTCACACCGAGAAACGCTCACCCATGTTGAGCGCCATTCGCCTTATCTTCAGCAAATTGCAAGCCGCTACCCTGAGCTGGTAAATGCTATCGAGGCAGATGGCCATGAGGCTTGCTTACAGGATGTCCTTCAACATATTGAAAAACTATCAGAAGAGACCGACCGTGATGCGTTTATGAAAGAGATGCGCGTCTGTAAACGTCATGCAGCTTTAATTATAGGCATGGCGGATATTGCAGGGCTGTGGGATGTGCCCACCGCGACCCATAAGCTCTCTGAGTTAGCGGACAAATGCGTGCAGCTTGCTTTCGCCTTCGCTATGCGGCGTTTTGATACGGTAGTCGAGCGCAGTGGCTACGCGCTCTTTGCCGTAGGCAAGCTGGGCAGCCACGCCCTCAACTATTCCAGCGATATCGACCTGATCGCCATTTTCGAGCGGGAGTTGGCCGAGCAACTCACCGATAAAGACACCCAAGCCAGCATGAATAAGCTAACGCAGGAAGTCATCGCGCTGCTGCAAGACCGCACCGTTGATGGATACGTGTTCCGCGTGGATTTGCGGGTGCGCCCTGACCCAGCCTCTACTCCGCCTGCCATTAGCTTGCTCGCCGCCCTCACCTATTATGAAACCGTCGGCCAAAACTGGGAGCGCGCAGCACTCATTAAAGCACGCTTTGTTGCGGGGGATGAGATATTAGGTGCGCAATTCCTTAAAGAACTACGCCCATTCCTCTGGCGAAAGCATCTCGACTTTGAGACGATTGACGATATCCACTCCATCAAGCGCCAGATGCATACTGGCAAAGGCGAGATTGATACCATCAAGCGCCATAATGTGAAGACCGGACGTGGCGGCATTCGTGAGATTGAGTTTTTCGTGCAAACCCAGCAACTCGTCTGGGGCGGGCGCATGCCAGAGCTGCGCGTTGCGGGGACCATCACAGCGCTACAGCATTTGGTAAAACTCCAGCTTACCAACCAAGACACAGCCGACACGCTCACCGATGCGTATTATTATCTGCGCCAGCTCGAACATCGCATGCAGATGGTGAATGACCAGCAGACCCACACCATCCCAGACAATCCAGAAGAGCTAGAGGAACTGGCGGCATTCATGGGCTTTGATGGGCTAGAGAGCTTTGAGCAAGCCACCCTCTCTTATTTGCGCAAGGTGCACCGCATCTTCCTCGACTCGATGAAGAGTGCGGCACCTCTAGGTGAAGAAGGCTATCTAGTATTTACCGGAAGCGAACCCGACCCGGATACGCTCAACACCCTCTCGCGTATGGGATACCAACAGCCACGCACCATCTCCGATATTATCCAAGGCTGGCACCGCGGCCATCGCCGAGCGACACGCAGTAAACGCGCGCGACAAATCCTCACCGAGATTGTGCCTAATATGCTCAAGGCCATGGCAACGAGTAGTCACCCCGATACCGCCTTCATCCGCCTAGATGACTTTCTTTCGCAATTGCCGGCGGGGGTGCAAATCTTCTCGCTCATGGCATCCAACCCCGCCATGCTGGACACACTCGCGACCGTACTCGGCAGCGCGCCTGCGCTGGGTGAAACGCTTGGCAAATACCCGCAGCTTTTAGAGTCCATTATCCATGGTGATTTGAAC
>CAYFFN010000097.1:0-6687 GCA_964342335.1 uncultured Azospirillaceae bacterium
GTTGCCTGCTGATAGAATACCTTCAGCAATGGCTCCAAACGCTGCAAGTTGTCCGGCGTTACGCCGACGAAGATGCTTTGCTTTTTCTTCTTCACGGTCTGGATATCAAAGTCAGATGTCGCCGTAGTCGTATCAATCAGCGGGTTGGCCCAGAGTTCCAAACCGGAGTTCATGGTTGATACTACGCCAGAACGTTCTTTATCCGCTTTTTGCAAAAACGCCGCGATGTTCATATACGATACCGGGTGGATTTTCCCGCCAATCGTATCAAGCACTACAGCAAGGTTATAAACCACATCGTCCGAACGCATGGTGCGCACCACCTCACCAAAGCTGGTGATTTTCTCTGGCACTGCTACGAGGTAGAGAATCACACCCAGCAACAATGAGCGCGCTTCGTTCTGCCAGAATTCTTGCTCGGGCAGAATCAAGTTACAAATCTTCTGCACGTCATCCACCAGCTGACCGGGCTTCTCAGACAACCAATCCAACGGGTTATAACAATGGGACATACCGTTTGGATCAGCAGGGTTCCAATAATAGCAATCTTGCTTGAGCTTTTTGTTACGATAGCCACTGGTGAGCTCGTAGTTCTCCCCTTTAATATCGTGGCAAATCACTGACTCTTCCCAATAGAGTAAGTTCGGGATTACGAAACCCACACCCTTACCCGAACCGGTAGGAGCAAAGAGCAATACGTGCTGGAAGTCATCTGCCACCAGATAGTTTTTCGCCCCGGTTCGCCCTAGCAATAGCCCCTTCTTCGCGCGCAATTTGGCTTTGCGGATTTCTTGCTCACTCGCCCATTTCGCATCCCCGTGGATGGTTTCTTTCTCTTGGAACGGACGGAAATCCGATAGCGGTGCACGCATGATGAATAAGGTGAAAAGCGCTAGAAATGCACCTGCACCAAGTGGGCCATAGAACTTCACTTTATAATCAAAACTACTGTAAAGCGGCGAGTAAAAACGGTAGCTACGGTAGCTGTTCATCTGCGCTGCGGGTAAGCGATTCTGCTGGTAAAGCGCGTCGGCTTGCTTGAGCCATTCTTTGGTACTGCGACTGATTGCAGCTTTGACGGTTGCATGCTGTGCTTGATATGCCTTTACCATTCCTATCACGTTAGGCAGACGAGAAAGGTAATCATTTACTGGGGGAGCGGCGCGCCCTGCGCTTTGCATAATATGCTGATGCGACATTACATAGCCAGCGAACATGCCCGTATAGGTCGGCACAAACAAGATAAAGAGAACCAACCCTAAAAGCATTAGGCGTCCGAGAAAGGCTTTAACTTGTTTTGGCATACAGGGATTCTACCCTAATGATCAGACTCTTTGAAATATATTTCTGATACGAAACGTCGTCCGCCGCTCTCGCGCTTGAGCTGGACAATCACATTTATCACACTTTCGACATATTTTTTGATTTGGTCACGCGTAATGCCCAAATCCGCCTGCATAATCATCAGAATAAGCTGCTCAATCGCCATGGCCGGATTATCGGCGTGCAACGTTGCGATAGAACCGGGGTGACCCGTGTTAATTGCACGCAAGAAGCTAAAGGCCTCAGCGCCACGCAATTCCCCAAGAATAATACGGTCAGGACGCAAGCGTAGACACGCCTCAATCAAATCCTGCGTGGTCACATTCGCACGGCCTTGCCCCCCCTTCGAGGTCATCAAATGCAAATGGTTAGGGATATGGTCTAGCACCACTTCACGCGCGTCTTCCACGGTGATAATACGTTCTTCGCTGGGAATCTCTTTGAGCGCCGCATTCATAAAGGTCGTTTTACCGGTAGACGTACCACCGCTCACGATGATGTTTTTACGCAAGCGCACCGCCTGCGCGATGAATTGCTTCACCTCACCTGCATCCAACAAGGCGCGCAATTCTGCATCGGTATTATCTACTTCTGCTACCGTCTTGGTTTGATCAAACGCACCAAACTGCTCATAGGTATCCAAATCAAAATTAAGCGTCGCTTTTTTACGGATGGAAATGGCCACCGTACCTTTTTCCACCGCAGGCGGCAAAACGAGCTGCACACGATAACCCTCTTCTGGCAACGTAGCAGAAAGCAACGGCTTTTCTTCACTCACGGCTTGCTCTGTGGCTTGGGCGAGCAGCTGAGCTAGGGCCATCAAGTGATCATAGGTAAGCGCAGGAATTTCTATATATTCCATCTCGCCTTTATGTTCGATAAACGCACCACCCGGAGCATTTATCGAAATCTCTGACAAACCCTCCTGATCCAGCAAATGCTGCATCGGAGCGAGATAGGTGGAGAGGGCCGTCAAACTCATTCGACAAACCCCGCGCCGCTTAGATTTGCTGGGAAAATAAGATCGCGATTGACGAATACATTCATTTTGGTGCCTTGGTCTAATGTAATGGTTGGGCGAACATTGAGGAAGCGATCCAGATAATCCTCTGTCACACCGCCCAAACGATCCAGCGCTTCTACTGTTGCAAGTGTACCGGCTTGACCAGACTGAGTCGTAGAGCCGTTTGCATTCGACGTGGTGGAAGAGCCACTATCGTCATTGATGAGCTCCTGCGCACCAATAGCAATCGCAATATTGATAGAACTGGTGAGCAACGCGCGCGCAAAGAGTTGCGCAAACTTATTATCCACGGAACCGGGAACACCGGCCATACCTAGCTGATCCACCGCCGGAGAATTCAACATCACATCCACGCCGTCCGGGCGAATCATCCGCGTCCAAACGATGAGGATACGCGCCTGACCATCTTGCACATCCGAATTATACACGCCAATAAGGCGGCTGCCGCGTGGAATCAATTTCTCGCGCCCCGCTTCAGCAAAAATATCACGGCTTACAATCGCGCGTATCGGCCCAGGGAGATCGTTGTTAATCCCACTCTCAAGTACCGCATGGATTAGACGCCCTTGCGCAATTGTACTGCGCAAATTACCCACATGACCTGTTTCGACGGTATCTGCCTCGGTCCTAGAAACACGGAGCGCAAAATCCTGATTCGGATCACCTGTTGGTGTCATCTGATCTTGCTCATCGTTACCAGAAAACAGCCCTCCTCCCTCGTCCACAATTAACATATTGGAACGCTGACGCATTAAAAGACGCTCATTATCAATCTCGTTCGTCTCCCTGCCGACCAGTGGAATAGGCGTGCTTGGCGGCAAAGCGGGTGGCTCAATATCAATTTGAATGGGCATAGGTGCAGGGGGCACAGCAGTAGGCACATCCACAATCGGAGGCAGGTCAGTCGGTCCGCCCGTTGCGACATTGGTGCTGGCCACCGTTTTAGGCTGTGGCTTGCTTGCATCAACCGTTGGGGCATCACTGCCACCGAACAGCTGTGATAATAGGAACACCACAAACACAATCACTACGCCGAGTACAACTAGCGTTTTACCTGGAGGCGCAGCTACTGCAGGGGCAGTGTTTTGTTGAAGCCCCGAATCCTCTGGCGGAGGCGGAGGAGGCTCCATTCCACCTCCAGAAGGTGGCGGAGGCGGAGGCACATTCCCGCCCGGAGGAGGCGGAGGAGGCGGTGGTGGAATATTGCTAGAATCGTCCGCCATCAGCTACCGCGATATTGCTGTTCATTATACACTTGAATCACACCTTGAGGGCTGCGCAGCAAGAATCGATCAGAGACCCCCTCTACCACCGCGAAGCCATCTGGCGTTACCCGTGATGAAACAGGCACTTCCTGACCTTGCGCAGTCAAACGATAAAATTGCGGCAACGACTGGGTACCCTGACCAAACTTGAAGAAGGTGTAACGCCCATCGTCAAAAATTTTAACCGGTGCTGCACCGTTCGGGCCAGAATAGGTATATTGGTAATTAAAGCGCGGCAACGCAGAAGGCGCGGCAGACGACATACTATACGCTGGTGCAGATGGCTTGGGCATGGGAAGTGCCGGTGTGTCATCGGTATAAATAGGTGGCACAGGCGACTTATCATCCACATCGGGATAGTAGAAACGCGCCACATACACTAACTCATGCGTACGCGGCAAATCTCCTCCCGCGCTAGCCTGCAAATCAAACTGATAGGCGCGCTTATTGGTTACCACTGTCATATTGGTATGCGCACTTTCTTCCAGTGCACGAATGAAGAGGCGACGCCCTGCCGGAACAATCTGCCAGCCCACACGGTCCCCAATCGAGATAGTGCGAATCGCTTCATGCTCACCAAACTCAATATTAGACTGATAGCCATAATGGGTGAGTATATTATACACATCGTTCTCATTATAAACGAAGACCTTGATACGACTGTCAGTTACCACCGGCTCAGAGGCACTTGCCAACCCCGCAGAAAGAAACAAGGCCAATACAAGCGTTATACCCGCCCACCATTCTACATTGCGTGTCATCATAAGGCGGCATCCCTATCTGAACGGTAACTGGTCACTAAAAAGCCCAGCGGGTTAATGTAGCGATCATTCTCGCTCAAACTTAAATCCGCATATTCGAATTGCAGTGTAATCATGCGGTGATGTTCTATGGGCGCGCGCAATTGAGGCATGCTATCACGCATCACCACGCGCACTTGCGCGGTTTTACTGCGCGGGTTTGTGTCTTTTGGGTTCGCTGCATTCTTGAGGTATGTAATAGACTTGAATTCCACTGTGCGTTTGCCTGCATTTTTAAGCGTGGCTGCTGGGCTTTCCGGATTATTCTGCGAAATTGCCACGCGATAGTCACGGTATACAGGCGGCTCGCTCATCACACCCACCACGCCCGCATTATGGCGCAAATCGGTCAGGTCATAGGTCTCGCGAGAACGCACATACTTAACCACAAAATAATCATCCACCACTTCGTTTGCAGTGAAAGCAGACTTGGTTGACTCCCGCACCTGTGTGACACGCCCTGTCTTTTCATCAATCTTCACCACAAATGGCTCGACCGTTTTTTGTGGCGTAAGCTGCATAATTGCAAAGACGGAAAGCAAAGCAACGCCCAAGCAGCCGAGCGTGACCACCGCCAGAATATTGCGCTGAACCAAGATATATTGATGCTTGTCACGGTACCAATTCTTGGACTCGTGATTCGCGCCGTTGCTATCTTTCTTTTTGCCTAACACACCGCCACCATTAGCATTTATAGGGGTTTTGCACCCTTCACGTGACTATATATTGGGGTCCATCAATTGCAAGCGGCCGAGGCGGCCTATCCACACCAGAGCCTAACTAGCGGCGACCAAGCGTACCGATGAAGGTAGCGCCTTCATCTATCAAGCCCGATGTAAGACCGGAACTTGCCCCCTGCAGACCAGATGCAATCGCGCTCACCGTGTTACCGCCTTGGGATGCACCATCGTCGTAGCCTTGCTGAAATCCTTGCGTCACGCGGTCTGCCAGGCCACTACCAAACATAGTGATTTTCGCACCATAATTGTCGGCCCCTTGGCCGCCGCCCAACTGACCAGCGTTACGCTGACCACCCAATTCACGCGCCATACCCGGAACATAGCTCAGCATGCCCTCGATCAAATAGGCGAGAATGGCCAACACCATCACTTGGGTACCAATAAATTTGATAAAGCCAAACGGATCTCCATCTGGGTTACTTGGGTTATCTACAAATCCTCTCAACTCCGCAGGGTTCATGGCGAGTGGCTCACCATCTGGCCCAATAACACACTCATATTCCTTATCTGGGTCTTCTGATGGCTGAACCTGACAAATCGTACAAGACGGAATCGGTATAATGTCTTCAAGATCAAACACGGCCGTCGCAGCACCGGGAACTTTAATACGCTGCTCTTCAGGCACCTCAATGATCAAGCTGAACGTCTCATCAAATTTTCCATAAATATCCATACTTAGTATGATGGCGATAAAGGCAAACACCACCATCATTTGGAATGAGAAAGAAATGAGATAGCCAATATATTTATCGAACAAGGGACGCGTAGGACTAAAGAGTGCAAAACTTGCAAAAATAGGCAGCAAGGTCAGCAAGAAGGTGATGGCCAGCAGTGCAAGCAGATATCCAAATACGGCACGGACAAACGCCACGATCAATTTAATAATAATCACCATCGCCATCGCAAATAGGGGTGGGAATGCCACCATCACCAACGCAAGAAAGGCGAACAAGCCATTCTGGCATAGATTCTCAGTGCCGCTCATTTGGGTTTTATTCAACACAGCAGAAAAAGCATTATCCAATAGGCCAAACACATGTGCCATCGTTGGGTCTCCCCCGCCACCGGGCAAATAGATAGTGGAGAGCACAATCTCTATCCCCTCACGTGCCGCCACGATGAAGAAATTATACACCAGCCCGATTGCCAAATCCGCTTGCGTAGAGAACAACATTACCAAAGCAAATTTGGTGAATATTATAGTGATGTCTTTTGCGGTGAATGGTACAATCCCAATCACAAATCCCGCCCCCATAAACACAACGAACAAGGTCAACACTGCCGAGAGCGGATACGCAATCGCATCCTGCATTCCGCAGAACATGGTGCTGTAAATCTCGCTCATAATATCTTCCATCTTCGCGACAAAGAAGGTGAAGATATGTGAGCTATCGATACCTGCAGGGATACCGCCACTATCAAATAATTTGCCGGATGGGACGGGACCTACGCAATAAAATCCTCCCATACCAAACAACCAACTCAGGTCAAACCCAAAGAGCGATTGCGCATAGCCTGGGGTGAATAAGCCGCTA
>CAYFFN010000098.1:0-6612 GCA_964342335.1 uncultured Azospirillaceae bacterium
TCCTTCGTGTTTAGCGCGTAATCGCTTTGCGCTACCATGTGGGTCATGTCCCATCCCAGCGTATGTTGCAGTAACAAGCGTGCATCCAGCAATGCCGTTTCAGAGCCCGTCTCGGCGAGCTGCTTGGCGATGGCATGCTGCCATTCGCGCACGGTCTGCTGGGGTGACGTTGTGGCGGCTAGGCTCATGCAGCATCCTCTGCCATGGCGGCCATTTGTGCGGTTTGGTCTTCGGTGGTGAGCGTGTCTACCAGCTCTTCCAAATCGCCATCCATAATCTCGTTCAGGCGGTATAGCGTGAGGTTGATGCGGTGATCGGTCACGCGCCCTTGCGGGAAGTTATAGGTGCGAATACGTTCGGAGCGGTCGCCGCTGCCCACTTGGCCTTTACGTGCAGCGGAACGCTCTAGGTCCACCTTTTGGCGCTCATGGTCATAGAGGCGCGCGCGCAGAACCTTCATCGCCTTGGCGCGGTTTTTATGCTGCGATTTTTCGTCTTGCTGGCTCACCGTGATACCGGTGGGAATATGCACAATACGCACGGCGCTATCGGTCGTGTTCACCGACTGGCCACCCGGGCCGCTGGCACGGAATACGTCAATGCGCAGATCCGCTTCGTTGATTTGGATGTCTACTTCTTCTGCTTCTGGCAGCACGGCTACGGTTGCGGCAGAGGTGTGGATGCGGCCGCCAGATTCGGTCTCAGGCACGCGCTGCACGCGGTGTACGCCAGATTCAAACTTCATGTTACGGAACACGCTTTTGCCGCTGATGGAGGCACTCGCCTCTTTATACCCGCCGACGCCGGTTTCAGATATTTCCATCACCTCGAACTTCCAGCCTTTGCGCTCGGCAAAGCGTTGATACATGCGGAACAGTTCGGAGGCGAATAGGCCTGCCTCGTCGCCGCCCGTACCCGCGCGCACTTCGAGAATGGCGTTTTTATCATCCGCTTCGTCTTTCGGCAGTAGCGAGACTTTGAGCTGATGCTCCAGCTCGGGAATCAGCTTGAGCAGCTGCTCTTTTTCCTCTTCGGCGAGCTCTTTCATATCTTCGTCACCGCTTTTGAGCAGTGCTTCGGTGTCTGCCAGCTCTTGCTTGGTTTGCTTGAGTGCCATCGCCGTTTCCACGATAGGGGTGAGGTCAGAAAGCTCTTTGCTCACCTTCGCAAATTCGCCGCCCGCCAACTTGTCCGGCTGCGACATCAAATTATTGAGTTCCTTATGACGCGCAATCAGCCCGTCCAATTTATTATCGATGCTCATAGTGCTCCCACCAAGGCATCCAGCGTCAGGCTCTGCTGGCTACCGTCTTTCATGTTGCGCAAACTTACCGTTGCGGCCTGTACTTCTTCTTCGCCGATGACGACGACATGGGTCGCGCCCATCTTGTCGGCTTTCTTAAAGCGCTTACCCATCGCGCCGCCAAGAATCGGCTCGGCATGGATGCCGCCTTCGCGTAGCGTCTTGAGTGCCGCGAAACCCAGGCGGTCTGCTGCATCGTCCATCGGGATAACGGCCACGCGCGGTGCGGTGTGTGCGGGGGGCTTTTGGCCCAACTCTTCGCGCAGCGCGACAAGGCGTTCCACGCCCGCAGCCCAGCCAATCGCAGGGGTTTCTGGTCCGCCCATCATGCCGATGAGGCTATCATAGCGCCCACCTGCCAGCACCGTGCCTTGCGCACCCAGCGCATCGGTCACAAACTCCCATACGGTGTGCGAATAATAATCCAGCCCGCGCACGAGGTTCGTGTCAATCTCTGCGCTGATGCCGAGGCTCGCAAGTCCTTCTTGCACCTGCTCAAAGAAGTGTGCGCTCTCGGCATTGAAATGCGCCGCGAGGGATGGCGCGCCTGCAATCAGCTTACGGTCGCCTTCGTCTTTCGAATCGAGAATACGCAGCGGATTTTTCTCCAAACGGATTTTGGAATCGTCGCTGAGGTCGTTTTTATATTGCGTAAAATACGCGACCAATGCCTCGCGGTGTGCAGCGCGGCTCTCACTATCGCCCAGTGAATTGAGGGTGAGGGTGATATGTTTTTCTAACCCAAGTGCTTCCAGCACGGCTTGGCCGAGCGCAATCATCTCGACATCCGCGTGGTAACTGGCTGTGCCTAGCCACTCCATACCAATCTGATGGAACTGGCGCTGGCGACCTTTTTGCGGACGCTCATAGCGGAAGGCGGGGCCGTGATAGAAGAATTTACATGGCAGTTTTTCTTGCAGTCCGTTGCTGATGAAGGCACGGCAAATCGATGCGGTGAGTTCGGGGCGCAGCGTGAGCGATTCGCCGCCGCGATCTTCAAACGTGTACGTCTCCTTGCTTACCACATCAGAGGTTTCGCCCAGCGTGCGGTGGAAGACTTCCGAGAACTCAAAAATCGGCGGGGCAATTTCTTCAAAGCCTGCGAGCGCACCAATCGCGCGGGCGCGGTCCGCAACGTCGCGATGGGCGGCGGCTGCTTCGGGCAGTAAATCATGGGTGCCGCGTACCGGCTGTAGCTTTTGGCTCATGCAAACAATCTTTAGGATGGTTGGGCGCGGCACCGAAGCGCTCCACGCAGGTTTAGTTATAAAGTGTTTCTCGGGTTAGGCAACCTTATTTTGCGCGCCATAGGTGCGCTCGACATAGGCGTTAATCATCTCGATAAATTGCTCAGCGATATGGTCACCGCGCAGCGTGGCGGTTTTCTTGCCGTCTTCAAAAACGGGTGCGGCGGGGGACTCGCCCGTGCCCGGCAGGCTAATACCAATATGGGCGTGTTTGCTCTCGCCGGGGCCGTTTACGATACAGCCCATCACGGCCACATTCATCTCCGCGACGCCGTCATATTCGCGTGCCCAAATCGGCATTTGCTTGCGCAAATATTTTTGTGTTTTGTCGGCCAGCTCTTGGAAGAACACGCTGGTGGTGCGGCCACAGCCGGGGCAGGCCGTTACCATCGGCACGAAGTTGCGGATGCCCATGCTTTGCAGCAATTCCTGCGCGACAATCACCTCTTGCGTGCGGTCGCCATTCGGCTCCGGTGTGAGGGAGATGCGAATCGTATCGCCAATGCCTTCTTGTAGCAACACGCTGAGCGCCGCGGTGGAAGCGACGATTCCTTTGCTGCCCATGCCTGCTTCGGTCAAGCCGAGATGCAGCGGATATTCGCAGCGCGCGGCCAAATCACGATAGACCGCGATGAGCTGTTGCACGCGGCTTACCTTACAAGAGAGGGTGATATATTCCGGCGCGAGGCCAATGGCTTCGGCTTTGGCTGCGCTATCAAGTGCGGAGCGCACGAGCGCTTCTTGCGCCACGGCATCGGCCTCTTTGGGCTCGGGTAATTTGCCGTTTTCGTCCATCAATTTCGCGAGGAGGGATTGGTCGAGGCTGCCCCAATTTACGCCGATACGCACGGGTTTGTTGTAGCGAATCGCCGCTTCAATCATTTCGGTGAATTGCGCATCTTGCTTCGCGCCGAAGCCGACATTGCCCGGATTGATGCGGTATTTTGCAAGCGCCTCCGCCATGGCGGGATAATCCGCAAGCAGGCGGTGGCCGTTATAGTGAAAATCACCGACGATGGGCGTTTCGTATCCGGCTTTGAGGAGTTGCGCATGAATCTCTGGCACGGCGGCGGCAGATTCTTCGTTATTGACGGTGATGCGCACGAGCTCGGATCCGGCATCCGCCAGCGCTTTGATTTGCGCGACCGTGCCCGCAATATCGGCCGTGTCGGTATTGGTCATGGATTGCACGACGATAGGCGCATTGCCCCCCACGCGCACGCCGCCGACATTGGCCGTGTAGCTTTTGCGACGTGGTAACATGTTATTCAGAAACCCGTAATGGCTGGGTGCTTTCGGCTTTCGGGCCGAAGGCATGTTTGGGCGTCTCGATATCCGCTTCCCAGCAGAGCGGGCTTGTACTGCCTGCTTCACCGAAGCAATCATGGCTTGCGGGCTGGATGGTCGTGCTGCTTTCGATACTATCCAAGATAGGCGCGCGAAGTGGCTCAAGCTCGGCCGTCTCTGCGGCGGCTGCTTCGTCTTCTGACGGAGAGGTTCCGCTCAGCATCAATACACCAATCACCAATGCGAAGGCCACCAAGCCCCATACCAGCATCGGATTGAATGCGGCTTTGCTACTGGTGGTTGGCTCTGCTTTGGGGGGTTCTTCTGCTGCCGGCTGCGCTGCGGGCGCTGGCGTTTCTGCCTTGGCAGGCTTGGGCGTCTTTGGCTTAGGCGTGGGCGCGACAATCACCGTTTCTTTGGAGGTAGGAGCCGGTGCTGCTACGGCTACTTCTGGTTCTGCCGGCGTGGGCTTGGGTGCGCTTTCTAAGCCCGGATAATTCTGAATGGTATGCTCTGGGTCGAGCCCTAGGAACTCGGCGTATTTCATGGTGTAGCCACGGGCATAAGTACGTGCTGGAAGCACCTCTAGCGCACCTTTTTCCAGCGCGTCAATATAGCGGATTTGGATGCGGGTATGCAGCGAGACGGTCTCTAAATCGAGATTGTAAAATTCGCGCAATTCGCGCAGATACGCACCCATATGAGGATGGCGATTCGCGGGGATGCCCGCTGGTGTTGGGGTAGGTTCTGCTGCCAAAGCGTCCACATTCATCTCATGTGTTAATTTTGCGCAGAATAGACGGGGTTCAGCGTGCTGTCAACGCTGCATAGCGGCGCTTAATCGGCGAGATAGGCATCCGCCTGCGCGATGATTTCGTCGATGATTTCTTGCATTGGCTGCACGGCTTTGACCATGCCAACACTTTGGCCCGCCATGAGCGAACCATTCTCGATATCGCCTTCAATCACGGCTTTGCGCAGCGCGCCTGCCCAGAAATGTTCGATAGCCAATTGCGCGTCGTTCTTTTCTTGTTCACCGCGTTGGACTTTCTCTACCGTCTCGCGCTGGAAGGCCATAAAATCTTCGGACGCTTTATTGATGATCGCACGCACGGGAATGACGGGGAAATCGGGGTGGTATTGCACTGATGGAATCGCGTCACGTGCATTCGCGCGGACGAAAGCTTTTTTGAAATTTTCATGCGCGATGGATTCTGCTGCACACACAAAGCGTGTGCCCATTTGCACGCCTGCGGCGCCCATCTCAAGGTAGGAGACCATCGCCTCGCCACGGCCAATGCCACCTGCGACAAAGACGGGCACGTCTTTAATCTCGGGCAGAATTTCTTGCGCGAGAACAGAAGTCGCAACAGGGCCGATATGGCCGCCGGCTTCCATGCCTTCAATCACCAGCGCATCAATGCCTGCGCGGATGAGTTTTTTGCCGATGCTTGCGGTAGGGGCGAAGCCAATCACTTTACAGCCGCCGTCTTTCAAGCGCTGAATCGTCGGGGTTTTGGGGATGCCGCCCGCGAGCACGACATGGCTCACCTTTTCGGCGATACATACCTCTACCAGCTCATCCAGCTTGGGGTGCATGATGATGAGGTTTACGCCAAAGGGTTTTTGCGTAAGCTTTTTGGTTTCTTGGATTTCGGTTTGCAGCAATTCGGGTGGCATAGAGCTTGCCGCAATCACGCCAAACGCGCCGCTATTAGAGAGTGCCGCAACGAGGTTGCGTTCGGACACCCAGCTCATCGCGCCGCCGAGAATGGCGTAGTCACTGCCTAAGAATTCGCATCCGCGTTTCCACAGGGAATCGAGCGCTTTACTCACCATAATTTAACCTTAACTAGTTGCCGCTCACTACCAGACAACGCACGCCGCGTTGCTTGAGTTGGCCACATAAATCCGCTGCAGAAGAGACGCGCATATACGGTCCCGTACGTAGGCGGAATTTTGCTTTATTGCTGCTAGAGAGTGGCGGTGTAGAAATTTCCGGCTTTAGCTGGCCTAAGAATTCTGGCATTTGCTCTTGCAGGTCTGCCCATGCGGCTTCGGCTTGGGGTGGGGTATCAAACGCACCGAGCTGTAGCCAATAGCCACCTGCGCTTGGGCGGTAGCTGGATGCTTGGTAGCGGTTGTTGTAACGGCTGGCAGGCATACGGCCACGTTGATTGCTCGCAGATGCAGAGGTGCCGAGATCAGCCACTACACTACAGCTTACGCCTGCAGCTGGCAGGTTCTTACACAGAGCGCCCACCATGCCGGGGCCATCGAACGGGCCGACACGTAGCGCCACATCTTGGCTGCCCAATTTGCTCTTCATATAAGATTGGGTCACGCGCACACGCACCGCAGGGAAGGCAGGGTTCTGCGAGCGGAACGCATCCCAGAAGCCGAGCGCTGCTTGTTGCGATTGGAATTTGCTGATTTGCGCCCAGTAGGTTTTTTGGTCAATCGCTTGGCTAGGCATACCGCGCGCGGCAATCGCTTGCGCTGAGTAGGTAGACGGTGATGCAGCAACAGGACGCTGTACGGTTTCCACTCGGTCCATCGGCGCAACAGGAATCGCTTCATCTACGGTAACGGTACCACCTGGAAGCGTATCGCTCATATCCATTGCGCTTGCGCTGGTTGCAGGTGGCGCAAACGGGCTCTCTGCAAATTGCGTTGCAGGGGTTTGCGGTACTGCCACTTGCGGAGCGGGCGCAGCTGTGGGCTCTGGCGCGGCTTGTGCAACAGGGGTTGCTTGTGGCGCAGGCGCGGGCGCTG
>CAYFFN010000099.1:0-6598 GCA_964342335.1 uncultured Azospirillaceae bacterium
CAAGACCCATCCCCCTCCAGTCCTAATCTTCCACCCGTAAATGATGGCGGCCGTGGCAATGGCAAAGAGGAAACAACAAGCTGCGAAATGCGCGGTGATACCGTGGATATTGCCACAGTTAGCGGATCTTATGAAATGCCTTGCGGTGGCTCTATTGAGCTCATAGACGCACCTTTTACGCTTGATGCAGACGCAGAATTTATTGGCTACATCAAAAAAAGCGCTAGCAAACTGCACCTCTACCGCAAGCAGGGCTCTGGTGAGAGCGCGCGTTTCGTCAAACAGAGCGAGATCGCCTTTCCATCACATTTTTGTATAGGGGGCGATAGCAGCAAATCTGTACCCATTCCACCGATGGAACAATATTTTACCATCGGCGCTAATACGCGATTCCTCTCCGTGCAACTGCAGCCGGACAGTAACCCCGTGAAAGTTGTGAACCCTAGCGTCCCAAGTCAAAGCACGATCACACCTAACTATAATCAAGAAACGGAGTTTGTGATTATCCGCCGCAACGGGAACAGCTTCACGGCACAGGGGACGAACTGCCAACAGAAGAATCAGGTTTTATTTGGGATGCCAAGTAATATGGGGGGCATTGCTATTGTGCCCTCAGCCAAAACAGCGTGCAGCGTCAAGCAGCTTCCTATGCAGGGCAGCTGCAGCCCCGATATCATGTATCTGAATACCGATGATGCCAGCTTCTTATTCCAGCCTGAAACCAATCTACAGTTTTACGAGCTGGCTGATATGCAAACTGTCGTGGCAGAATCGGCTGCAAATACCGCATTCTATGTGCGCGATAGCTCACGCGTCTATCTACCTTGGGGGGCGGGAAGCTTCAATTTTGCGGATGGGGTAGATATCGTGCTTAACGATAATTATTACGCCTATATCCCAGCGCCAGGCGCCTTCGAGATTCGTAGTAATGGCTCTATCCATCTACCCAATGGTGGCAAGCTATTCACGACTGATGGAGATTTCGAGAGCGATTACGCCGCAGGCACGACCATTTCGCCAAGCCATAATTTTGCACATCTGCTGCGCCCTATGGGGGCCATCGCTATTGCTCCAGGCACTATGGCACCCGCCAAGATAGGCGGCACTATTCGCCTGCCGGATGATCTATAAGATACGCCTCAGCGGCTGCTTTTTCATCTGGCGCACCCACATGTAGCCATATGCCCTCATGTATACAGGCCGTCACTTTTTGTAGCACAGCGTTCCCGTCAATCGACGCGTCATAAAGCAAATTCATCGAGAACTTCTCTTCCGCAACGCCTGTAAAAATGGAAGGGTCCAGCATCTGCATTCCTGTAAATACAAATGGAAGCTGCTCGTCTTCTGGTTGCCGGCGGCGTAACTTTCTTTCATCCGTAAGCGCGAAGTCACCTCGGCCATTATACCCCACAGCTTTCTCCACAGGCTGCACCAACAAAGTGATAGCATTCCCTGCTTGTTCATGCACGTTTCTGAGCTCTTCAATCGCCTCCTTGGCTGGCAAACAAAATGCATCGCTATTCATCACTAAGAAGGGATCAGACCCTAAAAAAGGCAGTGCCTTCTTAATCCCCCCTCCTGTTTCCAAGGGCGCATCTTCGTGTGATAGTCGTATACTCAAATCGGATTTCGTTGCGATATGAGTAGCGACTTGCTCACCAAGATAGCTGGCATTCACCACAATATCTGTAATGCCCGCATCCTTCAAACCTTCTAGGCTCCAGTCAATCAATGCTTTACCCCCCACTTCGATAAGCGGTTTGGGCGTTTCGAGCGTTAAAGGCCGCATACGCGTGCCAAGCCCTGCCGCTAAGACCATCGCTTTCATGCAGCTGCTCCCGTCACATCCGGAGCTATGCGCAAGGATTCCGGTATTTCCTGCATCAATTCCGAAAGTTCTTTTAGTGAGGGATGCTGTAGATCGGCCTGCAAATGCGCCCAAACGCGTGGCATATAGGCAAGGTAGCTTGCCTTGCCATCGCGTAGGCAAAGCCGCATGAAGATACCCAAAATCTTCAGGTTCCTCTGCGCGCCAAGCAGATAATAACACTGCATGAAATCCTCACGTTTTTGCCCAGTTTGCTGGACGTAATAAGCGAGGCAATCCTGCACCACTTGGCCGCTTACGTCTCGGCGGGCATCCTCAAGCAGCGAAACCACATCGTAAGCCGCATCGCCCATCAATGCGTCCTGATAATCCAGCAGGCCGAGGCGCCCATCGTCACAGGCCATCAGATTATCCGCATGAAAATCGCGAAGCACCAGCACATCTTCTGCGAGCGGAATCTGTTTGAGCAGCTTCTTCCACACGGATAGGTATTTTTTTGTGAAGGCTTCTTGCTTTTCCGGCATCATTTTAGGCAGCCACCACTCCGTGAAGAGGCCAACTTCACGCAGATATTCGGCCTCATCGTATAAGCGCACGCCTTCATGCTGCACTTCTTTACGTTGCTTATAAAGAGCAATCAGTGCATCCATCGCTTGGGTATATAAGCGCAGCTCGTTTGATTTCTCATTTTGCAACACCTTTGCAATTCGAGCATCACCAAAATCTTCTAAAAGCAGGAAACCATTCACCACATCTTGCGCCAACAATTTTGGCGCGTAAAGCCCGTAATGGTGCAGCAAATGGGTGGTACGGACAAATGGACCGACATCTTCGTGTGGGGGTGGAGCATTCATAAAAACGGCACTGCTACCATCTGGCTTCTTCAAACGATCATAGGTCCGAAAAGAGGCGTCTGCCGCTAGTAATCTCCGCTCTGCGTCTGACCATCCATGCCGCGTCAGAAACGCATCGCGCAATGCTTCTCGCTCAAGCTGCATGACTTTTCCATCCTTCGAGTAATAATTGCATTCTATCCGACCAATCATCCGGCGCTTCTATATGTATTTCACGCGCCTGTTCGCATGGCCCCGCCTCAAAAGATATTTTTACCGCGTCTTTGGGCAGATAATCCAGCGCCTTTTCGGGCCACTCCACTACCGCTATTCCCGTTTCTACCGATTCCTCAAAACCCAACTCTTCTAATTCTGCGGGAGATTCCAAACGGTATAGGTCATAATGATGCAAGTTGATCAGTGCCCCATTCGCCAAGGATACGCGATACGGCTGCACAAGGGTAAAGGTAGGGCTGGTTACCTCCTCAGGCTTATGCTGCATCGCGCCGATGAGAAACCGCGTGAAACTGGTTTTCCCCAGCCCAACGTCACCATAAAGCAACAGACAGTCACCCACTTGCAACAGTGGCGCAACCTGCTCGGCCAATGCTTGCGTAGCGGCAATATCGGCCAGTTTAATCCTCGCGCTCATCCAGCCACGCCATCTGAATGGCCTCTAATATCTTTTCATTACAACCGTTTGCATCATCCTCAAACCCTGGGAGGGCCACCACCCAATCCCGCAAATCCGTGAAACGCAGGTTCACATTGTCCGCATCTGGATGACGCTCTTCCAGCTCTATAGCTATGTCATTTATGTCGGTCCATCGCATAAAAAGGCCCTCCTTCGGCATCGCAGCACGTTCATTAATTTACAACTTGTTTTGGCCATGCTATCGCGGCATAATTACTGGCATTCGTCAGCAAAAGAATAGTGGCTACGCACAGAGAAAAAAAGGAGAAGTCCTCATGGCTGTAGATAAGAATATGCCCATCCTCATCGTGGATGATTATAAGACCATGCTTCGCATCATCAAAAACCTGCTCAAACAGATTGGTTTCGATAATGTAGACGAGGCAACGGATGGCACCATGGCATTCGAGAAAATGGGTGAAAAACGCTATGGGTTGGTGATTTCCGATTGGAATATGGAACCAATGTCTGGTTACGAATTACTTAAAAAAGTGCGCGCGGATGAGGCCAAGAAAGCCACCCCGTTCATCATGATTACTGCGGAAAGTAAGACGGAAAACGTCGTTAAGGCCAAGGAAGCCGGAGTAAATAACTACATTGTTAAGCCGTTTAATGCAGGTACGCTCAAGCAAAAGCTCGAGTCTGTATTTGGGGAATTTTAACTTTTTAGTTATACACTAGCGGATAACTATAGAGCTGCGTGGGCAGCCTTATCAGGGAGTTAGGTTATGGCGACGGAAACACATACAGAACTAGGCACGAAGGTGCTCGATAAACTGGTGAAAATGCGTGCTGAGAAAGGCGAAGTTTCGCTAGAAGATATCAGCGCAATGCTTGAGGGCGTTGCTGAGAGTCTCGGCGATGGCCATATCGACTTGGGTATGGAAGTTGAGAAGCTCGCCAAAGATATTATTCAGCTGAAAGCCGAAGTTTTTTCTATCACGCAAGATGAAATCACCCCAGGTGCTGCGGCCAACTTCGCGGCGGCTAACGTGGAGCTGACAGAAGTCGTGAAAATGACTGAGGACGCCACCCACACCATCATGGATGCCGTGGATGTAATCCAAAACGCGGCATCGCGCGTAAATGACCAGTCACTTACCGAGAAAGTAAGTAACGAGGTTACCAAGATCTACGATGCCTGTAACTTCCAAGATATTACCGGCCAACGTATCAACAAGGTGATGCGCCTCATGGAATATATGGAAGCGCGTCTGACCAACTTGGTGATGCTTACCGGAGGCACGCTCCCAGAAGGTTACGAACCTATTTCTTTGGACAAAGTCGAGCGTCCAGACGAGCATTTGATGGAAGGTCCACAGCTAACAGAAGCAGCACCATCGCAAGACGATATCGACGCACTTTTTGATAGCGCTTAAATCAACCCGCAGCATGTGCTATTTTTGGCTATTCTGCCAATAGTTTAGCCATGGGCTTTTTTGTGGGTGAGCATCAGTAAAAGTTGGAACGATTTTTGCTCTTTTCCTATAATCACGCAAAGGGCATGGATAGGTTGTTAGTAAATTCAAAAGGTTATGCAATGAGGGTGGGCGGCAGAGTCGTCCTATGCGTCGCTGTGCTTGGCATTTTATTAGCGGCAAGCCCTGCCGCACTCGCTGCGATGGACGCCCGCTTAAGTGTACGCCAAATCAATGATTATGGGCGCATCTTCTTCTCTTGGCCGGAGCAAAACCGCGTTAAAGCAGAAGCAAATGGCAACACCATTACGGTCAGCTTCCAATCGCCTGCCGCATTTGATGCTAACACCATCGTTAGCCAACTATCCCCTTATGTGGCCTCTGCCGCCCTCTCTGCAGATGGTAGCACCCTTACACTGCAAACGAATAACCCCTACAAAACCCGTCAGTTTGTCTCTGGCAATGCTACGGGCATTGATATTTTAGAATTGCGCGATGCAGGCACCCAAACGGCACAAGCCCCTACCCCAAGCCCCGCTCCTGCCCCTATCGCTGCGCCAACGCCTACTGCAAAACCTCAGCCGGCCGCCACAGAACCAACCGCACAGCCAACAAATACGGCCGTAGCAACCCCTCAGACCAAACCAACCCCTCCTCAGCCAGTCGCCGCTGCACAACCCGCGGCTGCCCCCCCTGCACCAACCCCTCAAGCAAAGCCTGCCGCCCCTGCAGCGGAAGTGGCTGTTGCGGAAGAAGCGGCCGTTATCGAGACACCCACGGAACCCACACCGGCTCCCATAGCTGAAGAAACGGCAACTGAAGCACCAGAAGAGCCTGTGGCAGAAACCGAACCGGCATCCCCTCAAGCCGCAGAAGCTGTGTCGGCGGAAGAAACGCCCGTTACGGAACCAGAGATAGCGGAAACAGTGACAGAAAAAGTGCCCGCTCAAGAAGCCCCTTCTGAAAATGTGGCGGCGCAGATTCCCGCAGAACCTCAACCACAAGAGCCCGTAGTGGACTTGCAAGAATTCGTAACCGAAGCAAATGCCGCCGAAGCGCCAGAGAGCGTATCCGATGCTGAACGCCTCGAGGAAGTTGCGGAAATGGAGGACCAGTCTGGTCGGCCTTTCGTGCTTAAAGTGCGCCAAGTACCGCGCGGCGTAGATATCTATTTCCCTTGGGAGGAGCGTGTCGCCGCTTCCGCGTTTAAACGTTACAATGATTTATGGGTGGTCTTTAATACACCAGTGAATGTGCGTTTGGACTTGCTGCGTAGTTTGCTGCCTGCCTCCGTACAAAATGTTGAGCAACTGGATATCGACGGCCAAACCGTGCTGCGCTTTGTGACCGATGGCACGCTCGGCATCTCGGCACGTCGCGAAGGTGCAGGCTATCAATGGGTCGTTAACGTCGCCTCCGGTCGCCGCATCGCCAGTAAGCCTATCAGCATTGAACCTGTGCTGGATGGATTGCGCCCACATATTTTCATCCCCGTGATTCAAGATAGCACGACCGTCGAGCTGACCGATCCGATCTATGGCGATACCATGCTCGTGCGCCCCTTCTATAACCCAGGCGTTGGTGTATACCCCACCCGCGCTTACCCCGAATTCACGCTATTAGAATCCTCACAAGGCTTGGTCGTTCTGCCTAAAGATGATGAAACGCAAGTAACCGGACTACGTAACGGTATCCGTATCAATGCGGGTGAACACACGACCCTTTCCGATGACTTGCCAGAACTTTCGCTTGCCGAGCTAGACGTGACACAAGCCGGCGCACAAACCACTATGTTCCCCTATGAGGACTGGCATGTCGCACCGGA
>CAYFFN010000100.1:0-6387 GCA_964342335.1 uncultured Azospirillaceae bacterium
GGAATTGGTAGACGCGCTAGCTTCAGGTGCTAGTTCTCTTCGGGGAGTGGAGGTTCAAGTCCTCTTCTGGGCACCAAGGGCGCCTTTTCCGTTAAAAAACAATATGTTAATGAGTTTCTGCCTTTTGGCGGGGTTTTGAAAAATACATGAAAAACAAAATTTTAGCGTGCCGCTAAAATAAGTGGTTTGTAAAAGTGCGCCAAATTTACGCCAAAAAGTGCGCCAGTATTACTCAAGGTGTTTGTTGCATTTAAGTCATACTTTAAACGTTAGGGTTGTATATGCTGTTTTATTAGAGCAGGGCTAATTCCATGGCCGCCCCTTTCCATGCTACAAGGGGGCATGTCAGAATTAAGCGATGCAAGAATAATTTTACACTTTGATGTTCATGAGCCAATTGAGCTTGTGGAGTTGACTCTTTCTTTTGGTGCTCTCGCTAAGCAGTATCGAAAGTATTTGGTTGCAGAGTCGAGGCATAAAGGCGCAAAACTCAATGATGCAGATGTAAAGCTCTATATTACTCGCATCGAAAACAACTGTATTCTTGCTGAGCTGGCAGGAGCAAGCTCTATTTTGGGCACGCTGATGCCCTTAATGGAGTATGTTTCATATTTTGAGGGTTTCACAAAAAGGGTAGACGCAATGGTGCGCTATTTTATTGAGTTAGCCGCAAGAAAAGACACAATTTGTTCGTCAGAGATTGAGTATAATAACAAAGAGTGTGAAGATATAGGGAATCTAATGAAAGTGGTTTCCAAAAATAAAGGCGGCGCACTCGGGCTTTCGGTTATTCAGTATGAAAAATCCGAAGGCACTTCTGACACTAAACTTAGCATTAGGTTTAGTAGTGATGAGGCTTATGAAGCTCAGAAAGGGGCATTGATTGCACAGCGTGTGTTAGAGCATGGGAATGACGCTGAGTACGCAAACGTTTTAATGTTTTATCATCAAACGAATATTGAAAATCCTAAGTCAGAAGGCCGAACAGGTGATAAAGCAATTATAAAATCAATTAGCGATAAGCCTTTGCCTGTATATATTGTTTCAGAGCTGGATCAAGATAGGGTTAAAGCGCTGGTGGATGATCCTCACCTGAATCCATTTAAGGCTTCATACAGAGTAGATGTGAACGTAGAGACTGATAGAAATGGGTTGCCACGCTATTATAGAGTTTTAAGAGTTCATGAAATAATCCCAGATGAGGAGTGAGGTGAGCGCTAAAAATGCGCCAAAAACCCATTCATCATTATGAAATATAATGTTTTTATTGGTCTTCTTCTGGGCGCCACCCTACGCTCTTCGAGCTTCGGGTGGCTTACGCCACGCGAAGTCGATTAGAGCTAGGAGTGTCCTCCGTAGCTCACAAGGTGAGCGTAGGCGGGCTACCACCGTATCGAGCTGAAGCAAAAGCTTTAGACGGACATGTGCAAGCTTAATAAGTATTCTCTCTTTTGATGGTTTTTCTCCAGACTTTATGATAGCTGTTCTGCCTATCAATCAGGGCATGGCATATGGATTTCACCAATCAGTTTATCTTTTTTAGTGGTCTAATATTGTGCCTCAGTATTCTGGTGGGTATGTTCTCCAACCGCACCGGAGCCCCTTTGCTGTTAGCTTTTTTGGCGGTAGGGGTGTTGTTTGGTCAAGATGGGCCGGGCGGCATTGTGTTTAACGATATGCAGCTAAGTTACTCGGTCTGCTCTTTGGCATTGGCCATTATTCTCTTCGATGGTGGGGTGCATACCTCGCTTAGCAGTTTTCGAAGCGCGCTTCGCCCAGCTTTATCACTCGCCACTGTGGGCGTGGTGTTCACTGCGGGGATCACGGGGGTCACCATGTGGTATCTGCTTGGGTTGGACCTATTGCAAGCCTTGCTTTTTGGTTCCATTGTCGCTTCGACAGACGCGGCGGCAGTATTTTTATTGCTACGTCAGCGCGGGGTGAAGCTCGCCCCAAAGATGGCAAACACATTGGAGGTTGAGTCCGGTATCAATGATCCAATGGCCATCTTCCTGACCCTGACATTTGTGGGCCTTATTTTAACGGAGCCTGGTGGGGAAAGCCTTGTCGGTGAGATTAGTATGAATTTAGTCAAGCAGCTCGGCATTGGTGCGGCGTTTGGTTTTGCAGGCGGACGAATGCTGATCTGGTTTTTTGATCGACTAGAGCTGGATTCTGGCCTGTACCCCATCTTTGCGCTGGCTGGAGGGTTGCTGGTATTTGGCGCCACCAATATGCTCGAAGGAAGCGGTTTCTTGGCGACCTATATTGCTGGCTTGCTGCTTGGCAATCATGATTATAAAGCCAAGAATGTTGTGCTGCAATTTATGGACGGAATCGCATGGCTCTCGCAATTAGGCATGATGTTGGTTTTGGGCCTGCTAGTGACGCCAAGTGAGTTGATTGAAGATGTTTCTGTCTCGGTCATTATCGCCGTATTGTTGATTTTTGTCGCGCGTCCGGTTGCGGTCTTTTTGACGCTCACGTTTGAACCATTTAGTTGGCGCGAAAAATTGTTTATTTCGTGGGTTGGCTTGCGTGGGGCAATTCCAATTTATTTGGCGACCATTCCTGTGCTACTGGGAGTGAATGGGGAGTTCTTTAATATTGCCTTTATGGTCGTGCTTTGCTCGTTGTTTTTGCAGGGCTGGACAATTCGGCCAGTTGCGGCATTGCTAAAAGTGTCGCAAAAACTGTAAAGGCTGCTTGAGCGCAAACCTTAATTTACACATCCATAAATTCAACTGTAGGGCAGTTCATAACATGTTTAAGCACTCGGTCGCGGTTGAAAGGTTTGGTCATGAAGCCTTTAACGCCGTGTTTGCTGGATATTTTCACGTTATCGGTGCTGCTATCAGCGCTGACCATAATAATGTAGGCGTCTGGGTCAATTTCCTTAATGGACTCGATAAGCTCTAGGCCAGTTTTGTTGGGCAGGTGAATATCTAAAAACAATACATCAGGTACATTGTCTTTATAGAGCTTTTCAACATCTGCCCCATCCCCTGTCTCAACAATAGTGACAAGATTCTGTAGTGCAGATCGCAATATTTTGCGCACGAACAAATCATCGTCCGCAACCATTACAATATTTCCTTGTTTTTTCTCTACACGCATAAGTTACCCCTTGTTACAGCAGTTCTATCTTACGTAGCTCATCGCATGCAAGCTCAAATTCGGCCCGAATGCGTCTGTGAATGAGCGCCCTTGCTTTTTTGGTGCTATCTTGCATTTCTTGAGCTTCCGCACATAATTCCCGCATTTTCATTGCACCTATGGTTGCGGCGCCTCCCTTTAGCATATGGGAGACTTCTTTCCATTCCTCGCTCACGCCATTAACAATATGGTCGCTAAGCTGGGCAATTTGCTCTCCACACTGGGTAAAGAAAATGTCGGCAAACTCTTTTTCCATTTCGAGATCACCATCCGTAAAGCTTCGAATGTTCTCAAGATCCAGTCTTGGTATTTCTTCTGAGTTTGTTTCTTCGCTTTCCTCTTTAGGGGGCTCTTCGGTTTTAGGCTCCTCCACAATAAGGTTGCCCTCATCATCTAATGGGAAACGTATCCAGTGAGAAAGCATGGTAACAAGCTTCTCGCGGTTTACAGGTTTGCTAAGGTATTCGTCCATTCCTTGCTCAAGGCACCGTTGGCGTTCTCCGGCTAATGCATTTGCCGTCATGGCAATGATCGGAATATGCAGGCCTTTTCCTTCTTCATATTCACGTATTTTTTGCGTGGCTTCGTAGCCGTTCATAACGGGCATATGGCAATCCATAAACACTAGGTCATATTCGCCATTTATTACTTCATTGAGTGCTTCTTGACCATTATCGACAATTTTAAAATGTGTAATGCCCAAGGATGGCAGGAGTCGTTTCATGAATGTTTGGTTAAGAAGATGGTCTTCCGCAATTAAAATACGGAATGCATCTGGTGGGATAACCCCACAGTAACCTAGTTTTGCTTCGTTTATTTGCTGCTTGTCACTTTCGTTGGCAATGGTGAAGGACACGATGGCACTGAAAGTAGAGCCTTCACCTAACTTGCTTTTAAGTTCTAATTTTCCATCCATCATTTCTAACAGCTCGCGTGTGATGGCTAGACCCAGACCAGAACCGCCATATTTACGTGTCGTAGAGGTGTCTGCTTGTGTGAATTTTTCAAAAACAGCCTCTAGCTTGCTTTCATCAATGCCGATGCCGGTATCAATTACATCCACACGAATCTGTACTTCTTTGGCCTTTGGGGAGATGGCCGACACATAAACGTCTACTTGCCCTTCTTCCGTATATTTTACAGCATTTCCAATGAGGTTGGTGATGATTCGTGAATATCGCACGGGATCGCCCATCACTTCAATATCTTCACGCAAGCCATTGTTGTGAAGGTTGAGCATGAGCCCTTTTTTGCTGGCCGTAGGAACCAAAATATTCACAATGCGTTGAATGGATTTCATGGGGCTAAATAGGATATGCTCTAGCTCCATATTGCCGGTTTCAATTTTGGAAATATCTAGCACATCTTCAACAATCTCTAAGAGGCTGTCAGATGCCTCATTCATCGTCTCGATCATTTCTCGCTGTTGCGTATTTAGTGACTCTTCAAGCAACAATTGTCCCATTCCGATGATGCTATTGAGTGGCGTGCGAAGTTCGTGCGACATATTAGCAAGAAACTCTGACTTTGCAGCGTTAGCGGCCTCGGCTTCATTTTTAGAAACCCTTAAGTTCTCACGCTCAGCAATAATAATGGAGGTTTTTTCTTTCACCAAGTCTTGAAGATTGTCGCGGTGATTTTCGAGTTCTTTCTCCGTCTGTTTTAGCTTCGTAATATCATGGATAAATCCCACCAAACCATTGCTGCCATCGGTCATTTGGAGGGGGGATTTAGTGGTAATAGCGGTAAAGCTCTGACCACACGGCTTCGTTATGATTTCTTCATTCACGCTGGTAATATTCTTATGAATGACTAAATCATCTTGTTCCCAGAAAATCTCTACTTCTTCAGGCTTTAAGATGTCGCGGTCATTTTTGCCGAGATAGGCTTCAGGAGATCCCTCAACCATGTTCCAGAAGGCATCATTGCCGGCCAGCCACGTATGTTCTTTGTCTTTAACAAAAATAGGGTCGGGAATTGCATTGATTACATTCTGGGTAAATTGCTTTTCATTAACGGCCCGCATAAGGAGTTTGCGCGCCTGAAAAAGGGCGGCGCACCCTATGATGAGGGCGGTAACTCCGGGAAGGATTAGAAACAATATGAAACGAGATTGTGCGTTTGCATTCTCGAGATTATTTTTACTTATTTCTTGCAGATAATCCAAAAACTGGTGCCTATCTTTACGAAAATTTGCAGTGGCTTCGTGGTAGCGATCACTGTTTGCAATGCGTCGAGCTTCGTTTAATCGCCCTTTATCTATATGCTCAAAAATACCTTCTTCAATCTTGGATAGCGCAGTATTGGAGGTTTTTAAACGCGATGCGCTGATTGCAATAGACTCATCAGCATAGAAACTTTTTGCTGCATTAAAAGATTTGTTCAGCTCTGCTTTGTGGATGTGGTGCTGCTCAACCCATTTGGCATCACCTGTCATGGCGGACATGTGTGTCGCTGCAATTGCTTCGTTACTGCTATGCAAGATTTTAGCATATAAATCTACATCGTGCTTGATTTGCTCCAGATTGTATTCTTGCTCTTGGTAGAGCCGATGCGCAAAAAATTGTGTGCCTGCAAATACGATAAGTACTAGCAACAATGTTGCGCCAAGCATACGGCTTAGAAAACTATATTCTTTCTCGATAGAGTTGTTCTGCTGCTCGCGAGTGTATATTTGATAGCCAAAGGCGCCCCCCATAAAAATGCATGCGGTTAGACCTATATTTAAAGCGAATAAAGAGAAGTCTTGTGACGCATCAAAACGGCAATCTGCATAGGGCATAAAGACAGTCGCAGCCATACCAGTGTAATGCATGCCACACACGGCTATTCCCATAACAACCGCAGCACCCCAATGCGCAATTTTGCTGCTGGTTATGGCGTTTGCGACATGGTGCATAATCCATAATGCTGCGCCAGAAGCGGCTACAGCAATCGCAACGGAAAGTATGAATAAGTCAGGCACATAATAAATGTCTGCATCCATTTCCATAGAAGACATTCCGGCATAGTGCATTGTAGCAACTCCGATGCCTAAAATAGGTGCCACTAAGAAGATATGTCGGAAATTAAAATCTTTGCGGGCGAGGGTATAAAAGGCGAGTCCTGCAAAGAATAACGCTACGGCAGCGGAAAGTATGGTAAGCGCTGTATCATATTCATGCACCATAGTCATGTTATAGGAGAGCATGCCTGTGTAATGCATAGACCATACAGCAATAGCGAACACTG
>CAYFFN010000101.1:0-6325 GCA_964342335.1 uncultured Azospirillaceae bacterium
TGCCTTGAGCGAAAGAATCGGGAAGACGCACGGCATCAAGTTCAAGATAAGCCCGCCGAGGAAGGCGAGCCATAATGCAACGGTGTAACTGGTGGATGGCGCGTCGCTCGTCGCGGCAATGGGTGCGCCCTTTTCAAAGGTCACATAATAGCTGAAGGGTGGCTCGCCATTTTGGGTGATTTCCACGAGCGCCGTCACATTCTCCAGCGTTTGGTTGCTGCCCGCATCGAGGGTGATATGCAGCATGTCGCCTTTGTGTTTCCAGTCACGCGCGCTGCCATTCTGCACCAACCCATCATCGACTGGGAAGAAGGCGATTTTCTCAATATCGCGCCCGCTTGGATGTTCCATCACAAAGGTGATGCGTTCGCCTTCCGCGTGGAAGCTGCCTACTGCATTGGACTCTGCGGGGAGTGTGCTAATCGTTTCTATAATAGAAGCGGCGTCGTCTGTTTGAGCAGGAGACGCGGTGACAGGGAGCGTGAGAGACACTTCTTCCGATTCGGGAATACAGATATCTTTACAGACCAGCAGGTCTACTTTTCCGCTTAGGGTAACTTCCTCCGCCTCGCCGTTATAGGTTGCGGTGAAGGGGAGATAGACTTCTTCCTCATAGCCGTAATTGGTGAGGAAATCGAAGGGGAGTGCCTCTGGCACGGGCCATTGTAGCTCGCCATATGTGAGCGCTTCATCCGCATCCCATGTTGCGCTGGTCGGGATGCCGCTATCGCCCGGATTTTGCCAATAGACATGCCAATGCGGTGCGATGGTTATTTTGACCGCGTAATAGTGCTTCTCCCCGCGCAGCACGCCATCTTGCGATGCGACGAGTTCAATCTGCGTGTGGCGTTCTTGCGCCTGTGCGGTGGTGGTGAGTCCGAATAATACGAGAAACGTTAGTAATAGAGCGCGCATAGTCGCCTTCCGTTTAGGTTGCCTTACTCAGTGCATTCGCTTTGGAGATGAAATCGGTTACACATTGTTCCAAAAATGCCTGCGTTTTTTCGTTTTCGATTTCGGTATGGCCATGACGCAGGCAAGTATGGGCATCGCCCACCGCAATGAGTTGCGGGTATACCCACGCGCCGAGCACTTCCAATGGCACGCGCAATTGCGTTAGCCCCACCACGCCACCGCGCACAGAGGGAGAGGCGCAAAGCAGTAAAATGGCTTTGTCTTTAAAGACCTGCATTTGCATGCGCGAGAGCCAATCAATTGTGTTTTTGAGTGTGCCGGGCATCGACCAGTTATATTCCGGCGAAGAGATGATGATCGCATCGGCGGCCTGCACACGCTCTAGAATTGCCTGCGCGCCATCGGGGAGTTGCCCTGCATCGCTCTTGGCATCATCATATGGGGCAAGGATGAGATTACGAAAATCCGGTTCAATATCCAGCTCGACGTCATCCGGCACCAATGCGGTTGCGGCGGCGAGTAGGGATTGATTGAAAGACCCCGCACGGGTCGAAGCGGCGAACGCGAAAATACGCATCAGGCAACCTCCTCAGCGTTGGAGAGATAATCATACAATTTAGCAAAGGCCACGGCGCGGTGGCTGATGCGTTGCTTTTCAGCGCCGTCGATTTCGGCGAAGGTTTGGTCGGTATCGTTCGGCACAAAAATAGGGTCATAGCCGAAGCCCTTCTCGCCGCGCGGCGGGAAGGTGAGAGTGCCATAGATACGGCCTTCGAAGAGCTCGGTCGGCTGGTTGGGGCGCGCGAGGGCGAGCATGCATACGAAATAGGCTTCTGCACCTTCTGCGCTTTTACCCTTGGCTTCCAGCTCGGTGCGGATGCGCTCCATCGCCATGGCGAAGTCTTTGTCCGCTCCTGCCCAACGGGCGGAGTAAATACCGGGTGCATCGTCTAACCCGACGACGCAGAGGCCCGAATCATCGGCGAGGCATGGCTTGCCCGTCGCGTCGCGCGCTGCATCCGATTTGAGGGAGGCGTTGGCGGCGAAGGTGGTGCCGGTTTCTTCCGGCTCGGGCAAGTTATGTTCGCTGGCGCTACTCACCGCGATGGAGAGCGGCGCGAGCAGCTCGGCGATTTCACCAACTTTGCCTTTATTATGGCTGGCGATGATGAGTTCACTCAGCATTAAAGCCCCAGCGCCTTCTTTTGCAGCTCGCTGATTTCGGCAATGCCTTTGCGTGCGAGGGCGAGCATGGCTTCAAACGCTTCACCGTCAAAGGGTGCTTCTTCTGCGGTGGCTTGTACCTCAACCATCATGCCTTTATCGGTCATGACGAAGTTGGCATCCACATCGGCCTGGCTGTCCTCGCCGTAATCCAAATCGAGCAGCGGCACGCCATTGCAGATGCCGCAAGAGATAGCGGCCACGCTTTGGCTGAAGGGAAGTTGCACCAGCTTTTTCTCGCCCAGTAATTTTTGGCAGGCGAGGTGGAGTGCTACATACGAGCCCGTGATGGACGCAGTGCGCGTGCCGCCATCGGCCTCAATCACATCGCAATCGAGGATGATTTGTTTTTCGTTCAGGAATGCCAGTTGCGTCACAGCGCGCAGTGAGCGGCCAATGAGGCGCTGGATTTCTTGCGTGCGGCCAGACTGTTTGCCACGCGCCGCTTCGCGCGGGTTGCGGCTATCGGTCGAGCGGGGGAGCATGCCATATTCTGCCGTCACCCAGCCTTTGCCTGTGTCGCGCAGCCAAGGTGGCGTGCGGTCATCCACCGATGCGGTGCAAAGCACTTTGGTATTTCCGCATTCGATGAGGCAGGAGCCTTCGGCATTGCGGCTAAAATTGGGGGTGAGGGTGATGGGGCGAAGCCCGTCCGCACCACGGTCAAATGAACGCATATTATCTCCTTACGTCAGCTTGCCGTATCGGTATCGCCTTTGGCTGGCAGATGCAATGCTAAAGCGAAAACTTTGGATTTATAAGGCCTTTTCTCTTGAAAAAGCGGTTGGTGGAATCCTATATGCACTAGCATCCCAGAAAAGCCTGTGTAATATCACCGAAAGAAAGAGGAAATAATGAACGCTAACGAACCAGAACAACCCGAATCAAACGAGCAAGATGAGGCGCTGGCCAAGGCCGCAGCCGAAGCAGATATCAAGCTGGCAGCAGAGAATGCGCCCGAGTCTGAGGCAGATGTCGTCGCGCAATTGCAGAGCGATGTGGCTGTAGCGCGTGACCAAGCGCTACGCGCTGCTGCTGAAATGGAGAATCTCCGCAAACGTTCCGCACGTGACGTAGAAGATGCCCGCAAATATGCGACGGCCAACTTTGCAAAAGAGCTGGTTGCGGTGTTGGATAACTTGCAGCGCGCGACGGAGAGTGTTCCGGCAGACGCGCGCGAAGGCAATGAGCAGCTCAACTCACTCGCGACCGGCGTAGAGATGACGCTGCGTAGCTTGGAAGGTGCATTCGAGAAATTCGGTATCACTAAAGTGTCGCCGTTGGGTGAAAAGTTCGACCCAAACTTACACCAAGCGATGGTGCAAATCGAAAGCCCTGATGCAGAAGCTGGCACGGTGGTGCAGGTGATGCAAGCGGGCTATGTGATCCATGACCGTCTGCTGCGCCCTGCCATGGTAGGGGTGGCGAAAGCACCTGTGGGCGGCGAACCCCACGTGGATACAAAGGCGTAACCTCTATGCTCGACAGTCTGGCTCCTCGCACCGATATTGCTTTCGCCAAAGACGATGCGAATCGGTTGCTGCCATGGCTGCTCGCTTTTATGATTGGTCTGACCACGCTGCTATTGGCGCTATCGATTGGCCTCAGCTCGCATATGGGCGCGGAGCATCAGCGCCTGCAACGCACCATGCATATCGAGCTTCCCGCAGCCACTGAAGGCTATGATGCGCTGGTGAAGTCGCTCAAGCAGAGCCAAGCGGTGGGCGAAGTAATCCCGATAGAATCGGATGCGATGGCCGCCATGCTGGAGCCGTGGATTGGTGACATGCCAACCGAAGCACTCGGCCTGCCACGTATTATCGAAGTGCGTCTTGCCGCTGGAAATACAGCAGAAGTGCAGGCGGCGCTGGATACCGTAAAGCGCTTGGTGGGCGCGACTACCAAGGATGCAGAGATTCAGCATTTTCAAGAATGGCTGGATAATTATGAAGCCTACACCACGAGCATTCGTATGGTGGCCTCCTTGCTCGCAGCCTTGTTGCTTGCTAGCGTGATTGGCATGGTCGTGCTCACCGCACGCACCAGTTTGCATTTGCATTACGATACGGTGCGCATCCTGCACCGTATTGGCGCGACGGATGCCTATGTGAGCCAGCAATTTGTGATTTACGCGCTGGGCTTGGTGCTTAAGGCCGCCTTGATAGGTATCTTTATTGGCGGCGCAGCCTTCCTCACGATTTACCTGATGGGGGAGGCATGGGCATCGCCGCTCTTACCGGGCTTGGCTTTCTCGCCGGTGCATGTGGCGCTGGTCGGGTTGCTGCCGCTCTTTACGGTGGGCGTGGCCTGTATGGCGACATCCTTCACGGTGCGCCGCCTGCTTGAGGAGCTCTATTGATGCTGGTACTGCTCGACAGGGATGGCGTGATTTGTGAGGACATCCCCGAGACAGGCGTGACGCATGTATCTCAACTTAAACTGATAGACGGTTCTGCCGAAGCCATAGCCCAACTGCGTGCAGCGGGGGCGAGCATCGCGGTGGTGACGAACCAATCTTGCGTGGGCAAGGGGCTGATTAGCGAGAGCGAATTGGCCGAGATTCACGCCACGCTGCGCGAGATGCTCCGCCGCAAGGGCGCGGACTGGGATGAGCTTTATGTCTGCACGGACGCGCCCGATGCCGCCACCCATCGCCGCAAACCCGCTCCGGGCATGATTTTGGAAGCATTGGCCGATTTTGGTGCGGAAGCGGAACAATCTCCTCTCGTTGGCGATGCGCTGCGGGATTTGCAAGCGGCCAAATCGGCCGGATGCCCATGCTATCTGGTGCGCACGGGAAAAGGAAAAACGCTGGAATCACAAGGGCTTGACTCAGAAGTGTTGCCTTGCCCCATCGTCGATGACTTGAATGCTGCAACGCAATGTATTTTAAGGGATTTTGCGTGGTAATTGGGGGCAAAATCGGGTAGAATATGCGTATGCGTTGGGTTGGATATGGGTGCCTTTTGGCCTTTTCTGTATGGTTAATCTTACTGGTTATCTTTGCCGGTAAATTACCGGATGGACCTCTCGTCTCACAATCTGCTGATAAATACGATGCCGCGGTGGTGCTTACCGGCGGGCAAGGCCGTATTGAAGAAGGCTTAAAGCTTTATACCGAGGGTAAGGTCGATGCACTTTATATTACGGGCGTAGGCTCGGGCATTACTATGCAATCGATTGTTGAGCGCTATAACGAAAAAAATAAAGACGCTCGACCGCTCAAGGCGAGCCGTAATTTGATGCTGGATGACAAGGCGCGTAGCACTGTTTCGAACGCGACCTATACCCAGAAATGGCTCGCGGGCCGTTCCTATAAGAAAGTACTGCTGGTGACGGCAGGCTATCATATGCCACGCAGCATGCTCATCTTCGAAAAAGAAATGCCGAAAATTGAATGGGTGCCTGCGCCCGTCTTCCCGGATAATTACCACCCGCAATTCTGGTGGAAAGATACGCGCGCGCTGGCGTTGGTGATTTCGGAATACCATAAATATATGTGGATGCAGGTCTCGCATCTTCTCTCATGATCTGGTTACGCTCGCTTCTCTTTAATGTCTGCTTTTGGGTTTGGACGATAGGTCTGGGTCTGCTTGGTTCCCCGTTTTTGCTGCATGCCAAAACGGCCAGTTTCGTCAGCCGTCTTTGGGTGAAGGGGAGCCTCGTCTTGCTGCGTGTGCTGTGCGGTATTCGCGCTGAGGTGAGCGGACTGGAACATAAAAGCGATGGCGCGGTGATTTATGCCAGCAAGCACCAATCGGCATGGGAGACCTTGTTCCTGTGGAGCCTGCTGGGTAATCCGGCGTTTATTCTCAAGCGCGAGCTATTGCAAATCCCCATCTTCGGATGGTATCTCGCGCGCACGTCCCCCATCGCGATTGACCGTAGCGCGGGGCGCAAAGCAATGGAGCAAGTGAAAGAGCAGGGCAAAGCGAAATTGGCGGCAGGCCGTCCCATCGTGATTTTCCCTGAGGGCACGCGCACCAAGCCGGGGCTAACCGTGCCGCATTACAAAAAGGGGATACTTGCATTGCAGGATGCGACATGCGCAGCCGTCGTGCCGGTGGCGCATAATGCAGGGCTGTGCTGGCCGCGTAATAGTTTCCGTAAAACGCCGGGGGTGATTCGCTTGCAGTTCCTTCCCCCGCTTGCAGGTGAGGCTTTCTCGCATGATACGCTGCATAGC
>CAYFFN010000102.1:0-6281 GCA_964342335.1 uncultured Azospirillaceae bacterium
AGCATCGTGATTGCACGTACCGATGCGAATGGCGCGTATCTGATTACAAGCGATATTGACGAGCGCGATGCGGCCTTTATCGATGGTGGTGAGCGCACGGCAGAGGGCTTCTATAAATATAAAGGCGGTTTGGATGCGGCGATTAATCGCGGTCTGACTTATGCACCGTATTGCGATTTGATTTGGTGTGAAACCTCTACGCCGGACCTTGCCGAAGCGCAACGTTTTGCCGATGAGATTCACGCGAAATTCCCGGGCAAGAAATTGGCCTATAACTGCTCGCCGAGCTTTAACTGGAAGAAGAATCTGGACGATGCGACCATCGCGAAGTTCCAGAAGGCGCTGGGTGAGATGGGCTATGCGTTCCAGTTTATCACGCTGGCAGGTTTTCACGCGCTGAACCACGGCATGTTTGACCTCGCGACGAAGTATCGTGAGAGTGGCATGGCCGGTTATGTGACGCTGCAGGAGAAAGAATTCGCAGACGCGGAGAAAGGCTTCACCGCTGTGAAGCACCAACGCGAAGTGGGTACAGGCTATTTTGATGCAGTGGCGCAAGTGGTATCGGGCGGTACGTCCTCCACGACGGCACTGTCTGGATCAACCGAAGAAGAACAATTTCATTAATCATTAGAGAGCTATGTTTGAATCTATTCTGATTGCTAACCGCGGCGAGATTGCGCTGCGTATCATGCAAACCGCGAAGAAGATGGGCATTCGCACCATCGCCATTTATTCGGAGGCGGACACGAACGCGCTGCATGTGAAATATGCAGACGATGCGGTCTATGTTGGCCCGTCACCTTCCACGGAGAGTTACCTCAAGCTGGAAAATGTGATGGCGGCGATTGACGAGTCGGGCGCGGCTGCGGTGCATCCGGGTTATGGCTTTATGTCCGAGAAGGATTACTTCGCGGAAGCCGTGATGGATAAAGGTGTGGCGTGGGTTGGGCCTCCGCCAGATGCGATCACCAAGATGGGGGATAAGATTACCTCCAAGAAGATTGCGAGTGCGGCTGGTGTGAACACCGTGCCGGGGATTCTGGATGCGATTGAGGATATTGAAACCGCGCGCAAAGTGGCGGGTGAGATTGGCTATCCGGTGATGATTAAAGCCGCTGCTGGTGGTGGTGGTAAAGGGATGCGCGTTGCACGCAGCGAAGATGAGCTGGTGGACGGGATGCGTCTCGCATCGAGCGAAGCGCAGTCTAGCTTTAATGACGGCCGCGTATTTATCGAGAAATTCCTTGATAATCCGCGCCATATTGAGATTCAGATTTTGGCGGATACGCATGGCAATGTGATTTCCTTAGGTGAGCGCGAATGTTCGATTCAGCGTCGCCACCAAAAGGTGATTGAGGAAGCACCGAGCATGTTCCTCAGCCCTGAGAAGCGTGCCGAGATGGAGGCGCAGTCCGTTGCGCTGGCCAAAGAGGTGGGCTATGTGAGCGCCGGTACGGTAGAGTTTATCGTTGATGATAAGGGCGAGTTTTACTTTCTTGAGATGAACACACGCTTGCAGGTGGAACACCGCGTGACCGAACTGATTACGGGGATTGACCTCGTGGAGCAGATGATTCGTATCGCGGCGGGCGAAGAGCTTTCCATCAAGCAAAGCGACGTGAAGCTGAACGGCTGGGCGTTTGAGAGCCGCATTTATGCGGAAGACCCGGCGCGTGGCTTCTTGCCATCGATTGGCCGCATCACCGAATATTTCGAGCCGAAGGTGGATGGCACGCTGGTGATTGACTCGGGCATTGCCGAGGGTCGCGAGGTCAGCATGTTCTACGATCCGATGATTGCGAAAGTGAGCACCCATGCCGCGACACGTGACGAATCAATTGCGTTGCAGCTGGATGCATTGGCGCAATATTCGATTCAAGGTGTGGCGCATAATATGGGCTTCTTGCAGGCGGTCTATAAGCATGACCGTTTCCAGAAGGGCGATATTTCGACCAACTTTATCGAGCAAGAATATCCGAAAGGCTTCTCTGGCGCCGAGCTGGATACGGCGGCGAAGCAAGTATGTGCATCGGTCGCTACCTTTGCTTACATGCGTGACAGCGAACGTGCAGGGCAGACGAGTGGCCAGCTGCGTGGCTATAACCATGCGATGGGCCAACGCTGGATTGTGACACTGGGTAAAGAGTCGTTCCCTGTCTATGTGCGTAAGCGCGACTATGGCTATGACGTTTCCTTTGGCGATGAATTGCTGGTGGTGCGTAGCTCGTGGAAGCTGGGCCGTGGCTTGTTCCAAGGCACAGTGAATGGCCAGCCAGTGAGTGTACGCATTAAGCCGCTGCCGGAGGGCTACCTGATTGGCTATAGCGGTGCGAATATTAAAGTGACGGTGCGCAGCACACGCGTAGCAGATTTGGCGAAATACATGCCAGACACCGTGCAAGGTTCTGACGCGATGAAGGTGAATGCGCCGATTGCGGGGCTCGTTTCTTCTGTGAAAGTGAAGGCAGGTGAGCGCGTGACGCCGGGGCAAGAGCTGTTCGTGATCGAGGCGATGAAGATGGAGAACATCATCTATGCCGAGCATGACGCCGTGATTAAGAAAGTAGCCGTGGAAGCGCCGCAAAGCGTGAATGCAGATGCACTAGTCATCGAGTTCGAGAAGCCCGCGGCCTAATATTTAATTCGCTCCTGCTCCGACCTACTGGTCTCCGCAATGAGCCTAAGCGCTTCGCGCACTAAAGGTTAGCCTGCTGGCTAAATGTTTAAATCGCTCCTGCTCCGCACTACTGTGCTACGCAATGAGCCTAACGGCTCTCGCCACGCTATAGCTAAGGCGTAGCGGGTCGCCGACTAAAGATTAGCCTACTGGCTAAAGCGCTTGGGAGAACTAATCATGAAAGCCTACCATCTTATCATTCATGGACGTGTGCAGGGCGTGGGCTATCGCGCGTGGTTTGGCAGTAATGCGAAAAAGCTGGAGCTGGATGGTTGGGTGCGCAACCGCAAAGACGGCACGGTTGAGGCGGTGATTGCGGGCGATGAGGTGGATATGGAGCAACTCATCAAAGCCGCGCATAAAGGGCCGCTCGCCGCAAAAGTAACGCAGGTGGAGCAATCCACTATTCATGATTTGCCTGAGAAGGGGTTTCTCAAGCGCGAGACCGTTTAGCTTCACAAAAGCTTCACACTTCTTGCTGTATTCCGATGTATGTTGAGCGCTTATTAAGCTGATTTTCAGCTATGGAGCATCTGCTCCTTTGGTTCCCGCACATGTGTGGGGGGACAAGTCTGTAATGCAATGACTGCCATCTAACGGCTGCGGCATTTATGCTAAGGCAAAAGGAGTCTTACGCTCCCACAGGCTTGTCCCATTTAAAAATGGCTAGTGCCTTTGAGTGCTTCATCCATTTCGTCCATGCTCACATTTTTACCCAAATCCGCCAGCGAGGTGACGCCGAAATCGGAAATACCGCAAGGGACGATGCCATTATAATGCGAAAGGTCGGGGGCGACGTTGATGGCGATGCCGTGAAAGCTCACCCATTTGCGCACGCGGATGCCGAGCGCAGCAATCTTCGCTTCGGAGTTCTCTCTCTCTACCCAGACGCCGACGCGGCCGTTGCGTACTTCACCTTTTACATCGAATTGGGCGAGGGCGTTGATGATCCATTGCTCTAGCTGTTTGACATAGGCGCGTAGGTCGGGCTGTTTGCCTTGTGCTTCGGCACGCTTTTTTAAATCTAGCATGAGGTATACTACGCGCTGGCTGGGGCCGTGATAGGTATATTCGCCGCCGCGACCTGTATCATAGACAGGGAAGCGTTGCTCCAACAGGTCGCTGGCCTTGGCGCTGGTGCCGCCTGTGTAGAGCGGTGGATGCTCGACGAGCCAGATAAGTTCGTCGGCATTGCCTGCGATAATATCGGCCACGCGCTGCTCCATCGCAGTGAGCGCATCGGGGTAGGGCGTAAGCCCTTGTGTGACCTTCCATTCCATGGGGGTGATGTATCAGTGAATCTCGTGCTTGCCAAGTGCGATAGGCTTTGCTAAACATCCGGCCTCACTTGGTGTGCGGTCGTGGCGGAATTGGTAGACGCGCAACGTTGAGGTCGTTGTCCACTTCGGTGGGTGGAAGTTCAAGTCTTCTCGACCGCACCATTGGGCCATTAAAAAGCTTGAGAAGCTTTTTAATGGCTCAATCATGAGAGTCTTCGTTTTTTCAAGGTGAGTGTATCGAACCGCAGTAAAACGTTAGACTTATACGTAATCGCCTCTCCCCCGCAAAAGCCGTTGCTTTTAGAAAACAAGCTCACTATGGTGCGCGCCATGGCTCAGTCCCCTATACTTAATGTTATGACCCGCGCAGTGGAGAGAGCAGCTCCTGGGATTCGTCGTGACTTCGGCGAACTGGATAAGCTGCAAATTTCGAAGAAAGGCGTGCAGAACTTTGTGACGAATACGGATATTCGTACCGAGAAGATTTTGCGCGAAGAGCTGGAAAAAGCGCGCCCGAACTTTGGTTTCCTTATGGAAGAGGGCGGCGTAGTGGAAGGCAAGGACAGTGCGCATCGCTGGGTGATTGACCCGCTGGATGGCACGAGCAATTTTATCCATGCGATTCCGTATTTCTGCATCTCAGTTGGTTTGGAGAAAATGAACGCGGACGGAGAATATGAGACGATTGCTGCGGTGATCTATGACCCTATCCATGACGATATGTTCACAGCGGAAAAGGGGCAGGGTGCGTTCCATAACCGCTATAAGATGCGTGTTTCTAGCCGTGAGGAGGATTTGTTCTTCTCTACCGTGTCGCCGCGCCGTGGCAAAGACAATAACCACGATATTGCGATGCGTTTTGAAAAAGCAACGCAGACAGGTGCTGTGGTGCGCTGCTCGGGTGCGGCTGCGCTGGACCTCGCTTATGTAGCGAATGGTCGCTATGATGCGATTTGGTATGACTCGCTGAAGGCATGGGATGTGTCTGCGGGCATGTTGCTCGTGCGTGAAGCGGGTGGCTTGGTGAGTGATTTGGACGGTGGCTCAAGAGCTTGCGGCGATGGTAGCTTGTTGGCAAGCAATGGGCTGGTGCATAACCGCCTCGTCGATTGCTTGAAGCTTGGCGAATAACGGATTGTTTCTCCCTATTTTGACTTGCCTTCGGGCATGATTTGCGGCACTACTATGCGTCCATCGGCAGCAAGGTTGGGAGGACGTGCAAACAATGCGCGCAAAGCATAATAATATACGCAATACTCTTACGGTTACGACCTGTATCCTGACATTAGGCATCGCGAATAGCGCGCAAGCAGTGCGCCAATTGGTGCCGGATTTACCTAGTGTGGAAGTGCATTTGGAAGTGCTGCAATCGCTCGCCCCCGGTGCTAGCTCTGGCTATTATAGCCAGCCTATGGGGGCATATGGTGATCGTCAGGCGCCGTTTGGCAACCCGACTGCACCGCTGAATAATACACCGATTGCGGTGGAGCCGTTACCCCGCATTGCGACGCCAAAGCCGCAGCCACAGCCTGTAGCCCAGCCTTATGTGGCGCCGCAGCCTGTTGCGAAAGCTGCACCTGTTTATACACCGCCAGCACCCGTAGTGGCCGCGAAGCCCGCGCCGACGCCGGCTCCTGCGCCCGCACCTGCGCCTGTGACGAATTATCAGCCACAGCAAATGGCGGCGGTACAAAGCACACAACAATTGCCAACCCGTCCGATTCAAAGTGTGGCGGAAGGATTCAACGCGCCGTTCGCGACCTACGAACCTTATACCGAAGCGCCCGTGAGTGCTGCGCCCGCGCCGAAGCCTGCGCCTGCAAAGGTGAGCACGCCAAAGCCGAAGCCCACGCCAGCACCTGTGGTGAAGAAAGAAGCGCCTAAGCCAGAGCCCGTGCAAGCGATGCCAGCTCCGCCTAAGCAAGAAGTGAAGACGGTTGCTGCGCCCAAGCCAACGCCCGTTGAGACTCCGGTGATTGTGCTACCGGTTGCCGCGCCTGCACCTGTTGCGGAAGTGAAAGCGCCAGAGCCTGCACCAGCGGCCGTAGCCGCTGCTTCACAAAAATCTATATTGCCCGTGCCGCTGCCAGAGCCGATTGCTCCGAAAGTAGCAGCGCCAGCACCGACTCCTGCGGCCCCAAGCAGCTCTTTGCGCGCAGCCGATATGTTGGCCGATTTGCCGGAGCCGGATTTGGATAATATGACGTTTGAGCCGTTTAATGCGGATGCGCCGCTTGAGCCATTGCCGGAGCCTGTGGTTGCGAAAGCAGCGACGCCTGCTGTGCCTGCGCCAACGGTTTCGCCAGCGCCTGTGCCGGAGC
>CAYFFN010000103.1:0-6267 GCA_964342335.1 uncultured Azospirillaceae bacterium
CAGGGCGTGCAGAAGCCATTGCACATGCGGTGCAACAATTAGAGTCAGGGGACGTGCTCGTCGTCGCCGGAAAAGGCCATGAAGATTACCAAATAATAGGTGAGCAAACACTGCATTTTAATGACGCGGAACAGATTAGGGAGGCTGTAAGCTCATCATGAAACACACGCTATGGGATAGGCAGGAAGTAGCTGCCGCAACAGGAGGAAGATGCACAGAAAATGGTGCCATCACTTCCGTAAGTATTGATAGTCGAACGGTGGAAGAGGGTGCGTTATTTGTCGCACTTAAAGGAGACCAGTTTGACGGGCATGATTATGTGCAATCTGCCTTTGAGAGGGGTGCATGGGCGGCACTGGTAAGTGAGCCGCCAAAAGGTATTTCGCCGGATGATGCGCGCCTGATTTGGGCGGGCGATACCGAACGCGCTTTGCAGGATTTAGGGCAAGCCTCCCGCGCCCGATACCATGGCAAAGTGATTGGCGTGACAGGCAGTGTCGGCAAAACCGGAAGCAAAGAAATGCTGCGCTGGGCACTCTCGGCCATTGGGCGCGTTTATGCTACCAAGGGTAATTATAATAACCATCTGGGCGTGCCACTGATGCTCTCTAACATGGCGCCGGATTATGACTTCGCCATTTTCGAAATGGGCATGAACCATGCAGGTGAAATCAGCATGCTATCGGAGTGGGTGGCACCGGATGTGTCCCTCATCACGACGGTGGAAGAAGTGCATATCGAATATTTCGATGGCATTGAAGGCATTGCCGATGCGAAGGCGGAAATTTTTGATGGGATGGGCGAGCAAGGCGTCGCGATTTTGAACGCGGATAACAGCCAGTTTGATCGACTGTTTAAACATGCGCATGCCAAAGGACTCGATCGTGTGATTACGTTTGGCACGGGCGATAATGCATTGTGCAAGCTGGGGCAGTATCGTCTGGAAGGATTGCAATCCGTGGTGGATGCTGTGATTGGCGACACGCCGCTGACCTACCGTCTCGGCGCGATTGGTAAACATTGGGGCTTGGTCTCCACGGCCGTGCTGGGTGTGGTGGAAGCGCTCGGTGAAGACCTCGCGAAAGCAGCCGAAGCGCTGGAGCAATTCAACGAGCCGGAAGGGCGTGGACGCATCGAGCAGATTCAAGTGAAGGGCGGCTATCTGCATCTGATTGATGACAGCTACAATGCCAGCCCATCCTCTATGCGCGCTGCATTTGAGAAGCTATACATGCTGCAAAAGAGCGATGTGCAAAAGCCAAAGCAACGCACCATCGCCGTGCTGGGCGACATGCTGGAGCTGGGCGAACGCGCGCATGACTTGCATGTGGGCTTGGTGCCTTCACTGGTGAATAACCAAATTGATTTGGTGTTTGCAGCGGGCAAATTTATGAAAGAACTCTTTGATGCGCTGCCCGAGGCGATGCAAGGTGAGTATGATATCACCGCAGCAGACCTCGGCCCGAAAGTGGCCAAACATCTGCGCGAGCGTGACCTTGTGCTGGTGAAAGGTTCACGCGGTAGCCGCATGGATGACGTCGTGAAGCATATCAAAAAACAGCCGTCTAAGGAGGCCTAATGCTCTATAACCTGCTCGCCCCCTTCGCGGATGACTTTCAGATTTTCAATCTGTTTCGCTACCTAACGTTCCGTTCCGGCGGGGCGATTATGACGTCGCTGATTATTTGTTTCCTCATCGGCCCATCGATGATTCGCTGGCTGAAGTCCAAACAACGCCAAGGCCAACCTATCCGAGAAGATGGGCCAGAAAGTCACCTACTCACCAAGCAAGGCACGCCGACCATGGGTGGGCTGATGATGTTGCTCAGCGTACTGGTTTCCACCGTGCTTTGGGCAGATTTGAGCAATCAATATGTGTGGGTGTGCCTGTTTGTGATGCTCGGCTATGGCGTGCTCGGCTTTGCCGATGACTTTTTGAAAGTGAGTAAACGCAACACCAAAGGCGTATCCGGAAAAATGAAACTCGTCGCCCAGTTTGGCATCGCGCTTATTGCGGTGCTCTGGATTCAGAGCGTAACGGATAGCTCCATCTCCTCGCACCTCTCTATTCCTTTTTGGAAGAGCCTGCTGATTGACCTCGGCTGGTTCTACATCCCTTTCACTTTGGTTGTTATTGTGGGCGCATCCAATGCCGTCAATCTTACTGACGGCTTGGATGGGCTCGCAATCGTTCCTATTATGATTGCCGCATCCAGCTTCGCGCTGATTGCCTATCTGGTGGGGAACCAAGTCTTCTCGAATTACTTGCAAATCGTGTCGGTCAAAGGCACGGGCGAGCTGGCCGTGTTTGGTGCTGCTATCGTCGGTGCAGGACTCGGCTTCTTATGGTACAACGCGCCGCCTGCGATGGTGTTCATGGGCGATACGGGTAGCCTCTCATTTGGCGGTGCGCTCGGCACGATTGCCATCATCACTAAGCATGAGCTGGTGCTGGCCATCATTGGCGGACTGTTCGTGCTGGAGGCGGTGTCGGTGATACTGCAAGTCGCCTCATTCAAGCTAACGGGTAAACGCATTTTCCGCATGGCGCCGATTCACCACCATTTCGAAAAGAAGGGCTGGGCGGAGTCCACCGTGGTGGTGCGCTTTTGGATTATCGCCGTGGTGCTCGCGCTGATCGGCCTTAGCTCGCTGAAGTTACGCTGATGGCTTTTGTACGTTCAAACGGCACTAAGCCTTACGCTACGCGCTTCGCCCTGACGGGCTACGGGTCGTTCGCTAAAGCGGACTCCCTCTCGTCCCATGCTGAGGTTGGTATGAAATGATAACGTCAGAGAGATTCAAAGGAAAACGATATGGCGTCCTAGGGCGCGGCAAGGCTGGGCGTGCGGCGATTGCATCGCTCAAGGCCAGCGGTGCGGAGCTGCATGTGTGGGACGACAGCGCCTACGAATCTGGCGATGTGCATTTTGATGAATGGCCGTGGAAGGAGCTGGACGGTATCGTCCTCAGCCCCGGCATTCCTTACACACACCCGAGCCCGCATCCGGTGGTGCGTCTCGCGCAGCAAAACAAGGTGGAGATTCTTGGCGATGTGGAGATGCTCTATCGCGCGCGCCCCGATGCACGCTATATCGGCATTACGGGCACGAATGGCAAAAGCACCACGACGGCGCTGATAGGCCACATCTTGCAAGAAGCAGGGATGAAGGTGCAAGTGGGCGGCAACCTTGGCGTGCCCGCACTCGCGCTGGAGGAGGCCGATATATACGTGCTGGAGATGTCTTCCTATCAACTCGATTTGGTGCGCAGTACGCATTTTGATGTTGCGGTATGGCTGAATATTTCCCCCGACCATTTGGATCGCCACGGCGACCTGCAAGGCTATATCAAAGCGAAGCAACATATCTTTGACCGCATGGATAAAACCGACCTCGCGGTGATTGGCGTGGACGATGCGCATAGCAAAGAAGTAGCCAAGCATTGCCCCGCGCAGGTGATGGCTATCTCGGCGCAGGACAAGATTGGCAAAAAACTCGCCGACGCACGTGCATTGCAGGGTGAACATAACCACCAAAACGCGGCAGCGGCGTTTGCGGTATGTCACGCATTGGGTGTGAGTGAAGTGGTGATTCTCGATGCGATGCATAGCTTCCCCGGCCTGCCACACCGCATGCAATTCATCGCCGAGATAGACGGCGTGACGTATATTAATGACAGCAAAGCCACCAACGCCGAAGCGGCAGAAAAAAGCCTACGTAGTTTTCAGAATATCTATTGGCTCGCAGGCGGTGTGGCGAAGGAAGGTGGCATCGAAATGCTGCGCCCCTATTACCCGCGCATTCAAAAAGCCTATCTGTTTGGGCAAGCAAAGTCTGCCTTTGCACTCACGCTCGGCAAGGACTTGCCGCACGCCCAATTCGAAACGATGGACGATGCCTTCGCGGCAGCAAAACAGGATGCGGAAGGAAACCGTGGCGTAGTGCTGCTCGCGCCTGCCTGTGCGTCCTTCGACCAGTTCAGCAATTTTGAAGAACGCGGTGAAGTGTTTGAGAGGTTGGTGAAGAGTGAGTAAGTTTGATAGAACCAATCTCAGCCGATTCGGCCGCTGGTGGTGGACGGTGGATAGCTACACGGTGATGGCGCTTATTGTGCTGATTGGTTTGGGCATGGTGATGGTCGCGGCCTCTAGCCCTCCGGTAGCGGAGCGCATTGGGCTGGATAGTTTCCACTTCGTGCGCAGGCAATATATGTTCCTCGGCCTATCGGCCTTGGTGATGTTCTACATTTCGACCATGTCTATCCCGAGTGTGCGGCGCATATCGGTGCTGCTCTTTTTGGGGAGTTTGGCGGCGATGCTCGCACTGCCGCTGATCGGATTTGAGAATAAAGGGGCGATTCGCTGGATTCGCTTTGCGGGCATGTCGGTGCAGCCCTCGGAATTTATGAAGCCCGCCTTTGCGGTGCTGGTGGCGTGGCTGCTGGCTGAGCGTGCGCGCACGCCTGGATTTCCGGGCTATAAGGTAGCGTTTGGGTTGTTTTCGATTGTGGCGGGCCTGCTCATCACCCAGCCCGATTTTGGTATGACCATGACGGTCACCTCCATGTTCATCATCCAGCTATTTGTAGCAGGTATTTCGATGGCATGGGTGATTGGCTTGGGTGCGCTAGCGATTGTGGGGGCGATTGGGGCGTACCATCTGCTGCCACACGTGCAGGCACGTATCGATCGGTTCCTCGACCCAAGCTCCGGCGATAATTATCAGGTGCAAAAATCGCTCGATGCCTTCGCCAATGGTGGACTGCTCGGCGAAGGGTTAGGCGAGGGGAAGGTGAAGCACAGCATCCCCGATGCGCATACGGATTTTGTGTTTGCCGTCGCGGGCGAAGAATTCGGCGTGATTCTCACCCTGCTTATCATCGGCGTATTCGCCTTTATCGTGATTCGCGGTTTCACCCAGCTCACGCAAGTGAAAGACCGATTCGTGATGCTCGCCGTCACCGGAATTCTCGCGCAATTTGGTATTCAAGCCATCGTAAATATGGGCGTGGCGGTGAACCTTTTGCCCGCCAAAGGCATGACGCTGCCTTTCCTTTCTTACGGCGGCTCTTCACTCGTCGCGATGGCCATGGCCATGGGCATGATGCTCGCACTTACCCGCAGGCAATATGGCGGAGTTGCCTAAAGCGATAATATCAGCTAAAAACCGCTCTCTATGAGCAAAACGACTGAACAGACCATTGTGCTAGCCGCCGGCGGTACGGGGGGGCATATCTTCCCTGCTGAGGCGCTGGCCGAGACATTGTTGGAGCAAGGCCATAAGGTGGTGCTGGTGACGGACAAGCGCACGAGCACTTTCACCAGCGGCAGCTATAAAGGCGTGCTGAGCGAAATTCCTGTGTATTATATCCAAGCGGGCGGCTCCAAAGGTGGCCTCAAAAGCAAGGTGACGAGCGTGGCGAAAATCATGCTGGGCATCAATCAGGCGCGCCGCATCCTCAAGCAGGTGAAGCCGAATTGTGTGATTGGGTTTGGCGGTTATCCGTCCTTCCCCACTTTGCGTGCGGCGACGCTGATGGGCATCCGCGCGATTGTGCATGAGCAGAACGCCGTGATGGGCCGCGCCAACCGTATGGTGATGAAGAAGGTTGATAAGATCGCGACGACCTATAAAGAGACGCAAAAGATTCCTGCCGAGTTCCAATCGAAGATTGTGCTGACCGGCAACCCCACGCGCGGGGCAATTCGTGCGCTGCGTAACATCCCCTATTCTGAACCAGAGGGTGAGGGCACACTGCGCCTATTGGTGTTGGGCGGTAGTCAGGGCGCGAAGGTCTTCTCCGAGATTGTGCCCGAAGCGATGAAGCAATTGCCAAGCGAATTGCGCGCGCGTATCCGCATCGACCAGCAATGCCGCAAAGAGTTTCTCGAAGAAACGCAGAAGCAATATAAGGCGCTGGAGATGTCGGTGGAGCTGGCGCCGTTCTTTAGCGATGTGCCCAATCGCCTCGCCAATGCGCATTGCGTGATTACGCGTGCAGGTGCGTCTACCACGGCGGAGCTGATGGTATCTGGCCGTCCGGCGATTTTTGTGCCGCTGCCAAGCGCGATGGACAACCACCAATATTATAATGCGCTGGAGCTGGAAGAGCAGGGCGCTGCATGGCTGATGCCGCATGAGGGCTTCACCCCCGCCGCACTCGCCAACCGTTTGGAGAGTTTCTTGACCACGCCGAACATGCTCAACAAAGCCGCAACCAAAATGCGCGAGCTTTCGAGCGATGATGCAACGGCAGAACTCGCCC
>CAYFFN010000104.1:0-6247 GCA_964342335.1 uncultured Azospirillaceae bacterium
GTGGATGTAGAAGACTACCTCCCTTCTATCGACGTACTCGTGCTGACCAGCTTGTCTGAAGCACAGCCCCTCGTGATGCTGGAAGCAGGTGCATGCGGTATCCCAATGGTAGCGACCGATGTCGGCGCGTGCCGTGAGATTATCGAAGGCACTTCGGATGCCGAAGACCAAGCACTCGGCCATTGCGGCCACGTGATTCCGCTCGCGAGCCCACAAGCTGCAGCAGAAAGCATCATCGATATCCTCGCGAACCGCGAGCGCTATGAAGCGATGAGCATCGCAGCGAAACAACGTATGGAGCGCTTCTACAATCAGACGCTTCTCAACTCGGCTTATCAGAGCCTGTATAAAACCTATTTGTCATAAGGACACGACGACATGGCCGGTATTGGATTTGAGCTAACCAAACTCTCACGACGTGATGACCTACTAGGCACCATGGGTGCTTACATGCACTCCGCGATGGCCATTGCAGGCCCGTGGCTCTTCACCGTAGTCGCCCTCGCCCTCATCACCATCATGCATGGCGGCAGCGGAGACGATTTGGAAATCCTAAACTTCCGTGGCGTGATTATTTACAACTTCTCCTTCTCGCTCGTACTCGCAGCCCCCATCTTCATGGTGATGACGCGTTACCTCGCCGATGCGATTCACGTCGAGAACGTCACCAAAGCCCCCAGTGTGATGATCGAAAGCTTGCTGCTCACCTATCTTTTGCAGCTCCCCATCGCGATTCTCTTCTATGTGATTTACTTCGAGCTACCGCTGGAGCTTCGCTTGGCCGCATTCGCCAACATGTTCCTCATCTCCTCCGTATGGCTCCTCGGTGTATTCCTGACAGCGCTGAAAGACTATAACGCCATCTCCAAAACCTTCTTCTTCGGCATGGTGATTGCCGTTGGCGCGTCCTACCTGATGGAAGGCTACGGCGCATTCGGTATGGTTATGGGCTTCAATATCGGCCTGACCGTCGTCGTATTCGCCCTCATCGCGCGTATCATGGCAGAATACCCCTACAAGCTCACTAACGAGTTTGCCCTCAAGCCTTACTTCCGTAAATACCGCGAACTCGCCCTCGGCGGCCTATTCTACAACGCCGCCATCTGGATCGATAAATGGGTGATGTGGTTCGCACCAGAAGCAGTGGAGCTGCCAAGTAAGATGATCTTCTATCAAGATTACGATAGCGCGATGTTCCTCGCCTTCTTGACGATTATCCCGTCACTGGCACTGTTCGTATTCAGCGTAGAGACGCACTTCTTCCGCCATTATCGCCGCTTCTACGAGCAAATCCTTGCACACGCACCGATGGTTCGTCTGCGTCAATATCAGAGCGAAATCACCGAGAGTATCTTTGCCGGTGGCCGCAACCTGATTTTCCTGCAAGGCGCGATTTGCTTTGTGGTGATTCTCCTCGCACCGCGTATTTTCGACTTCTTCAACATGTTCTTCATGCAGCTCGGCATGTTCCGTCTCGGCACGCTCGGCGCGCTGTTCCACGTCTTGCTCGTGTTCGAATGTATCATTCTGTCGTATTTCGATTGCCGTAAGGCGACGATGAACATCTACCTGTTCTTCATGGCAACCAACGCCATCTTCACCTATATCGCAATGGATGCGGGCTTCGCCTATTACGGCTATGGCTACTTCCTATCCGCCGCGATTAGCTTCATCTTGGCAGGCTTCGTACTCGCATCGCATGTGCGCAAGCTGGCCTTCCACTCCTTCATCACGAATAACACCTCTATTCGTCCCCGCATGAAGAAGATTGAAGTCTAAGAAAACCAAATTTAAGCAATAAAAAAGGCGGCTCTTTGGCCGCCTTTTCTTTATCCATTTTTTCGATTATTTCACCATACGCTTCAGCGTCTCATCCTTGCGAATGAAATGGTGATACAACGCCGCCAACACATGCAGCGAAATAACCACAATCAAAGCCCACGCCAAATATTCATGCGCATCATGGAAGAAGCCTCCAATCGCTTTATCCTTCTCAACCAGCGCCGGAAGCGTAAACAGGCCAAACACCTCAACGGCATGGCCGCCCGCACTAGACATGCCCCAGCCACTCAGTGGCATTGCAAGCATGAGCACATAAAGCGTGTAATGCCCACCCTTGGCGGCCAATTTCTGCCCCTTGTTCAAACCGGCTACCAATGGCACACGCACATCACGAATTCGCCAGATGATACGCAGCACCGCCAAAAGAATCAGCGTAGCGCCAATCGACTTATGAATATCGTATAGTTCATATTTAAACGGCGGCTCATAGCCCCCCATCAAAAAACCAAACGCAATCATTCCGATAATAGTAACGCCCACCACCCAGTGAAATGCCTTACTAATAACCCCGTATTTCTCAATCGTATTTCGCCACTGCATAGAACCTCCTTATGACTTCTTACCATATTCACATAGTGCGCGAATCACGCCACGCCAGCTTCGTACTTCCTGCTCATTTAGCCGCGCTTTTTGCAAACTATTGCGCAGATTCTGCCACATTATCGGCTTTTTAGAAGCAACTTTCCAAAAATCGGCCTTATCCAGCTCCCCCTCCAGATGATCAAACAGCCCCTGCAACTCCGATTTTGGCGCCAATTCATCCGCTTCTCCCTTAGAGCCATCCACAGTTCTCCGTGACCATTCATACGCAACCACCGCCACGGCCTGTGCTAAATTGAGCGATGGATTCTCCTCACTCGTCGTCACATACAGGATTTGATCTGCCAGTGCGATATCTTCATTCTCCAGCCCCGTGCGCTCCGGCCCAAACACAATCGCCACCTTTTCCGGCAGCGCCAGATCACGCAGCTCTCCAATCTCAACCGCTTGCTTATTTCCCTGCCGCTCACGTGCCGTAGTCGCGAATACCAACTGCCTATCCGCAATCGCCTCCGCCAACGTCTCAAACACAGGAGCACCATCAATGATAGTAACCGCCTTCGTCGCCATAGACCTCGCCGCCTCATTCGGCCAGCCATCCCTCGGCGCCACAATCCGCAAATCCGAGAGCCCAAAATTCTGCATCACCCGCGCCGCCGCGCCCATATTCTCGCCCATCTGCGGGCGCAGGAGGATAATGGAAAGTTCGTTTTTATTCATAAAATCGTAATATTTAATAGATAGAATGCGAGAATTAGTGAAGGAATTATGACAGACACGCAAGAACAGAATATTGAGCACCTTAAGCCATATTTAGACTGGTGCAGTGAGACCAACCGTGTTCTCACTCAACTTATCAATCGCTGGTATGCCAATGTAGAGGCAGCGGAAACACCAGAAGAGAAATTGAACGCCTTATGCGATAAAATTTACCTTCCTATCAAAGGTGATGTGACTCTCGTAAAATCCTACCTAAACCAAATATCTGGAAACGATAACGAGCTGCAATTTTCGACAGAGAAAAATGGAGTCACTCTTTCATATAACAATATTTTTGATAGCTTTTCTTCTTTAGCAGATCGACTCAAAGATCCGACTGGTGCTGTAACAGTTCACTTTTTAGTAAACCCAAAAACCCAAGCACTCCCAAGTATCATAGACTTACCGAAAATCGATTATAACCGATTACCTAAACCTTCCGCTCATGAAGCCGTTTGGATGCTCTTACAAGACTTGCGCTACGAACTAGCAAACTTTGGTGCGGGGGAAAGTGACCATGGTACAAAAAAAGTACTTAGCCATGATTGTTACAGTGGTGACTCAGCAAGAGCGGCACGTACAATACTCACCAAAATAAACCATGCTTGCGCACCAGATTTAGAAGTCCAAAACCGAGGGAATATTTTAAAAGTTCGATTACCTGAAGATTGTGAGGGAAATAGGCAATTAAGTGATGCGTTAGATGCCGTAGAGGCATGGTGCAGAGAAAATCCAGAAGCACTACACGCGAAAATCAGCTCCCTCAAGAAGCCTCAACAAGAAGCACTACAAAACATCTATTTAGAAGAAAAACTACTTTCCTTTAGTCCATCAACATATAGGTAATCGCATCGCTCAGCGCGTTGAAGGATGCGTCAATCACGTTCGGCGATACGCCTATCGTATTCCACGTATTCCCCTTCTCATCCTTGCTCTCAATTAGCACGCGCGTGACAGCTGCAGTTGCCTCCTGCGGGGTGAGAATACGCACCTTATAGTCATTCAGCTGCATCTTCTTCAGCTTCGGATAATGCGTGATGAGCGCCTTGCGTAGCGCGGCGTCCAGCGCATTCACCGGACCATTCCCCTCAGCCACGGTCATCACGGTCTCGTCCTTCCCGTCCACCTTTAGCTTAATCGTCGCTTCCGACATCGTCACCAAATTGCCCTTGGCATTATAACGACGCTCATTGAGCACGCGGAAGCTCTCGACTTGGAAGAAGTTCGGCACATCACCAATCCGGCGGCGTACCATCAGTTCAAAACTCGCATCCGCATCCTCATAGGCGTAGCCCTTGCGCTCGCGGTCTTTGACCTCTTTCACAATCTCGTTCAGCGCTGGATCATCCGCCGCGACTTTAATCTTCAGCTCTTGCAGGCGACTGAGCACATTCGACTTGCCCGCCTTATCTGACACCAAAATCACGCGCTCATTCCCTACCAGCGCAGGGTCCACATGCTCGTAGGACGTGCTATCCTTCGCCATCGCCGATACATGCAATCCACCCTTATGCGCAAAAGCACTGTCTCCCACATAGGCCGCATGCGGGTTCGAGTCACGGTTCAAACGGTCATCCACCACGCGTGAAATTTGCCTTAATCGCTTCAATTGTGCAGGCTTCACATTCGTCTCACATCCTAATTTGAGCATTAGCGTAGGGATAATGCTCAGCAGATTCGCATTGCCACAACGCTCACCAATTCCATTAATCGTGCCCTGCACCTGACGCACTCCCGCACGCACCGCTGCGAGTGAATTCGCTACTGCCTGTTCCGTGTCGTTATGGCAATGGATGCCCAAATACTCACCCGGCACCTGCTTGGTCACTTCACTCACAATCGCTTCAATCTCATGCGGCAAGCTGCCACCATTCGTATCACACAACACCAACCAGCGCGCACCCGCATCATACGCGGCCTTCACTACCGAAAGCGCATAGTCCGGGTTGCTCTTATAGCCATCAAAGAAATGCTCGGCATCAAACAACACCTCGCGTCCCTTCTCTTTCGCGTGGGCGAGGCTTTCCTCAATCATGCGGATATTCTCCGCCGTCGAAATCTTCAGCGCGTTCTTGACCTGCTTGTCCCACGCCTTACCCACAAGGCAGACACTCTTCGTCTCGGCGTTCAGCACATCTTGCAAACCAGGGTCATTCGCAGCTGACCGCCCCGCACGTCGCGTCATCCCAAAGGCCGTTACCGTCGTCTTTTTCAGCTTCGGGCAATCCTTAAAAAACGCGTCATCCGTAGGGTTCGCACCGGGCCAGCCGCCCTCAACATAATCCACCCCAAGCGCGTCCAACTCCTTCGCAATCGCGATTTTATCCGCAACGGTAAAATCAATCCCACGCGCCTGCGCCCCATCGCGCAAGGTCGAATCATACAAGGTTATATACGGTTTCTTAGCCATACCCCGCTTATACGCGGGCTAGCAGCGAGATACAAGATTTATGCACGGCGCCAGTCGGTTGTGCCATCTGGACGGTCCTCCAGCACAATCCCTTGTGCTGTTAGCGCATCACGGATTGCATCGGCCTTGGCCCAATCTTTGGCGGCTTTGGCGTCTTTGCGGGCTTGGATTTGCGCTTCAATCTCCGCGTCATCATCGCCACCCTCACCTTTGAACCACGCCTCAGCGCTTTGGTTCAAAAAGCCCAGCAAGTTCGCACTCGCCTTGAGCGTCGCCGCATCCTCAATCTGTAGCATGCGCGTGATGGCGAGCGGCGTGTTCAAATCATCCTGCAACGCGGCCAGCACATCCGCATCCACTTCACCCGCCTCCGCGTCTCCAGCGGTGCGGTAGAATTTGTCGAGCGTCTTCGCGGCATCGGTCACCAATTTTTCAGTCCAATTCAGCGGCTCATTATACTTGCTCGAAAGCAGCACAAGGCGAATCACTTCCCCCTTCACGCCCTTCTCCAGCAACTCATACACGGTGATGAAGTTGCCAAGGGACTTACTCATCTTCTCCCCATCCACGGTGAGGAACCCGTTATGCACCCAATATTTCGCGTAGGCACTGCCCGCATTCGCGCAGCAGCTTTGCGCAATCTCATTCTCATGATGCGGGAATTTCAAATCCGCGCCGCCGCCATGCACATCAAAG
>CAYFFN010000105.1:0-6192 GCA_964342335.1 uncultured Azospirillaceae bacterium
CATAAACTTTCGCAGGCCACCAAACTCCGCCACCCGCTCGGCCGTCGGGCGCAGCATCAGGTGATAGGTATTACCCAAAATAATATCCGCCCCCGTCGCCTTCACTTGCGGCGGCATCAGCCCCTTGACCGTACCGACCGTACCTACCGGCATAAAGGCCGGCGTGCGCACATCCCCATGCGCCGTTTTCAACACGCCTGTACGTGCCAATCCCTCCGTGGCATGAATGGTAAATTCCAATGTCATTGCGTTCCCTTTTCTAGCAGGCTCGAATCCCCATAAGAGTAAAAACGGTAGCCATTTTCTCGCGCATATTTATATGCGCGTTGCATTTTATCAAGCCCAACAAATGCACTAACAAGCATAAATAACGTGCTCTTTGGCAAATGAAAGTTGGTCATAAGTCGGTCAACTATTTTGAACGCATATCCAGGCGTTATAAATATATTGGTGGCGCCGCTAAACGCACGCAAATCTCCTGCCTCATCGGCCACCGTTTCCAGAATCCGCAGGCTCGTCGTGCCCACCGCAATCACCTTGCCACCCGCCGCGCGCGCTGCATTAATCTGCTCCGCCGTCGCCGCCGAGATGGTCGCCCATTCGCTATGCATTTGGTGATCGTCCGTATCCTCCACCTTCACGGGCTGGAATGTCCCCGCCCCCACATGCAAGGTCACATAGGCCAACTGCACGCCCTTGGCCTTTAGTCGCTCCAACAAGTCAGGGGTAAAATGCAGCCCCGCCGTCGGCGCAGCTACAGACCCTTCCTCTCGCGCATAGACCGTTTGGTAGCGCTCCTTATCCGTATCCTCGTCTGGCCGCTTAATATATGGCGGCAATGGCATATGGCCGTGCTGCTGAAGCCGCGCAAACAGCTCCGTCTGCGGCACATTAAAACGGATACGCACCTGCCCATCCGGCTGCTTCGCCACCAGCTCCGCGCTGAACCCTTCCGCTATCTGAATAGTATCCCCCTCACGCAGTCGCTTGGTGGGGCGCGCGAAGGCCGTCCACTCGCCGCCCTGCTCGCGGGTTTGGTGCAGCAACAGCTCCACCTTCATCTCCCCGCGCACCCCAAACAGGCGCGCCGGGATCACCTTACTATCGTTAAAGACCAGAATATCACCCGCATTTAGCAGGTCAGGCAGCTCCTTGACCACACGGTCGCCGAGCGCATCGCCCTCAACATGCAGCAATTTCGCCGCATCGCGAGGCTCTACCGGATGCGTGGCAATGCACGCCTCCGGTAGCTCAAAATCAAACAGGCTGAGCTTCACTTACTCCGCAGCTGCAGGCGCGTCTGCCGCTTCCTCTGCTGCTGGCGCGTCTGCTTCGGCACCGGCCTCTACATCTGCTGCCACCTTCATGCTCACAATCACATCTGGCTTAGATACTTCGCCGTTACGCGCTGCTGCGCCTTTTTTGATGGCATCCACATGCTCCATACCTTCAACCACTTGGCCCCATACGGTATATTGACCATCCAGCCACTCAGACGCCTTGAAGACGATGAAGAACTGGCTGTCAGCACTATCAGGATGCCCTGCGCGTGCCATGGATACCGTACCGCGCAGATGCTTCGCATCCGAGAATTCGGCTTTCAAGTTATGGCCAGAACCGCCCGTACCGTCACCCTTTGGGTCACCGGTTTGCGCCATAAAGCCATCAATCACACGGTGGAACTTCAGCCCATCATAGAAGCCCTCGCGGGTCAGTTCTTTGATGCGCGCCACATGGTTTGGCGCCAAATCGGGCTTCATTTCAATGACAACGCGGCCATCTTTCAACTCTAAATAGAGGGTGTTTTCTAAATCACGTGCTTCTGCGTTTGCTGTCATGGTCGTCAATCCTATTATTGTTAAAAATGTTGCAAGTAGTTTCATAATTTCAGTCCTTTAAGGTGAATAACTTATTCGGCAAATTTCTCTTCTAGCGCCTTGGCCACATGGCCGGTCACCAGCCCGTCAATCTCCCCGCCGAGCTTGGCAATCTGCTTCACAAAACGGGAGGACACAAAATGCGTCTTCTCCGATGCGGTGAGGAACACCGCCTCCAATTCCGGCGCGAGCTTGCTGTTCATGCAGGCCATCTGGAACTCATATTCAAAATCCGATACGGCGCGCAAACCACGAATCAAAATGCTCGCCCCTTGCTCCCGTGCGAACTCCACCAGCAAGCCACTAAAATGGCTCACCCGTACGCGGCTAGAATTATCGCCCAGCAAATCGAGTACGTCTTGCTGCACCAGCGCCTCGCGTTCTTCGATAGAGAAAATAGGCTGCTTACCCGTATCCAGCGCCACGCCAATCACCAGCTCATCCACCACATTCAGCGCGCGGGTGATAATATCCATATGCCCGCTGGTTATCGGGTCAAAGGTGCCAGGATAAATGCCGATACGTTTCGTCATGTCGGCCTTATGCCATGCTATCGGGATAGGGTAAAGCTTTTAGTGCAAAGCCTCCGCTGGCAATTACTATATGTCTTTAAATTGTAATACACTAACATATCAGTCATGCTAAAGTGAGTTACTAAACTAACGAGCAATACTATGTCAGAACTTAAGCATGTTACCCTGAATCCGCCCGCCAGTTATATGGAGGACGTTAGATACGATGTTGGCCAAAACTCTATAAAAGAGATGCTCAAAAATGCCGATAGCATCAAAGAAGAGCTACATCATGGCTTCCGCGTGAGGAATGGCATTGATGGAAAGCGCAATCCAAACCGAGAGGTTGCATTAGTAACCATTGGAGCAGATGTGGAATATGAAGAGCATATCCATGAAAACTCAGATGCACTTTTCGTCATCACCGATGGGCAAGCCTGTGTAATGAGCGAAGAGGAATTATATCCTGTGTGCAAAGGGGATGTGATTGCTGTACCTAGAGGGGCAGCTCATGGCTTTGCCATAGAAAAAGGAGGCTCGCTTTCATTCGTATCTATCCAATCTCCGCCCATTCTAGATCATCACACGGGCAAAGCAGATATTATCAGCGCGCAAGAACGTAACGGCGCATCAAAGTCTGCAACATAAATACTACTGATAAAGCGGGGTTTCGACGCTCAGATTATGGACGGGCTCGTCCTTGCCTTCCAGCACGTCTTTGGCCATGCGCGCGAGCTCGCTCACCTGCGCCTCGACCGCATTGAGCATATGCTTCGCGGTTACAGCCTCCATCGGCTTATGCGCATATTGCGCGAGGATTGCCTCTTCCAGCGTCGCGAACACGCTTGAGCGGAAGCTGGGCATCGTATCCAACGCCACCTCATCTTCACCAATCGAATCGAGAATCGCTTCGGCGAGTTCGGTTTTCGTGCCAATGTCAAAATTCATGTAGAGATACGGCCCATGTGCCATGTAATGGTTGAACCATTGTTTAGCGGTATGCTCCGGTAAATGCTGCACTTCTGGCTGGCCAAGCTTAAACATACGCTGCTCACCATTCAGAGAATCCAGCTTCAAACGCAAATCCTGCCACGTCTTATTGCTATACTGCATCGCCTGCTTGATATGCGGGATCGCGCGCATGCCGAGCACTTGCTCGTCCGCCGCGCCCATGGCGACATCTTGTACAGTGGTGAATTTGACTATCTTTCGCATAAGGAAAGACTAGCAAAACAATGTTACAATTTCGTGGCGATACCACAAGTTATTGTGGATAAGCGCGGCCTTGCGGGGATTTATTCCGCAGAATCAGCCGCTTCATCCGTCGCTTTTTCTTCCGCACCATCTTCTGCAACGATGGGGTTACCCTCTTCGTCGAGCTCCATCTCTTCTTCCTGCACCATGCTCGCTTTAATGCGCACGGCAGAAACAACAGACTCACCTTTATCGACTTTGAACAGCGTCACACCCTGCGTCGAACGGCCACAGATACGTACATCCACAATCGGCGTGCGGATCATTTTACCTGAATCGGTCATGAGCATAATCTGGTCGCCTTCATCAATCGGGAAGCTCGCCACCACGCCGCCATTACGCTCACTGGTCGCGATATTCACGATGCCCGAGCCACCACGGTTGGTCGCACGATATTCATAAGACGACGTACGCTTACCATAACCACGCTCGGTGATGGTGAGGATGAACTGCTCCTCCGCTTCCAGCGTTTGCAGCATTTCAGGCGCGATATCCACGTCGCTTGTGTCAATCGCTTCGCCTTCTTCCGCCCCTTCGGCACGGCGCTTCGCATTCGCAAGCTTCAGATATCCGTCGCGAATTTCCATTGGCGCAGTCGTACCGTTCAGCACAGATACGAACACCACCTCATCGTCACCCGCGAGCTTCATGCCGCGCACACCGGTAGAGGTGCGGCTCTTAATCACGCGCAGCCCTTCCACAGCGAAGCGCACACATTTACCCTTTTTACTCGCGAGCAGCACGTGGTTGCTATCGTCACAGGCACGCACACCCACCAGCGTGTCACCTTCATCCAGACGCATCGCAATCTTACCGTTACGCATCACATTATGGAAATCACTCAAGTCCGAACGGCGGATATTCCCCTTCGCCGTCGCGAACATCAGGGACATTTCGTTCCATTTTTCTTCGTCTTCCGGCAGCGGCATAAAGGTTTGAATCGTTTCACCCGGCTCAAGCGGGAAGATATTCACCAGCGCCTTACCGCGTGATTGCGGCGTGCCCACCGGCAAGCGATATACCTTTTGTTTGAACACCTTACCACCCGAGGTGAAGAACAGCACCGGCGTATGGGTATTCACCACAAACAGCTCGGTCGTCACATCTTCATCACGCGTAGACATGCCCGAGCGGCCCTTGCCGCCACGGCGCTGCGCACGGAACGCTTCCAACGGCACACGCTTAATGTAACCGCCCGCAGTCACCGTTACCACCATGTCTTCACGCTGGATAAGGTCTTCCATATCCACTTCAAACTCGGACTCTTCAATCGCCGTGCGACGTGGCACTGCGAACTCATCTTTAATCGCCACCAGCTCATCACGCATGATGCCGTACAGTTTCTCGCGGTCACCCAGAATGCTCAGGAACTCTTTAATATCCACGGCCAGCTCTTCCAGCTCGCCATTGATTTTCTCTTGCTCCAAGCCCGTGAGGCGTTGCAGGCGCAATTCCAGAATCGCGCGCGCCTGCGCTTCGGTGAACATGATTTTGTCACCATCCAGCTGGTTACCCTTATCATCCACCAGTTCCAGCAGCGCCTTCACATCGGCGGCTTTCCAGCTGCGGCTCATCAGCTCTTCGCGGGCTTCCACAGGGTCTTTCGCCGCGCGAATCACCGCGATCACCTCGTCGATATTCGCCACCGCAATCGCCAGACCAATCAAGAGGTGCGCACGGTCACGCGCCTTATTCAGCAAATAGTTGGTACGGCGCGTAATCACCTTCTCGCGGAAGTCGATAAACGCCTCAAGCACCTGCTTGATGTGCATTTGCAGTGGGCGGCCATTATGCAACGCCAGCATATTCACGCCAAAGCTGGTTTGCAGCGGCGTATATTGGTAAAGCTGGTTGAGCACCACATCGCCTACACCGTCACGCTTCACTTCCACTACCACGCGCACGCCAGATTTGTCCGACTCGTCGCGCAAATCACCAATACCTTCGATACGCTTATCGCGCACCAGCTCGGCAATCTTCTCGACCATACGAGACTTATTCACCTGATACGGAATTTCGCTGATAATAATCGTCTCGCGGCCCTTCGCATCGACCTCAATCTCTGCCTTACCGCGCATCACCACGCTACCGCGGCCCGTATGCATCGCGCTGTGCGAGCCGTTACGGCCAAGGATGATACCCCCCGTCGGGAAGTCCGGCGCCGGAATCACTTGCATCAAATCATCAATGCTAGACTCAGGGTTATCAATCAACATGCAGGTCGCATCAATCACTTCGCCGAGGTTGTGCGGCGGAATATTCGTCGCCATACCGACCGCGATACCGCCACCGCCATTCACCAGCAGGTTCGGATACGCCGCAGGCAGCACCACCGGCTCACGCTCCGAGCCGTCATAGTTCTCTTGGTAATCGACCGTATCTTTATCAATATCGTTCAGCAGGCTATGCGCCGCCTTCGCCAAGCGCGACTCGGTATAACGCATCGCCGCGGCATTATCGCCATCCATCGAACCGAAGTTACCCTGACCATCCACCAGCGGCACGCCCATGCTGAAAGGCTGCGCCATACGCACCAGCGCGTCATAAAT
>CAYFFN010000106.1:0-6178 GCA_964342335.1 uncultured Azospirillaceae bacterium
CGCAGCCATCGCACGCGCTTCATCTTCGTCTAATTTCTTACCATAGTAGGAAAGTGCAAAGCGTAGATACTCCATACCTTTTAGGTAACGCGACGGTTGAAACTTTTCTGGCAAATAGGAAAGCTTTTGACGTGAGCTTACGCGCTCAGAAGACACGCCAAACATTTGCGCATCACCAGAATCAGCATCAATCAAATCCAGAATAATTTTGATGAGGGTGGTTTTACCCACGCCATTCAAGCCAATAAGCCCAAAGATTTCACCCGATTCCAAATCAAGGTTCAAATTATCCAAGACCTGCTTTTTACCAAAAGTCTTGTGAATATTTTTTACATGTAAAGGTTTAGCTATAGCTGCTTGTGTCATCACATCCTCGGTTAGTTTGACTGGCCAGTCGCTTGATTGACGAGCCCTTCTGTGGGTTTAATATCTTGTAATACCTGCTCTAGATTTGTGGCAGCATCGCCAGGCCGCATATTACCATTATTGGCCGGCGTTGCACTGCTAGGAAGTGCCGTTGGATTCGCCACGTTAGGCTGGAAAGATCCGGTTGGGGCATTGGTTAATTGTGCCTGCTCTTCTGCCGCAGCGGCTGCCATAGCTTCATCGCTAAATGGGTTATAACCGCCTTCCAATTTACCTTCGTAAATTTCCATATCCGCTGCATTAAACGTTTGGTTTCGACTGAGCGAAAAGACCACAACCCCTGTATTGAAATCTACATTCAGCGCCTGTGTCGTCGCGCTTCTATGCCCATATTTCCGTTCCCCTTTTTGATGTAAGCCCCATGGCTCTAGCACACCAGAAAGATTATCGGGCTCCCATTTAAAGCTAACCTTCTGCGGCGTAACGGATGTTATTTCCAGATGTGGGATTTCGTCTTTAGGAGTAAATTTCTTTCCGTTAATCCACACCGCCCATTTGCTGCTATTATGGTATAAAATAGTGCCAAGATAGTAGCTCGGCAATGGAGGAAGCTCTAGCTCACCATCTGCTGCGGGCTGTTGAATAAGCTGATCAATCAAATCATCATACTTCTTCGCTAAATTAGGGTCACGTGACTCAGCCAGTTTCTTTGCTTCATAAAACGAAAGCAAGCGACGCATATTGTGCATCTGATTATTGGTGAAGAGCAATGAGATGTTTTGCGGGCCATACGATGGCTCAAAGCCTTCCAGTTCAGAGGCTAAATCAGGCAGTGTGTCTGGATTATTAGGGTCAATTCTTATTGGCTGGGCCTCTACCGGCGCATTCGCTTCCATGCCACTCGCATTTGTATTTACTACCGCTTGCTCATCAGCTGCGTCTTTCTCAGCCTCTATATCTTTTGACACGCCTGGCAATGGCACTGATGGCAAGGTGACGCCTGTGATTTTCTGCGTTGCCGACTCCACAATCTGATTCATTTGATCTTGCATGGAGAAAGTCTCGCGCGCATAGCTATTAGAGGTAATTAAAAGCGACGTGAAACACAGGCTGGTTGCTACAAAGAAACGAGAAGTCATTGCGCAGCCTCCTCTGTTTCAACAGGGTATATTGAAGTCCAAGTCGCAGTAAAACCTGCACGCACTAATTTTGGAACACCGCCGCTATGCACTTGCAAATATGCATTGTTGCTCATTTCACGTTCTAGTGATACATCAAGGCTGTTTATCGTCATAATTCCAGGGAAACGGCGACTTAGCTCATCAATAAAATTATACACATGCTGGTCGGTAATCGCATCAAACTCCATTTCGATTTCCGCGGTTTGGAAATCCATTTGTTTAAGTGTACCGAACTCACCCTCGGTTCGCTGACGTAATGGGGTGATTTGACTGCTAATAACCGTTAAACGGTATTGTTGGACCAATATCTGCAACTCTTCCAGCAATTGTGCGCGCGTTAAAGAAAAGCGCTGATCACCTTCACGCACAAGCAGCACCTCTGCAAAAATATTGGTAGCTTCATCCGTCTTGCTCAGCTGCGCTTGGTATGTGCTAATTTGAGACTCAGTGCTACGAATCTGCGATTCCATATCTGATTTCGCTTTGATCGCATCTGCGGAAATACCCATCACAAAAAAGAGGCCGCCTGCAAAGATGCCAATAACCACCGCGGCAATAACGCCTTCAGTAATCAATTTCTTTTTGAGGGAAACGAACTTATTCACTGCGCGCCCCCTTCAAGTACATCTAAGGTGAAATCTATTTGCCCGTTATTGCCACTATCTGCTTTTGGCCCGTCAAAGGTTACAAGAATATCATCCTCTTCTTCACCTAACACTTCCTCAATTTCGTTGCTCTCCAAGCTTAGGTTCTCATCTGATTTATCTTCTAGCTTGGATGAGAAAAATGCCCGTTCAATATTATAATCCGCAAACACTTCTTTTAAATCATTGGTGAAATTATTTGCCATTAGCAAAAAGGCTTCCGGCTGCATGCTATGGCCATCAGTTTCAAATGTGACCTCAACCTGCTCAGGCAATTGCGAGCCAGAGTTATTGCCGCCAAAATTATTATTGCCTCCACTATTGCCACCACCGAACTTTGTCCAGCTCAGTGAGGCCACTCGCACTTCGGGGCGAATGAGTGGCACCATGCGCTTAACAAAGGTAAGCGGCATAAAGACATAGGGTTTATCCGCCGTTACTACAGCCGCAACTGCGTTACGCATATGCTCATCCGTACCTAGCTTTGCCACGCGCTCTTGGACATCTTTTAATTCCAACTCGGCTTGCGACTTTTTACTGTTTAGTGATGGCATTTCAGATTCAGCCGACATTTTGTCCAGGTATGACATGACAGAATAGCCAATCAAACCAACCGTCACCAAGGCAGCAAGCCCACGCACACCCAATTGGGCAGAATAGAGTGTATTCAGCTTTGATGCATATTGTGGCATCAGCTTGAGCACCGGCTTTTTGCTATTGGCAAACGCAGAGAGCAAAACAACATCGCCAAATTGATCGCCTGTGAGAGCTGCTTGCGGTAAGTTAAGCGCATCCGCCACATCCGATGGCAGTAAACGATGCACGTTGCGCGCATTAAACTTGGACACATCAATAAGGTCTTTGATGTCCGCGTTCACAACAATATACACATCAAGTCCAGCGCCCTCATTGTAGGATAGGCGTCGTAAATACTCGATGGTATTGAGAACTTCTTGTTCGATATTCCCCGCCCGCACCTCTGGCACACCGGCGCTATCAGCAACCGTAAGACGCGTAAAGACCAAACGCCCATCACGCAACACTACCTGACGGAATCCGCCAACTTTATGGTGACTCACCATAAGCTGCCACTGCGATTCACCCTTCTCTTTATTTTGCGGCAGCGCTTCACCTAGCTGCCCAATGTAGTTCTGCATCTCCACTGGCGTGAGATAAACACCAGTGAACTTATTCGGAAGCTCTAACAGAAGCTTGAACCATTGCTGCAAGATTGGAGTATTTGAAAGCGCAATTAGTAAGAAGTTCCAATCCTTACGGCCCGTTTTCTCCCGACCGAGCGGAATAGAGCCTGTAATATCTTCTGGCGAAAAGTCACGCTCCAACCTACGCGTCACCAGCTTATTCACGCTCAAAGCGCTCACAGGAGGCAAGGTATGGCGCACATAAGACTGATCCATCAAATCGATTACGACAGACAATGACGCGTTAGGACGTTTTTCCATCGCATCCACTAGTGGAGCCATAGACTCCTTGCTCGGGTCTGGAGCAAACAAACGACGCATCACAGCGCGCCCTTGCATAAGCACCAAAATCGCACCTTCGTCGCCAAGCAGCATCACAAAGCGCTCTTTGCCACCTTGGGTTTTGCGCAGCTGCTTAGGCGCCTTCTCCATAGTGGTTTGCATTTGCTGCTTTTTCGGTTTTTTACTCATCAATGCCATGGTTAGAAATTCATATTTTGGAATGATTGATAGAGCGGGCCAAACACGGCTGCAATAACCCAGAAAATAATACCACCCATAACGACAGTCATCGTCGGCTGGATGGTGCCTACCATCGCCTCCACAGAGTCATCTACTTCGCGGTGGTAGAAGAAGTTAATATTTTCAAGCGCGTCGTTCATGTTACCACTATCCTCACCCACCTTGAACATACGTATCACAAGGTTAGGAAACTGGTTGGAAATACGCAGTGACGCAGTAAGCGAGTTACCTTCCGTTACAGACTTCTTAACCAACGTCACGGACTCCTTAATCACGCGATTATTCACCACATCCTGCGCGGCAGTCAGCGAGTCAATAATATCAATACCGCTGTTGAACATCACAGAGAAGAAATGCGTAAAGCGCGCTAAGTTAATCTTACGCACAGTTGGCCCAATCGCAGGGACCTTGAGCAAGGCAGAATCACTCTTATAGGCATACTCAGGAAAGGTGCGGAACAACAGCTTGTGCAGCATAAAGAGCAGAATCGGCCCACCTAAAACACCCCACCAATAGGCCTGGAAAAACTCCGATGTAGAAATAAGAGCGCGGGTGTGAATCGGAATTTCGAATCCTTGATTCACGATAAAGTCGATAAGCTTTGGCACCACCGCAATCATCATCACAGTAATCACCAAGGACATCACCACCAACAGCGTTAGCGGATAGGAAACCGCTTTTTTGATTTTACGGCGCAAGTCATTGGTCCATTTGATGTGATCCGCCATATTGGTGAAGGAGTCGGTCAAATTACCATTCACTTCCCCCGCCTTTACCAGCCCGACAAACACATCACCAAAGATGCGCGGATACTTAGCGAGCGCTTCAGAAAATTGCGTACCACCCTTCACGCTTTCGCATACATCCATCAGCACGTCGCGCAGTTTCGCGGATTCGGTAGAATCACGCACGTCCGCCAGCGCATCATGCAGCGGCACACCAGCGCGACTGAGCTGCTCCATATGCAGACAGAAGATAATCATATCCTTGATTTTGACCTTGGCACCAAAACCGGCCTTCTTCTGCTTTTGTTCGGTATAGTTGATGAGGTCGAGATCAATCTCGTTTAGGCGCGCTTCCAAATCCATGTCGTTTTCGGCGAACAGATTCCCTCGGATCTTGCGACCCGTATCTGATACTGCGACATAATTATAGCTCGGCACGTGGCATCCGCTCCTAAATAGTTATCGACCCGCAAAGCGGGCTTTTGCCGAGAAAACGGTGCTGCAAGCACACTTATTAAAGAAAAATTATTATAAACGGTCGGTAACGTCTACCGTATTCACCAGTTCTTTCACATCAATAAGCCCTTCAAGAATCTTAGTGATGCCATCTTGCACCATTGGCACAAAACCGTTCTTCATTGCATATTCAAGCATTTGGCTTTTTGTCGCATGCGTCGCGATCAATTCATCCATACCCTCATCGATACGGAGAATCTCCACAACGGCCACACGGCCTTTGTACCCCTTGTTATTGCACTTCGGACAACCCACAGCCTCATAGATAGTAGGCGGGTTATCGGGATCTTCCCCGAGAATCTTACACGTCTCCTCATCCGCCTTAACCGGTTTTTTGCAGGTTTGGCACAAGCGACGCGCCAGACGCTGTGCGAGCGAACAAATCAAAGAGCCCGCAAGCAAGTGCGCAGGCACACCAATATCCCCGAGACGCGGGATTGCACCCAGCGCATCGTTGGTGTGCAGGGTGGTAAATACTTGGTGACCCGTCAACGCCGCACGCACCGCCATGATGGCGGTTTCTTCGTCACGCACCTCACCGATGAAGATGATGTCCGGATCCTGACGCATGAGCGACTTAATACCCGCCGAGAAATCCATCGTCCCCTCACGGATGTGGGTCTGACGAATCAACGGCAACTGGTATTCCACCGGATCTTCTAGCGTCATGATGTTTACATCAATCTCGTTGATGTAGCTGAGCGTCGAATAGAGCGTGGTGGTCTTACCCGAACCGGTCGGGCCTGTTACGATGATAATCCCTTCCGGACGCTTCAAGCAGCGCTTCAGGGTTCTCTCATTATGCTCTGAAAAGCCAAGCTTTTCCAGCGGCATCAAGGCTTTGGATTTATCCAAAATACGCAGCACGAAGTTTTCGCCATGCACCGTTGGCTGGGTTGCCACACGGAAGTCGATATCGCGACCAAGCGCGCGGAACACGATACGCCCATCTTGCGGCTGGCGGGTTTCGGCGATGTTCATGCCAGACATAATCTTCAGACGCACCACCATGGCCGACCAAT
>CAYFFN010000107.1:0-6089 GCA_964342335.1 uncultured Azospirillaceae bacterium
TTCCACATGGTGCAAAATATGATTATCGCACACAACGGGAAGCTGGCTCACGCCGCGCTGGCGCATTTTGTTAATCATTTGCTGCTTGGTATCCTGCACGCGCGCGGTGATTGGCTTGCGCTCCATCACCTCATGCACTTTGCTTTCCAGCGTGCAGTCACGCAGCAGGGCGCGGCGCACATCGCCGTCGGCCACTACACCAGCGAGGTAGCCCGTCTCATCCACGACCATCGCGATTTGGATGCCGCCAGCATTGATTGCCTCAATGGCGTGGCGCAATGAGTCCTCTGGGGCGATTACCGCCTTTTTCCAACGTGATTCTTCCATGCCACGTCTCTAGCACGGGGCGCGCTGTAGCGCAATAATCCGTTGAATAAGCTTTATCATGGGGAAAAAATGCTCTAGCTCTTCTCCCATGAAACGGCTCTTTGACATATGGGTTTCGCTCCTCCTGCTTATGACGCTCTGGCCGCCCATGCTGGTGATTGCGCTTGCGGTGAAGCTGCAAGATGGCGGGCCAGCGTTGTTTGGCCATGTGCGCGTGGGCAAGGATTTGCGGCATTTTAAGATGTGGAAGTTTCGCAGCATGGTGAAGGATGCGGCGACGATTGGTTCCTTCCGCACCGCGCAGAATGACCCGCGCATTACCAAGCTGGGCGCGTTCTTGCGCAAAAGCTCGCTGGATGAATTGCCGCAACTACTGAATGTTTTGAAAGGCGAAATGAGCTTGATTGGCCCACGCCCTGATACACCTGCACAAGAGGCGGATTATACTTCCGAGCAATGGCTTGCACGCCACAAGGTGCGCCCCGGCGTGGCGGGTTTGGCGCAGGTGATGGGGCGTTCTTCCCTGAGTGCCGAGCAGCGCACGGCCTATGACTTGCAATATGCGCAAGAGGCGAGCTTCTGGCTGGATATGAAGATTTGCGTAAAAGCGGTCGGCGTCATCTTGCATCGCAAAGGAGCCTTCTAATATGTGCGGTATCTTTGGTTATTTTGGCGCGGATGAGCGTGCGCATATGGACCGTATGGCGAGCCTGCTCACCCATCGCGGGCCGGACGATTTTGGTTATCATGCCACCGAGCAAGTGGGCGTGGGCAATACCCGCCTTTCGATTATCGACCTCGCCCATGGCCACCAGCCCTTCCATGCTAGGGATGGCAAGGTCGTGGTCGTGCAAAATGGCGAGATTTTCAATTACAAAGAGCTGATGGCCGAGCTGGAAGAGCTCGGATATGTGTTTGAAACCCAGTGTGATACCGAGGTGATTCTGCATGGCTACCGCGCATGGGGTGAACATTTCGTTGAGCGCCTAAACGGCATGTTCGCCATCGCCGTGTGGGATGCGGAGAAAGAAGTGCTGCACCTGTATCGCGACCGTATTGGGGTGAAGCCGCTCTATTATTACCAGCATGAAGGCCGCTTCCTCTTTGCGTCCGAAATCAAAGCGATTCTGGGAGCGGGCGTGGAGCGCGTGCCGAATAAAGAAGCATTGCACCATTTCCTCTCCTTTAATTACACGCCGACGCCGTTCACGTTCTTCGAGCATATACATCAAGTGAAGCCGGGGCATCACCTCTCTATCAGCCAAGCGGGTGTGCAAGAGCGCCGCTGGTGGGACTTTACTGCCGTGCCGCAGGCATATCCCGAGAGTGAAGAGGCGGTGATAGAGGAGCTGATGGCGCTGCTCAAAGATGCGACGCGGATTCGGTTGCGCAGCGACGTGGAGATTGGCGCGTTCCTCTCTGGCGGCGTGGATTCGAGCAGCGTGGTGGGCTTGGCAACCCAGCAGATGGAGCGCCCGTTGCGCACCTTCTCGATTGGGTTTGAGGATGCGCGTTACGATGAATCGCCGTATGCCAAGGCGGCCTCCGAGCGGTTTCATACCGAGCATATTAGCCGCATCGTCGAGCCGGATATGCTGCAACATTGGCCATTCGCGACCTATTATTGCGACCAGCCGCATGGCGATGTGTCTTTCATGCCGACCTATTGCGTCTCACAATTGGCCGCGGAGCATCTCAAAGTGGTGCTGACAGGCGATGGCAGTGACGAACTGTTTGCTGGCTATGATAAATATAAAGCCTTCGCGCCCGAGGGTGAGGGCTGGCAGCAGCGCTACTTTGAATCGATTAGCCTGCTTAGCCACGCCGAGAAGCAAGCGCTTTACGGTGAAGAAATGGCGCATCTCAAAACCCTAGAGAGCTATCAGCTAGCGGATGATTTCTTCGCGCGGGTGAAGGGCTGGGATGGCCTCAACCAAATGCTCGCTTTTGACATGGAATATCTGCTCTCCGGCAACAATCTCGCGAAGCCGGATCGTATGGGTATGGCGGTTTCCATCGAGGCGCGCACGCCTTTCATGGATTACCGCGTGATGGAATATGCGCTTTCACTTCCGGGGGACTATAAACTGCGCGATGGGGAGACCAAATACATCCTCAAAAAAGCAGTTTCGGATTTGATAGGCGAAGATTTGGCCTATCGGAAGAAGCAAATGTTCACCGTGCCGATTGGGGATTGGCTCTCTTCGAGCTTGAGCGGTTTTATGCAAAGCATGTTATGCAGCAACCAATTTGCCGCGCGCGGATTATTCGACCAAGCCGTGGTGCAACGCATGGTGAACGAACATCGCGACGGTAGCGCCAACCATACGCGTATCCTACGCGCGCTCATAGCCATTGAGTTATGGTACAGAATCTTTATAGATAGGGACGAGCTGGCTCCGCCCAGCTTTGAGGAATTGGGAATTGAGCTGCCCAAGGTGGCGTGAGTGGTCTTGGTCAGTAGGCCAATCTTTAGTCGCCGAAGGCGTTAGGCCCATTGCGTAGCACAGCAGTGCGGAGCAGGGGCAATTAAAAAGGAAATGTAATGCAATTACATGGTAAAAAGATTTTAGTTACGGGCTCGGATGGTTTCATCGGCTCACATTTGACCGAGGCGCTGGTGCGCGCGGGGCATGATGTGCGTGCTTTCACCTATTATAATAGCTTTGGCAGCTGGGGCTGGCTGGACGATACAGATGCGAATATTAAGCAGAGTCTGGATGTATTCTCCGGCGATGTGCGCGACCCGCACGGCGCGCGCGAGGCGATGAAGGGCTGCGATGTGGTGCTGCATCTTGCGGCATTGATTGCGATTCCTTACAGCTACCATTCCCCGCATTCTTACGTAGAAACGAATGTGACGGGCACGCTCAATATTGTGCAGGCGGCGCGCGATTTAGGGGTTGAGAAGGTGGTGCATACCTCAACGAGCGAATGTTATGGCACGGCGCTCACTGTGCCGATTACCGAGGAGCATCCGCTGCAAGGCCAGTCGCCTTATTCCGCGAGTAAGATTGGTGCGGATCAAATGGCACTGTCTTATTATAAGTCGTTTGATACGCCGGTGGCGATTATCCGCCCGTTTAATACCTACGGCCCGCGTCAATCCGCACGTGCGGTGATTCCGACGATTATTACCCAGCTAATGGCGGGTGCGCAGGAGATTAAGCTCGGCACGCTCAGCCCAACGCGCGACTTTAATTTTATCGATGATACGGTGCGCGGGTTCATTGCCGTGGCCGAGAGTGACAAGGCGCTTGGCGAAGTGGTGAATATTGGTTCGGGCTTTGAGATTTCGATTGGTGATACGGCAAAGGCGATTGCCGATGCGCTGGGTAAACCGCTCAATATCATCACCGATGAGCAACGCGTGCGCCCCGAAAAGAGTGAGGTGGAGCGCCTGCTCGCCTGCAACCAGAAGGCCAAAGATTTGCTGGGATGGACGCCCGAATATGGCAGCCTAGAGGGCTTTAAGCGCGGCATCGTGAGAACCGCAGAATGGTTCGCCGAGCCAAGCAATCTCGCGCGTTACAAAGCGGACCGCTATAATGTCTGATGCCGTCGCCGCATTGCTGGAAGGGCTCGCGGCCATCCTGCCAGAAGGCGAAGTATACCCGCTGCATGAACCCTATTTTGGCGGCGAGGAAGAAGCCAACGTGCTCGATTGCGTACGCTCTGGTTGGGTGAGTAGCGTCGGTAGTTATGTCGACCAATTTGAACAAGACTTAGCAGCTTATACGGGTGCGAAACACGCCATCGTGACGATGAACGGCACGGCAGCGTTGCATTTGTGCTATATGCTCTCGGGCGTGCAAGCGGGGGATGAGGTGCTCTGCCCATCGTTGACCTTCGTCGCGACGGCCAATACGATTCGCTACTGCGATGCGACGCCGCATTTTGTCGATGTGGATGAGGCGCGCTTGACCGTGTGCCCTGAGAAATTACGCAGCTATCTGGAGGCCGTGGCCGAGATGCAAGGCGATGTCTGCGTCAACAAGCAAACCGGCGCGCCGATTCGTGCGCTCGTAGTGATGCACACCTTTGGTCTTCCGGCAGATTTGGCTGCGCTATCTGCATTATGTGACGCGTATAATATTGCATTGATTGAAGATGCTGCGGAGTCGCTTGGCTCCTTCTATAAAGGCGTGCATACGGGGAATCACGGGCGCTGTTCGGCGCTGAGTTTCAACGGTAACAAGATTCTCACCACGGGCGGTGGTGGCGCGATTCTCACTAACGATGTGGCGCTGGCGAAGCGCGCCAAGCATCTCTCAACGACGGCCAAGCAACCGCATCCCTATGCATATATCCATGATAAGGTGGGGTATAATTATCGTATGCCGAATTTGAATGCTGCTTTAGGTGTGGCGCAGCTCAAGCAGCTGCCAGACTTTTTGAAGGCGAAGCGCACGCTGGCAGAGCGTTATCAGGCATTATGTGAGGCGTTGGAGGGAATTGAATTCATCGCGGAGCCGGAGCAGTGCCAAACAAACTATTGGCTAAATGCAATCAAATTGCCCGATGCGGCTAGCAAGGCGGCGCTCCTCGATGCACTTCATGCACGCCAGATATTTGCGCGGCCGATTTGGCAGCCCATGCACCTGCTGGATATCTATAAAGACTGCCCACGCGCGCCATTGCCGAACACAGAAGCGCTGGCCGAGCGGGTGGTTAATCTGCCTTCGAGCGTTGGCTTAGCGCAACGGCCATAGCGAGCCCCATCCATAGATAGAAATTGCTCATCGACCAGGCGAGGTAGAAAGACGCCGTGCTGGCGAGTGGCCAGAGGCGCAGCAGCCCTGCAATCGCAATGCTCGCAAGCAAAGGATGCTGCCAGAAGCGCGGCGCAGTGCGCAGAAACGCGCGTACTAAACAGATAACCATCGTGAGGAACAAGGCGGTTCCGATGAGCCCTTGTTCGGTGAGCAGTTCCATCCAGATATTATGCGGGTGGAGGAATTTCACTTCGCCTTTTTCGTTACAGAGATATTCGACATTGCCACTCACATCGCAGTGGTAGCGATATTGCCGCGTGCCAAGCCCCGTGATGGGACTGGTTTGGAACATGTTCCAACTGCCCATAAAGATTTTGCCGTAAGAGGTGTTCTCAATATCCGCGATGGTGTTCACCGTGCGTTCCATACTGGCTTTGAGAGGGGAGTTGCTAAACCATAGCGCTGCAACGCTCAGGCCAAGCAGCGCGATTAAAGCGAGCGCCAATTTCTTGTGTCCTTGCAAGAAATAGCAGGCAAACATCAGCCCCAATCCTAGCCCAAAAGTGAGAGTAGCCATGCGTTCGCCCGTTAGGTAAATCGCCGCAAAGAGCACGGCTCCACTTATGCTCGCGAGCAAAATGGGGCGCGCCGAAATACGGTAATGGGTGATGGCGAAGAGCATGGGCAGGCCAATCCATGCCGTGAGAATACCGATATTCGGATTGCCGGTGATGGCGGTCAAACGGGTAACTTGCGTATTGGTGTAGGAATGGTTGCCGAGAATATCCGCCCCTGTTGCGTATTGCAGAAAGATATTCGCACACACAAAAGCAAGCGCCGCGAGCAGGCAGCGGAAGAATAAGGCGCGGGTTTTCTCGTTTTGTCCAAAATGCATGAGTGCCGCTAAAAACAGCGGGTAGCGCACCCATGGCACAGAGCCACTCGTGCCCTTGCTCGCATGCTCGGTAAAGAGGCCATTGGCCATGAGATACAACCAGAACAGGCCAGCCGCTATCACCCAGCCTTGGCGCAGCCAGCGCCAGTCTC
>CAYFFN010000108.1:0-6060 GCA_964342335.1 uncultured Azospirillaceae bacterium
GCCCGTTGCGGTGAGCGTGAAAGAAGATGCATCTATTCTGGGTGGACTCATTATCCGTATGGGCAGCAAAATGCTGGACCATTCGGTGGCGGGCAAATTGCAGCGCCTGAGCACCGCATTGAAACAACCGACTATGGCAAATTAAGGAGAGCCTGACCATGGATATTCGTCCTTCTGAGATATCAGAAATTCTAAAGAGCCAAATCACCAGTGGCGCCGCTGAGGCTGCATTGGCTGAGACTGGCCAAGTGGTAAAAGTGGGTGATGGTATTGCGACCATTTACGGTCTGGAGAATATCCAAGCCGGTGAGATGGTGGAGTTCGATGGCGGCCTGAAAGGCATGGCGCTGAACCTAGAGACCGATAGTGTGGGTGTGGTAATCTTTGGTGATGACCGTGCCGTAAAAGAAGGCGATACCGTTAAGCGTACCGGTGAGATTGTGGACGTGCCGGTGGGCCCTGAGCTGCTCGGCCGTGTGGTCGACGCGCTGGGTAACCCGATTGATGGTAAAGGCCCTATCAAATCAAAAACACGTGCGCGTGTAGAAGTAAAAGCGCCGGGTATTATTGCGCGTAAGTCAGTACATGAGCCTGTGCAAACCGGTATCAAGTCTATCGATACGCTGATTCCGATTGGCCGTGGCCAGCGTGAGTTGATCATTGGTGACCGTCAGACGGGTAAGACGGCGATTGCGATTGATACGATCCTGAACCAAAAAGCGGCACATGATGCAGGTAACGACAAAGAGAAATTGTTCTGTATCTATGTATGTGTAGGCCAGAAGCGTTCGACCGTTGCGCAAGTGGTGAAGAAGCTCGAAGAGACGGGCGCGATGGAATATTCTATCGTAGTGGCGGCAACTGCTTCCGAAGCGGCCCCCCTGCAGTTCCTTGCGCCTTACACCGGTACGGCAATGGGTGAATATTTCCGCGATAACGCACAGCATGCACTCATCATTCATGATGATTTGTCTAAGCAAGCCGTGGCGTATCGCCAGATGTCTCTGTTGTTGCGTCGTCCTCCAGGACGTGAGGCATACCCAGGTGACGTATTCTTCATTCACTCGCGTCTGCTTGAGCGTGCGGCGAAAATGTCCGATGAGTTGGGCGCAGGTTCATTGACGGCACTGCCGGTGATTGAAACCCAAGCCGGTGACGTATCGGCCTATATTCCTACCAACGTGATTTCGATCACCGATGGCCAGATCTTCCTTGAGACGGATCTGTTCTATAAAGGTGTGCGCCCTGCAGTGAACGTGGGTCTGTCTGTAAGTCGCGTAGGTTCTGCAGCGCAGAAGAAAGCGATGAAACAAGTAGCGGGCACCATTAAGCTGGAGCTGGCACAGTTCCGTGAGATGGAAGCGTTCGCGCAGTTCGGTTCGGACCTCGATGCAGCGACCCAAAAGCTTATTAGCCGCGGTCAGCGTCTGGTGGAGCTGCTGAAGCAGCCACAATACGCGCCACTGCAAATGGAAGAGCAGGTTTGCGTGATCTATTCAGGCGTAAAAGGCTATCTCGATGATATCGACACCAAGAACGTACAGGCGTTTGAGGAAGTGCTGCTGCGTGAGCTGCGCACCAACCAAAAAGACCTGCTGGAGAAAATCCGCACCGAAGCGAAACTGACCGATGAAACGGAAGTGAAGCTGCAAGCGGCAATCGATATCGCTAAGCGTCAGCTGGTATAAGGAGCATTTGCTAGATGCCTTCGTTGAAAGACCTAAAAGTTCGTATTGGTAGCGTTAAAAACACGCAAAAAATTACCAAAGCGATGAAGATGGTAGCGGCTGCCAAGCTGCGCCGTGCGCGTGAAGCGGCTGAGGCATCTCGCCCCTATGCTGAGCGTATGGAGCAGATGGTGTCTTCGCTGGCAACGGGCGTGACGGGTAGCGATGCGCCGATTCTGCTTTCCGGTACAGGTAAAGAAGAGAAGCATCTGATTGTCGTTGCGACGTCGGATCGTGGCCTGTGCGGCGGCTTCAACGCAACGATTATCAAATCCACCCGTGAGAAAGTGCGCCTGCTGCTCTCTCAGGGTAAAACCGTTGGGCTTTATTACGTAGGCCGCAAGGGCTATGACGTGCTCAAGCGCGAGTTTGGCCATCTGACCGTGGATAAGATTCTCGACGCGACGAAAAAGAAAATCGAATATGGCATTGCCGAACAAGTCGCAGCCGATGCAACGGGCAATATCGGTGGTGAAGACGGATGGGACGTTGTGACCATCGTTTATAACCGCTTCGTGTCTGCTATCTCTCAAGAGGTGACATGGCAACAGCTCGTGCCACTCGCACTGCCAGAGACCGACGAGAAAGCCGAAGTGCTGCCATACGAATATGAGCCGGATGAAGCAACGATCTTGACGGACTTGCTGCCGCGTAACGTATCCATGCAAATCTTCAGCGCATTGCTGGAGAATGCCGCGAGTGAGCAAGGCGCGCGTATGAGTGCGATGGATAACGCCACGCGCAATGCCGGCGAAATGATCAAGAAATTGACGCTGCAATATAACCGCTCTAGACAAGCGGCCATTACCAAAGAACTAATCGAAATTATTTCCGGCGCGGAAGCCGTATAACAAAGGAGAGCCTCATGCCCGCAAAAAAGAAAGACGCAAGCGCAACCGGTAAAATCACACAGGTGATTTCTGCGGTAGTAGACGTGCAGTTTCCAGAAGGAAATCTGCCACCGATTTTGAACGCACTGACGACCGTGAATGACGGTAAGACGCTCGTGCTCGAAGTAGCGCAGCATCTCGGTGAAAACACCGTGCGTACCATTGCAATGGACTCGACCGATGGTCTGGTTCGCGGTGCAGAAGTGAGCGACACAGGCGCTCCTATTGCCGCACCCGTAGGTAAAGGCACACTTGGCCGCATCATCGATGTGGTGGGTCGTCCTATCGATGAAAAAGGCGAAATCGTAGGCGATGCTACCCGCGCGATTCACCAGCCTGCACCTGAATTTATCGACCAAGCAACCGAGGACGAAGTACTCGTAACCGGTATTAAAGTTATCGACCTGCTCGCACCGTATGCGAAGGGTGGTAAGGTTGGTCTGTTCGGTGGTGCCGGTGTAGGTAAAACCGTATTGATTATGGAGCTCATCAACAACATCGCGAAAGCACATGGTGGTTACTCTGTGTTTGCGGGTGTAGGTGAGCGTACCCGTGAAGGGAACGATCTGTATCACGAGATGATTGAGTCTGGTGTTATCAACCCAGATGATATGGATAAGTCGAAAGTGGCGCTGGTATATGGCCAGATGAACGAGCCTCCAGGAGCGCGTGCACGTGTGGCACTGACCGGTTTGACCATTGCGGAGCAGTTCCGTGACGAAGAAGGCCAAGACGTTCTGTTCTTCATGGATAACGTATTCCGCTTTACCCAAGCGGGTGCAGAGGTATCTGCACTGCTCGGCCGTATCCCATCGGCAGTAGGGTATCAGCCTACCCTGTCTACGGACATGGGTGCGCTGCAAGAGCGTATTACGTCAACCAAGAAAGGTTCGATCACTTCTGTACAGGCCGTTTACGTACCTGCGGATGACTTGACCGACCCTGCACCTGCAACCACTTTCGCGCACTTGGATGCAACGACGGTACTTTCGCGTTCTATCGCCGAGCTGGGTATCTACCCTGCGGTAGATCCGTTGGATTCTACCAGCCGTATCCTTGACCCACGCGTGGTAGGTGAAGAGCATTACGAAGTAGCACGTAAAGTACAAGAGACGCTGCAGACCTATAAGTCGCTGCAGGATATCATCGCGATTCTCGGTATGGACGAGCTTTCAGAGGACGATAAACTTACCGTGGCGCGTGCCCGTAAGATTCAGCGCTTCCTGTCTCAGCCATTCCACGTAGCAGAGATCTTCACCGGTACGCCAGGTACACTGGTATCGCTCGAAGAAACCATCAAAGGCTTTAGAGGCATCGTAGAAGGTAAATACGACGATATGCCAGAGTCTGCCTTCTACATGGTAGGTACGATTGATGAAGCAATCGAGAAGGCCAAGAAAATGGCTGCTGAGGCAGCGTAAAGAGTTTAGCAAGGAGCCAAGCGACGCGCTTAGCGAATCGCTGTCCTGCCGAAAGTCAGGAGCTCCTTCAAGAGGATAAGAACGATGCCAATGACCACGCTACAATTTGACCTCGCTACACCGGATGCCCTCAAGCTTTCCGAAGCGGTGGATATGGTGGAAGTGCCAGGCGAAGGCGGTGACTTTGGTGTGCTGCCCGGCCACGCGCCCTTCATGTCTATCATCCGCCCGGGTGTGGTGACGGTGCATCGTGACGGCAAGGCCGAGCGTTTCTTTGTGACGGCAGGTTATGCGGAAGTGAACCCACAAGGCTGCATCGTGCTCGCTGAACATCTCTATGATCTGGCGAAAACGACCAAAGAAGAAGCCATGACCAAGCGCGACGATGCGCTACGTCAGCTGGATTCGGCTATCGATGAGCTGGAGAAAACACGCCTAGAGCGCCAGCTAAATACGTTTGAAGCATTGGTTGAAGCGGTTATTTAGTATTTAATTCGCTCCTGCTTCGCGCCTCCTGCGCTGCGCCATGAGCCTAAGGCTTCGCCGACTAAAGGTTGGCCTACCGGCCAATATGTCATTCCCTAGCTATCTGGCATACCAATTGCATCTCTCTAAGCAACAGGGAGACAATGTATGTCGATTGATTTTAGCCAGCCAGCCGGTACTTCTATCCGCGTTTCACCACGCTCGAGTGAGCAAGCCTCTGAAGTTGAAGAGAAAGACACCAGCTGGGGTGGTGATGGCTTTGGCGTGGATGACTTTATTGATTTGATCAATCCGCTCCAACATATCCCGATTGTTGGCGATATTTACCGCGAAATTACAGGGGATGAGATTGCAACAGAAGCGCGCATCCTCACCGGTACGGTGCTTGGTGGTGCGGTAGGGTTTGTCACCTCTGCCTTTAGCGCCATGTTTGAAGATGCGACGGGCGATAGCGTTTTCGGCGCGATTGCCTCCGTGTTTGAAGGCGATGAAGCCCCCACTGAAGCAACCGAACTCGCGGGGAATGGCTACGCGGCAACAGCAATGCCGACGCAGCTTATGCCGACGCAATTACCTGCGGCGCCACAATGGGCATCGGCGGCAGAAAGCCTCTCTCCCTTGGATTTCAGTACCATTGATAGCAAAACAGCTCCCGTTTCGCTCCCGCCAGAGTTACCAGCCGATGAGGCGGTGCTCTCGCTCTTCGCGCCAGACCTTTTGGATGCACGCGAGAAGCATCAGCAAAGCCAGAGCCTTATCTGGGCGCAAGAAATCGCCAGCGAACTAGATAGTTGAGTATTTAATCGCTCCTGCTCCGGCCTACTGGCCAAAGCGTTCTCCGAATATTGCGGTGCCCACACGGACATAGGTCGCGCCCAAACGTGCGGCGGTTTCGTAGTCCCCGCTCATTCCCATGCTCAGCTCTTTGATCCCATGGCGTTCTGCAAGTTTGACGAGGAGCGTGAAATGGGGCGCGGGGTTTTGCCCTGCCGGTGGGATGCACATGAGCCCGCAAATGGGTAAATCGATGGAGGCGCAATAGGCCAATAAGTCGGGGAGCGCCTCAACGCTTACCCCCGCTTTCTGGGGTTCGGCGCCCGTATTGACTTGAATGAGGCATTCGACCTTGCGTTGCTGTTTGGTCATCTCATCGCGTATTGCATGGGCGATTTTCTTGCGGTCAACCGTATGAATTACATCAAATAATCTTACCGCCTCTGCGGTTTTGTTGGATTGTAACGGGCCGATGAGATGCAGGTAGAGCCCCGCATATTCAGCGCGGACGTCGGCCCAATGCTGTTCTGCCTCTTGTACTTGGTTCTCGCCAAAATCGCGCTGACCCGCATCTAGAGCGGATTTTATACGCTCAGCGGGCTGCTTTTTGCTCACCGCAATAAGCCTTGGCGGCGTCTGCGCTAAGGGGCTTTTGTGGACAGCTTCAGCAAGCTGTTGTTTTAACGCATCAATATTTTGTGGTATCGTGTGCATAACCTACTAAATCTCTTTCTAAGCCCCTATAAATACGTAATTTTACCT
>CAYFFN010000109.1:0-6056 GCA_964342335.1 uncultured Azospirillaceae bacterium
CTTCTTCGGCTGCGGCGGCGCCAATCTGTGGGCTCGCGCCAGCACCCAAGCCGCGCGTTACCGAACCGCCAAGCTGAATCACACGCTCGGTCATAGACGCCTCGAGCGCCTGTGCATCCGTGTTGGCCATCACAAAATCCACGCCTTCAAGGTTGGCTGCAATCATGTTATTGACCGCATTGCCGCCCGCGCCGCCAACACCAATCACGGTGATTTTTGGACGCAGCGTATCGATCTGCGAAGGAAGGTGAAGATTAAGGGTCATGGCCGAACTCCAAATGGTTATACGTTACGCTCTACGCGCCATGCATGCCGAATTTTTTATTACTTATTTTATTAGTGTTTTTGCTTTCGTTTCGTACAAGGAGTGTGAGGCGATGTGTAGAAAAACTACATGAGCCGAAGCACGACACCGTACGAGACGGAATGAAAAACACTATAAGGATTAACACGCTTTTACCGTGCAAAGGCAAGTGTAGCCCTCGCGTTATTCACATGGGTTTTTAGAAATTTGCCTTGAGCCAGCGCTTGACGAATTCCTTCATGCGCTTGAGGCTGCCGCCGCTTCTGGCTTCGGCCATCAGCTCGTCTTCCCAATTATGTTCGGCGGTGAAGACCATCAGGCCACTCACGACACTAAAAGCAGGACCACTCACCGCATCGGGCAGGCCTTGGATTGCACGGGGTTTGGCTTTGCGGATTTGTTTGTTGAGCAGCTTGCTCGCCAACTCGCCTGCGCCGCGCAACTGGCTTGCACCGCCGGTCAGCACGCAACGGCGTCCTGCGGCATTGTCCACGCCCGCCGCCTCTAGTCGGCCACGCACCATCTCGAAGAGTTCTTCCATACGCGGGCGGATGATGCCAACCAGCGCGGAGCGCGGCAGTTGGGTTGGATCGCTATCATCGTCGTCATCGCCCAGCTGCGGCACATCAATCATCACCTCGTCATCCTTGGCATCGCCATAGGCACTGCCATGCAAGGTTTTGATGCGTTCGGCATTTTGTTGGCTGGTCGAAAGTCCGTGTGCGATGTCGCTGGTCACATGCTTGCCGCCAATCGCAATCGTATCGGAGAAGATATTGCGGCCATCGACAAACACGCAAATGCTCGTCAGCCCGCCGCCCATATCGATAAGCGTCACGCCCATCTCGCGCTCGTCTTTCTCTAGGCATGCGAGTGCAGCTGCATGCGGTGCGACCACATAGCCCGCCACGTTCAAATGGCAGCGGCCAAGGCATTGCGCAAGGTTCGTCAGCACGCTTTGCTTCGCGGTGAGGATGTGTAATTCCGCCCCGACAAACTCGCCAAGCATCCCGCGCGGGTCGCGTAGGCCCTTGCTATCATCCACATAATATTGCAGCGGGAAGCAATGCAGAATGCTATGCTCCTCGCTCGCGATGCTGTCGCAGCCTTCATTGATGAGGTCGACAATATCCTGATCGCTCACGCCTTCGGAGGCGATGCCCAATTCCACCGAAACACTGCGCGACTGCACATGCGCACCGTTCACGCATACAAACACATGCTCGATATTCTCCTCAGCCATACGCTCGGCGGCATGCACCGCGGCGACGATAGACTCCACCGCCTCGCCGACATCGGTCACCTGCCCTGCCTTGATGCCCTTGGCAAGCTGATGGCCCACGCCGAGAATCTCGATGCTGCCATCGTCATGCTGCTGGCCGATAAAGCACGAGACCTTGCTCGAGCCAATATCCAGCGCGGCGATGCTTCCTGGCTTTCCCTTAATGGCTTCCATTAAATATGTGTCCTATCACTATGCTGCGTTTCTTCGGGCGCTTCATCCTTCAAACGCAGAAACAATTTTCCTTCTATACGCATATCGATGACTTCGATGGCTTTCGCAAGTACTGCTTGCTCTTTTTCCATGGCTTCGAGGTCTTTCCATGCGCGCTCGGCATTATGCTCCGGCAACATCACACGCACGCCGTTCTTCAGATACACATCCCAACGGCGGTTGCCAATGCGCACGGCAGAGTCTACGCGCGGTGCAAGGTCTGGCGTTTGCAACAGCCACTCGCGCAGTGCTTCCGTGTGCTTCGGCGCGTCGGCACCCACCACAAGCAATGCATCTGCCACCTTATCATCCAGCGGGCGATTCTCTAGCACAATGCCGTCTTGATCGATGAGTTTATACGTGCCCTCATATTGCCAAATCGCCACAGGACGGCGCTCATCCACCGTGATGATGAGACGGCTCGGATAGACACGCTGCATCGACACCATGCGCACCTCTGGCAGTGCGAGCACTTTCTCGCGCGCATCCGTCAGCGGCAAAAACAGCATCGGCTCACCTGCCTTGAGCGCCGCCTGCTCGGTGATCCATTCTGGCGTGAGTTCGCGGTTGCCATTCACCGTTACCTCGCTGAGCGCGAAGCCTGCATCCAGCGTCCAGCCCACAACGGTGTTGCGCGCAGAGTCATAGGCATTTTGCAACTGCCCGCCCCGCCATGCCCACCAGCCTGCCACCACCACATACGCCGTGATAGCACCCGCCAGCGCAATCGTCGTGCGGCGACGAAAATTCGCCCACCACTGCTTCTTCGCCTTGGCGCGCGTAATCTCTGCGCTTTTAGTCTTGCGGCTTTTACTCGCGGGTTTCTTTTTCGCTTTAGCCATCCAGCGATGCCCCTTCTAAGAGCTTCGCCACCAAGTCATTAAAGCTAATGCCACGATGCGCCGCAATTTCTGGTGCGAGCGAAAGCGGGGTCATGCCCGGCTGGGTATTGGTTTCGAGCAGGTAGAAGTCTTTCCCGTCATAACGGAAGTCACTGCGCGTCAGGCCACGGCAGCCCAGCACTTTATGTGCGCGCAAGCCCAGCTCCAGCACTTCGGCATAGACCGGCTCCGGCAGTGGCGCAGGCATCAAATGCTCGGCTTTGCCATCCGTATATTTCGCCTCGTAATCATAGAAACGTGTGAGCGGTTTAATCTCAATCGCGCCGAGCGCTTCATCGTCCAGCACCGCGACTTGAATCTCGCGCCCGGGGATATAACTCTCCACCAACACCTCGTCTCCAAACTGCCAGCCCTGCTCATCAAAAGTGATGTTCGTGCCCTCTTCGACAATCACCACCCCCACAGAAGACCCTTCGTTCAGTGGCTTGATGACATAAGGCCGCGCAATCGGATCACCCTTTTTCATCTCGGCCTTGCTGACTACTTTCCCCTCCGCACAGCGCAGCCCAGCGCGCGCGAAAATCTCTTTCGCCATCGGCTTGTCCATCGCCAGTGCCGAGGCCAACACACCCGAATGGGTGTACGGGATCTTGAGCATTTCCAGCACGCCTTGCACGCAGCCATCTTCGCCGTAACGACCATGCAGTGCGTTGAACACTACGTCTGGCTTGGCGTTTTTGATTTGCTCGGGGAAGTCTTCCTTCGCATCGATGGCAATCGCCTCATGCCCCAGCGCCGCGACAGCTTTCTCCACCGCTGCACCGCTGCTAAGCGACACATCGCGCTCTGCACTCATTCCACCTTTTAATATAGCTACGCGCATGCGCTCGCTCCCTAAGCATTTAGTAGGTTAGCGCTTGCCTATACGTTTTATCTCCCATTCGAGTTCTATGCCCGAATTGGCTTTCACTTTCTCTCGCACCTGGTCGCCAAGCGCCTCCAAATCGGCGGCGCTGGCATCGCCCGTGTTGAGCAAAAAGTTGCAATGTTTTTCGGAGACTTGCGCCCCTCCAAGCATCATACCACGGCACCCTGCCGCGTCAATCAGCTCCCATGCTTTATGCCCAGCTGGATTTTTGAACGTGCTGCCGCCCGTGCGCGAGCGAATCGGCTGGGTTTCGGCGCGTGCGGTCTGAATCTCGTCAATCCGCGCGAGAATCTCTTTCGGCTCGCCCGCGTGCCCTTGCAGCACCGCACCTGTGAACACACAACCTTCCGGCGCTTCGCTATGACGATAACTATAGCGCAGCTCCTCCGGTGAAAGCGTCAACACCTCACCCTCGCGCGTCACCAGCTCCGCCAAGACGAGCACGTCTTTTATCTCATCGCCATACGCGCCTGCATTCATCATCAACGCACCGCCCATCGTGCCCGGGATGCCCGAGAGAAACTCCAGCCCTGCAATGCCTTGCTGCGCAGCGTAAGTGGCTACATTCACATCCAGACAACCTGCTCCTACTTTTATTTTTAATTGCCCCTGCTCCGGCCTACTGGCCTGCGCAATGGGCCTAACGCCTTCGGCGACTAAAGGCGCGGTCTCCTGACCGCGTTCTTGTTCCATACTGCATTCGGCGAAGCCGCGACCGAGCTTAATGACGACACCATCCAACCCGCCATCGCGTACAATCAGATTTGAACCAACGCCGAGCACCGTAATCGGCACCTCCTTCGGGCAGGCTTTCATAAAGTCGGCGAGGTCTTGTGTGTCGGCGGGTTTAAACAGCACTTCGGCTTGGCCGCCTACACGGAACCAATTGGTGGAAGCCAGCTCGGCCCCTTCGCGGTATTTGCCGCGCACGTCTGGAAGTCGCTCGCGCAGTGCCATCCTTAGGCGGTCTTCTTCTCAAGCAGAGGCTTGAGTTTCTCTGGCAGCGCATTGGCCCAGAGCGAGATGCTTCCCGCGCCGAGGCACACGACCAAATCATCAGGCTTGGCGAGAGCGGCAACTGCTTGCGGCAAGTCGGCTTCGCCATCAATCGTTAGCACATGTTGGTGGCCATGATCCTTCATGCCCTGCACCAGTGTGTCACGCGTGATGCCTTCAATCGGCGTTTCGCCCGCTTCGTAAATCGGGGTGACAATCACCGTATCGGCATCGTTAAAGCAGGTGCAGAATTCTTCAAATAGGCTTTGCACGCGGCTGTAGCGGTGCGGCTGCACCACGGCAATCACGCGGCCATTGCTCTCGCTCACCGCTTGGCGCGCGCTGGTGAGCGTCGCGGCAATCTCCACCGGGTGGTGGCCGTAATCATCAATAATCGTCACACCATTCACTTCGCCCGTTTTGGTGAAGCGACGCTTCACACCGCCGAACTCGGCAAAGCCTTGCACCATCACTTCGTCTGGCATGCCCAGCTCCAGCGCGACCGTAATCGCCGCAAGTGCATTGCAAAGATTATGCTGGCCGTGCATCGGCAGGAACACATTCTCAATCGTACGGTCTTCGAGCACCACATCGAAATGCTGGCCGTCTTTGCTCGCACGGATATTATCGGCGCGCACATTCGCCTGCGGGCTTAGGCCATACGAAATCACACGGCGGTCATGCGCCTTCGCCATGCGCGACTGCACTTCCGGATGGTCAATGCAGAGCACGCCAAACCCATAGAAAGGCAGATTATCAATAAACTGTTTAAACGCCGCGCGCAGATTATCAAACGAGCCATAATGGTCGAGATGCTCAGGGTCGATATTCGTCACCACCGCAATGGTTGACGGCAGGCGGATAAAGGTTCCGTCGCTCTCATCGGCTTCCACTACCATCCATTCGCCTTTGCCGAGCACGGCATTCGTGCCGTAGGCATTAATAATACCGCCATTAATCACCGTCGGGTTGCGGCCTGCGGCTTCAAACATCGCGCTGATCATGCTGGTCGTCGTGGTCTTGCCGTGCGTGCCCGCGATGGAAACGGTCATCTTCAAACGCATAATCTCGGCAAGCATCTCGGCGCGCTTCACCACGGGAATACGCAGGCGACGCGCTTCCACAATCTCTGGGTTCTCTTGCTTCACGGCTGAAGACACCACCACCACGGCCGCCTCTTCCACATGTTCAGCCTCATGGCCGATAAAGACCTTAATGCCATGTTCACGCAGGCGCTGCACATTGGCGCTCTCGCTCATGTCACTGCCTTGCACACTGTAACCAAGGTTATGCAGTACTTCGGCAATACCGCTCATACCAATCCCGCCAATCCCGACGATATGAATCATGCCGACATCCAGCGACATCGTCTTACCAACTGGGAATGGGCGAATGGGGGTTGGGGTAATCATTAGGCTGCTTCCTCTGTGCTGGGCGTGGGGGCGCCATTGCCGTTGCCATTGGTTTTTTCGTTCAACACCAAACGGGCGA
>CAYFFN010000110.1:0-6025 GCA_964342335.1 uncultured Azospirillaceae bacterium
TTGAGAGGCGAGATCGCCTGTGCCGTTATAGTAGCCGGAAAGGAGGCGGAGGGATTCTTCATCATTCGCGTTCTCGGCGAGCCAGTTGAGGGTGGCGATATAGCCCTCGGTGCGGCCCATATATTGGTAGATTTCGGCCTGCTTACGACGTGCTACGGCGTCTTCTGGTGCTAGGTTCACGTAATCGGTAACGATATCGAGTGCTTCTTGTGGCTTTTCTTGTGCAATCAGTTGGTCTGCATAGCCTACGACGATATCGGTCGTGCGTTCGCCCGCGAGGTAACGTGCGCCAAAGTCGATGAAGCTGCCTGCGCGGATGGCTTCGTCGCGCACTTGCATTTGCTGGAGGGTTTTTTCTTCGGGGATGAGGTAAAAGCTTGCACCAACGCCAACGGCACCAACGACGGCGGTGGCTACTATATATTTCGTATATTTACGCATCCTATGCTTACTCTGCCTAACGTTATGTTTTTTATTATTCTTCTATGTGCAAGGTGCGTAAATCAGGAGTTGAAATATACGGTATAAACCCTTGATCCCGCTGCGTCTTGTATAATTCTTGGGTACCGCTTTTATCATCCATTTGCCAGTAGTCAAGGCTGTAGATAGTCAAATGCGGGTTTTTTTTCTGGATCTGATGCAGCATGGCGACGATAGAATCGTAATAAGAGCGGCGGAGCAGTCGGAACTGTCCGGGATAGGTCTCATCCGGCACGGCGAGGATGCTCTCTGCCAGCGTTGCATCGATGTAGGGTGCCATTTCTGGCAAAATGGCAAAGCCACGATTCACCATGATTTTTAGATTGGGGAAGCGTTCGCGCGCGCTTCGAATAAGCGCAACAGCCGCCTTATGCATTTCTAGCATGGTGTCGTCCCCTTGTGCGGCATTGAAGGGGCTGGTGATGGTATCGAACATCACCCCATCAAACCCATCTTTCTCAAGGGCGGGCATGACGAATTCTAATATATATTTATGCCACCATGGCTCGCGTATATCGATGATATGGCTGTCCCAATCGGCATTGTGGCCGATGATGAGGTTCTTTTCTTTGGCGAATTGGTAAACGGGGTCGTCGCCGCGCACTTCGCCGATGCTTACATAGCCATAGACTTGAGTACCAAGCGCTTGAATGGGCTCTAGCGGAGGGAAATAGCTCGCATCGGTAACGATCAATTCGTAATCCGCGAAGTCTTCACCTTGTTTTTCGTAATTATAGTAGGCGGCCCATCTCCGGGGCTTTGGCGCGGTATCACTGTCCATGATACTGCTACAACCGGTGATGAAAGAGAATAAACCCAAGAGCATCCAAATGTTACATTTCATAAAGCTATGTGAACAAAAATATTGTGTATGTCATGTGATTTTTCATTGTTACTCCAAGCGGAGTCATTAGTCATAGATGAGTTACATAACTCACCAAGCAAGAAGCCATTATGACCAAGAATAAGAAAGAAGCTCTAACCCTTTCAGCAGCAACGTTATTTCATGAAAAAGGTATTGGCGCGACCAGCATTGCGGATATCGCGAAACATGCCGATGTGCCTGTCGGGAATGTCTATTATTACTTCAAAACCAAGGAAGATATTGGCATCGCCGCGGCCGAGCTGCGTCAGGAAGAATTTAAGGGATTTATCGAGGTGCTGGATAAGCAGTTCACTAACCCACTCGCGCGTTTGAAGCAAGCCGCGCGCTTCTTTGCGGAGGCGAAAGAAGAGTATATTTCCAAGGGCTGCCCCATTGCGCAAATGTGCCAAACGGGTGATGTGGCGAATGACCCTGTGGCGCAGGCTTACGCGGCGATTTATAAGGAGTATATGGCATGGATTGCCGAGCAATTTGCCTCGGTAGTGGGGCCGCATGAATCCAAGCGCTATGCGCAACAATTTTTGAGCCGTTTGCTGGGCGCGGCACTGGTTGCGAAGACTGCTCAAAATGCGAATATTCTAGAAAGCGAAGTCGCAGACCTCACGCAATGGCTGGAATCGCAGAAGGTGAAGGCCGTTGCCTAACCCTGTATTAGATTATCTCTTAAGCCGTCGGTCTGTTAGCGTTAAAAAGCTGGAAGAGCCGGGGCCCTCGGAGCCGGAATTGCTGCAAATTTTGCGTGTGGCGAGTCGTGTACCGGATCATAAGAAAATGGCGCCATGGCGGTTTCATGTGTTTGATAAAGCCGCGCAAGCCAAGCTGGGTGACCGTTGGGCGGAGCTTTATGCGGAGCGTGAGCGCGGTAATCCAGATGTGATGGAAAAACATATCGAATTTGAGCGCGAGCGCCCACAACGCGCCCCATTATTGATTGCTGTCGTGAGCAAGACGGCGTTTGGCAAAGCCCCGATTTGGGAGCAGCAGCTCTCGGCAGGGGCGGCGTGCATGAACCTAATGCATGCAGCACACGCACTGGGTTATGCGGCTAACTGGCTGAGTGAATGGCCGAATTTTGATGATACGGTGCGTGCTGACTTTGGGTGCGAGAAGCCGGAGGATCAAATTGCTGGTTTTATCTATATTGGTACGCCAAGTGAAGCACCGAGCGAGCGTGACCGCCCCGATTTAAAGGATGTGGTGATTCGTCACTAATCCGCTTCGGGGGCGAGGGTGACGTTCAGGCCTTCCAGTGATTCATCCAAGATGATTTGACAGGAGAGGCGAGAATTTTCTTCTACATCAAAGGCTTCATCGAGCATGTCGATTTCTTCGTCGCTTTGCGGGGCGAGTTTGGAGACCCAAGCTTCCGCCACATAGACATGGCAGGTCGCGCAGGAGCATGCGCCGCCGCATTCGGCTTTGATAGGCAGGCCATTATCGCGGATGACTTCCATCAAGCGCCAGCCATCTAGCCCCACAAGGGTGTGGGCTTGGCCTTCGCGGTCGGTGACTTGGACGGTGATTTCCTGCATTAGGCGACCCCGAGCTTTTGTTGGAGGTCACTGCTGGAGGTGGTGTATTGGAAGCGCAGACGCTCACCCGGGCGGCAGATGCGGAAGGCTTCTTGCGCCATCAGCGCGCCCTCATGGAAGCCGGAGAGGATGAGTTTCAGCTTGCCGGGATAGGTGTTGATGTCGCCGATGGCAAACACGCCCGGGACGCTTGTTTGGAACTTTTCGGTATCTACTTTGATAAGATTATTCTCAAGTTCCAGCCCGAAATTGGCGACAGGGCCGAGCTTCATCGTGAGGCCGAAGAAGGGGAGGAGGTTATCGCAATAGAGCGTGTGTTCTAGCTTTTCGGCATCTTTCACGGTGATGGATTCGAGCGTGCCGTCTGCGCCGTTGAGTGCGCTGACTTGGCCGATTACCAGCTTCACTTTATCTTGTGCAACGAGTTCGCGCATTTTGCTGACGGAGTCTGGCGCAGCGCGGAAGTCATCGCGGCGGTGGATGAGGGTAAGGCTTGCGGCTTTTTCATACAGGTTGAGCGTCCAGTCGAGCGCGGAATCGCCGCCGCCTGCAATCACGAGATGCTTGCCCTCGAACTGTGCCATGTTGCGCACGGCGTAGAATACAGATGTGCCTTCATAGGCATCGATGCCGGGAATGGGGGGTTTTTTGGGCATGAAGCTGCCGCCACCCGCTGCAACCACGACCACGGGAGCACGGAAGCGCGTGCCGATGTCTGTTGTGACTTCAAAGCTTCCATCCTCTTGCTTTTGAATAGATTCCACCATTTGTGAATAATGGAACTCTGGGCTGAAAGGAGCAATTTGCTCTAGCAAATTATCGGTGAGCTCTTGGCCCGTGCATACGGGCAGAGCGGGGATGTCATAAATCGGCTTTTCGGGGTAAAGCTCGGCGCATTGGCCGCCGGGGCGATCCAAAATGTCGATGACGTGGCATTTGAGGTTGAGCAGGCCGAGTTCGAACACGGCGAATAGGCCTACGGGGCCTGCACCAATAATGACGACATCAGTTTCTATTACTGTATTCTCGGACATGGGCTGTATCTACGCAGTTAGTGGCCGTTTGGCAAGGCTTGCTTTTGATTTTTGGGGAGCTATTTTGCGAAGTATGAACGAACGTCCTCCATTTTATGTGCCTTGGCTGCTCGGAATCGGTGCGCTGTTGCCGCTTTGGGTGAGTGCGGTGGCGATGCATATGGAGGCGTTAGCAGAGTATTTTCCGCTCTTCTCTTATGGTTTTGAAGCCTTTGCCGCGCTGCTCTTGGCGTTCCTCGCAGGGACGCATTGGGGCTTGGCCGTGGCGTATGGTCGTCACGCGCTCAGCCGTGTGAGTACGATTTTATTGCTCTGGAGCCATGTGGTGCTGCTTGCTGCGTGGTTTGCGCTGATGCAGTTGGATAGTGTGCTGAGCTTACCATTGCTGGCGGTGGGGTATGCGGTGCAGTGGCTGATGGATAGGCGTTTGCACCAGATTTATTATATATCTATATGGTATATGCGCTTGCGTAATTGGCTAACACCGCCTGCGCTGGCCGCGTTCTTGCTCGCGTTTTTGGCTTATGCTTGAAGCGAATTAAATTACGCTTATATATAGGGGTGCAGATGGGTGCAAAGAAACCTACTAGGAGGGATATAGTATGACTGTTACCGAACATTTGAAGCGTATCTTAGCGGATACCTACGCCTTGCAACTGAAGACGCAGAATTACCATTGGAACGTGCAAGGTGCGCATTTCAAGCAACTGCATGAGCTATTTGAATCGCAATATGATGAGTTGGCGGAGGCCGTGGATGAAGTGGCTGAGCATATTCGCCAGCTAGGAATTAAGGCGCCGGGAAGCTTCCGCGCGTTTGAAGAATTGAAAAGCATCTCTGATGCAGATGATAATTTGGACGAGCAAGGGATGGTTCAGTCGTTGCTGGACAGCCATGAAGCGTTTTTAGAGGCGCTGGAAGCTGGCCGTGCGGCTGCTGAATCGGCGGATGATGAAGTGGTGAATGACTTTTTGATTGGCCGTTTGACCGCGCACCGCAAACTAGCGTGGTTCCTCAAGAGTTCTCTCGCATAGCCCCACCCACGTGAGAGATAAGAAAAAGGCGACTCGTTTGAGTCGCCTTTTTTGTTATGCGGCCTGTTTGCTTGGCACGTCCACATGGTACATATGGACATCCTGTTGCGGGAACGGGATGGAGATGCCCGCAGCGTCGAAGGCGAGCTTTACTTTCTCGTGCAGGTCGAAGTTCACGGCCCAGTAATCGGCAGACTTCACCCAAGGGCGTACCACAAAGTTCACGCTGCTATCGCCGAGTTCTGCAACGGCAACCACGGGCTCAGGGTCTTTAAGGATGCGCTCATCTGCTGCGAGGATTTCGCCCAGTAGCGTTTTGGCTTTGAGGAGGTCATCGTCGTAGCCGATGCCAAATTTCATATCCACGCGGCGTGTATCATTCGCAGAATAGTTGATGATGTTGTCACTGGTGATATTGCCGTTGGGCACGATGATGGTTTTGTTGTCAGGTGTGCGCAGGATGGTGTTGAAGATGCTTACCTCGGTCACTGTGCCGGCGGTGCCTGCCACTTCCACAAAGTCGCCTTTTTTGAAGGGGCGGAAAGCGATGATCATCACGCCCGCAGCGAAGTTGGAGAGGGAGCCTTGTAGCGCTAGGCCAATCGCCAAACCAGCCGCAGCGATGACAGCGGCGAGGGAGGTAGTCTCGATGCCAAGGTTGCTCAGCGCGGCAATAATAACGAAGGCGAGGCCGATGCCATAGATAATGTTGCCGAGGAAGGAAACGAGGATATCGTCCATCTTCGCGCGGCCCATTACTTTGCGCGCAACGTTGCTCAAGAAACGGACAATTCGCTTGCCAATCCAGTAGATAGCGATGGCGCCAAGGACCTTTACACCCCAGTCCAGACCGTCCGTTTCGATAAATGTCATGATGGAATCTGCATTAAAATCCATGAATAACCTCCTAATATATTAAAATTATGCGTGTGAATTGTGCCAGAGTGCTATCAGCAATTCTGCGTTAGGTCAAACAGTTAGGCATGCACATGCAGCAAAAAAGCCTATCTTTTTACGCAAATTTATGCTTTAATATCCGTCAGGTTGCAATGTATGCAA
>CAYFFN010000111.1:0-5995 GCA_964342335.1 uncultured Azospirillaceae bacterium
AGCTCGGTAATCTTTGGCGTGAGCAGACGCATCTGGCTCATCGCAACGTAGGATTTGTTCGCGAGCGGGAACATCAAAATTTTGATGAGTACCACCAGCGCCATAATCGCCAGACCAAAGTTGCCAAGTACCGCATGGAACCATGTCAGCAATTCAAAGATAGGGCGGGTGAGGAAATAGAGCACACCGAAATCCACCGCACGGTCAAACAGCGGAATATTGTAGCTCTCGCTATAGCTATCGAGCAGGCTTACTTCTTTTGCGCCAGCAAAGAAATGGAGCTGGTAACTGCCCGTACCACCGGCTGGCACTTCCACTACACCACCGCGCATATCCACTTGGTAGCGGTCTTTGCCGTTCTTCTCGTAATATTGGTAGGTCGCATTAAAACGACGGTCTTGCGGCGGCACAATTGCGGTCAGCCAATATTTATCGGTGATGCCGACCCAGCCTTTTACGTTCTTGAATTGCTGCTCGCCATCGTCTTGCAAGCTCTCATAACCAATCTCTTCGAGCGTATCGTTCATCACGCCGAGCGGGCCTTCATGCAGGATGAACATGTTGTTTCCATCCGGTGTGAAGCCACGATTGAGCAAGCCATACGGATAGAGTTTTACGGGTGCGGCACGGTCATTCTGCACATGCATCGTGATGGTGAACATATAATGCTCATCCACTTCCACTTGCTGCTGGAAACGCACGCCTTGCCCGTTATTCCATTGCATGGTGAGTGGGTTGCCTTCATTCAGATGCGTGCCATTGGTTTTCCATAGGGTTTGGGCGTTAGGCGTCGCAACGCTATTATCCGACGAGACCCAACCGAACTCCGCAAAATACGGGCGCGATGCATCGGGCTTATTGAGCAGATGCACTTCTTCTTCCTGCTCGACGGTTTCGTGGTAATCCGCGAGTGTCAAATCATCAAAACGCACGCCTTTGAGCGAAAGCGAACCATGCAGGCTGCTCGCTTGAATCGTAGCGCGAGGGGCTGGGGTCTCTTTATTGAATACCGACTCTTTAACCGAAATCGCGCCCTGCTCTACGGCGCTTTGCTCCAACTCTTCCATCGCGGCTTCTTGCGCCGCTAGCTCTGCGGCCTCTTGGCGCGCGCGTAGTGGCTCGGCGTAGAAATACTGCCACGCAAAGAGAATCGCCGTGGAAATGACCACCGCTGCTATGAGATTTTTGCTACCGCCTGCGGGATGATTATGCTGCATTTGACTCTTCTATTCCTTTTTCCTTTGGTGCGGGAACCGGGTCCACCCCGTGCCCACCCCAGGGGTGACATCGCGCCAGACGTTTGAGGCCTAGCCAAATTCCTTTTAGCCCATGTTGAGCCACCGCTTCACGCATATAGGCGCTGCAAGTCGGATGGTACCGACAGCTCGCCGCAGTGAAGGGCGACATTGCATAGCGGTAAAATGCCAATAAGGCAAATATTGGTGCACATAAAATGGCTTGCACGGTTTTAGTCGCTTTGTTTGGGGATATCGCCATGGATCCGTCGTAACGCCCATTCTAGGTTTCGTTGCAGCTCCGCGAAGGGAGCCTTCTCTGCTGCTGCGCGGCCAATCAGCACATAATCGGCATCGGAGCGCGCATGCAGTGGCATAACCTGTGCTGTCAATTCCTTCAAGCGCCTTTTGATACGGTTGCGAACAACCGCATTGCCCTGCTTTTTGGTAACAGTGAAGCCCACAGCCATAGCGTCATATGCCGCAGGTGCGGTTTGCAAAACAAAATAAGGGGTAGTCCAGCGCTTGCCAGCAGCAACGCGCAGGAAATCGGCGCGCTTTTTCAAGCGCAACAGATCGCGTTTGGAAGAAGGTTCCGCGTTATGCGCTGAGACGGTGACGTCCTTTGGCACGGCGTGCTGCCAATACTTTGCGGCCACCAACAGTAGCCATGCGCGAACGGAAGCCGTGACGACGCTTGCGAACCAACTTGCTTGGTTGATAGGTACGTTTCATAGTGCCCTCGAGTTAAAATGGAGTGGCTTTATAGGCAGAGAATATGCTCCTGTCAACGCCCTATTCGCGTAAATTTTCACACAATATGCAAAAAACCGTCAAGTGGGCGGCAGAAAGCGAGAAAAAGCTTCTTGTGCAGCGCAGTGCTATGGTAAAAAGAGACTGGTCGCTTAATGGAGAACTCGCGCCTATGTTCGCCTATTTACGGGTATTTGCAGCTATCAGCTTGGTGATGATCATCATCGGCGCGGTGATTGTTGGGCAAATTTTCAAGTCCATCACCGCAGAAGACCTGCTGCGCCTGACCGACCGCACCAACCAGACCCTCACACAGGCCTATATCAATGCCGTGTGGGATAAGCATTACCCGCGCCTTTACGCCGATTACCGCAAAGATTCGCGCACCTTTTTCGAGGAAATGCCGATTGTGCGGATGAATGTCTTTAACCGCCAAGGCAAAATTCTCTACAGCACCAATAGTTCTGAAATCACGATGTTGCCACAGGATTTGGAGACCAAGAATATCCTCTATACCAGCGCCATCAACGGCAAAGCCCAAAGCCGTATCCTTGAAAATACCGTCTTTTACCTCAATTCGGGTGAGCAAACGCAGGGCACGCTAGTGCATACGGTTAGCCCTATCGTATCGGACCAGTTCCCTGATATTCTTTCCGCTGCTGGCGGAGGGGAAAGCAACCGCGTCGAGGGAGTGATTGAGCTTTATTATGATGTGACCCCACACTGGAAACAGCTAGATTTACTGCGAAACTCCGCCTCTATCACCATTGTAGGCTTCTTCCTGGTGGTGATTTCGATTTTGGTCTACACCTCCCGCAAGGCTGAGCTCATCATCGCCAAACAACACGAAGTAAATCTGGAGCTCACTGCCGCAGCTGCGTCTGCGGAAGCGGAGAACCGCGAAAAATCACAATTCCTAGCGAATATTAGTCACGAACTGCGCACGCCGCTTAACGCGATTATCGGCTTTTCCGAGATTATTAAAACCGAACAAGAGCAGCTACATAACCCTGTTCACAAAGAGTATATCCGCGACATTCATGCCTCTGGTGTACACCTCCTCAGCCTGATTAACGACATTCTAGATTACTCTAAAGCCGAGGCCGGCAAGTTAGAACTTGAGATTTCCGAGATTGATACCACCAAGTTGGTTAAGAACAGCATGCGCTTAGTGATTCCCCATGCGGAACAAGCTAATATCACACTGATTGAAGAGCTTCCTGCGGAACGTATTATCATGCATACGGACGGCAAAAAGCTCAAACAAGTCTTGCTGAATCTACTATCCAACTCCGTAAAGTTTACAGAGGCAGGTGGTCAGGTCCGCGTGACTGCATGGCTTAACGTGATCGATAAAAGCGTCTGTATCGAAGTGGCAGACACGGGTATCGGTATTGCCCCTAAAGATATTTCCCGCGTGATGACCCCGTTCGGCCAGGTAGATAGCACCCTCGCGCGCAAATATGAGGGTACGGGTCTTGGTTTGCCACTCTCTAAGAAGTTTGTCGAAACAATGGGCGGCACCTTCAGCATTGAGAGCGAGGTTAACAAGGGAACGATTATCACGCTCAAACTACCCGTAGAAGCGCCACGCACAAATGCTAAGAGCAATCTTGATACGGATGAGCTGGAGGCGCTGGAACTAGACCGCCCAGACGATGATGAAGTAGCTACGGCACCTCTTAGTGAAGCCCCAATTGCGGAAAATACTGGCACTGAAGCCCAAGCTGCGCTAGAGCAAAGCGAACAGCAACCGAGCGAAGAGGCCAGCGCAGATTATGTCGAGCCAACCAAGCCTACCGAAGGCTAGAAAAACGACCCGTCAGCTTTTCAATCAAAAAGGCAAAACACCGATTGTGTGTTTAACAGCTTACACCACCCCTATGGCGCAACTACTCGATCCACATGCCGACCTATTGTTGATTGGTGATTCACTGGGAATGGTGCTTTACGGCATGGAAAGTACGCTGAGCGTGACCACAGATATGATGCGCGAGCATACGCTCGCCGTGATGCGTGGCAGCGAGCAAGCAGCCGTGGTTATCGACCTTCCCTTTGGCTCTTATCAAGAAAGCAAAGAACAAGCCTACCGTACGGCGAGCCAGCTCATGGCCGCAACGCATGCCACTGCCGTGAAGTTAGAAGGTGGCAAGGCCATGGCGGAGACCGTTGCGTTCCTAGTCGAGCGCGGTATTCCCGTGATGGGCCATATTGGACTGATGCCGCAGCATGTCCACGCGCTTGGCGGCTACCGCTATCAAGGCCGCAACGGCGATGAAGCTGCGCGCTTGCTAGAAGATGCGCAGGCCATCGCAGAAGCTGGAGCCTTTGCGATTGTACTAGAAGGTGTCGCCGAGCCAGTGGCCGAAGACATCACCAAAAACATCCCTGCCCTCACCATTGGCATAGGCGCCTCCCCTGCCTGTGACGGGCAAGTGCTGGTAAGCGAAGATATGCTTGGTCTGACTCCACGCGCTCCTGGCTTCGTGAAGAGCTATGCGCAGATCAGTGAAACCATTTCAGCTGCCGTACAATGCTATGCAGAGGATGTACGCACGCGCCGCTTCCCCGATAAAGAGCAACACTGCTTTACTCCGAAGGAGTAATTAATCTTTCTTTTGATGCTCAGCGCGGTATTGGCTAGGCGAGCTACCCACCGCATTACGGAATACACGGTTAAAGGATGCAATGCTGTTAAAGCCTGCATCAAATGCAATTACGCTCACGCTCGTATCCTCATTCGCAAGGCGATGCTTTGCATCATCCAGACGGTAGCGATTGATAAATTCATTAAAGTTAATCTCATAATGGCGGTTAATCGCCTTAGAAACCACATGCGTACCAACGTCTAGGTGCTTCGCCAGCACCTCGCGTGAAAAGCCCATTTCACGGTAAAGCTTATCTTTCTCCATAGCCGTATGAATACGGCCAATCAGCTCGGGGTCCACATCTTTTGTACTAGTCTGGGCTGCTTGTGCGGCAGTTTCCCCTTCGCTCTTTGGTGCTAAAGTAAATACATGCACCAGTGAAGTGAGCGCCAAATAGATGAAAGATAGCTTAGTAATAGTTATCGCCAACAGGCCATCTTCTGGCTGAATGCGCCCAGCCAAACCCGCAAGGGTGATAATCATAATCACTAAACTCATGAGAATCAGTGAAATAATCAGCCAATACTTATGTTCACGTTTTGCCTCGTTCTCTGGCATCTGCTCTCCGATACGCGAGAAGAGTAAGATAAGCAGCAGGAAGACAAACAATGCCCCCATCAAATGGTACCATTGGTAAAGCAAGCCAGACGAAGTGCAAATGCTATCCATCACGCATACATCCACTTGCATCTCATTACTATAGGCAAACGGCGATGCACCAATCACAGGCAGCAAGCCTATAAGCCAGTAAATGCGACTAGGGGGCTTACCTAAAGCAAATTGCATAATCAGCAAAAAGCTTGCGGCAGGGAGTGCCGCTTCAGCGAAAAGCAGCCACAATGCTGTTGTTTCTTGCCAGTCCGGCGACAGTATAACATGATGAATAGGCAGCACAAAACTAGCCGCTAAAATAAGGAAATAGAGCACCGGAATAACGCTTACTTTCGGGTCACGGTGCCCCGCACTAATAAGGGCAACAATCACAAACAAGCATGGAATAAGTCCGGTAAATTGTAATGCCTGTGTGAGTGTAAACTGCATTATTCTGCTTCCTCATCTGTTTCCATCTCTTCAGCGGCCTCTTTGGCCTCCGCCTCTTTACGACGATCTTCAATCGCCTGTAGTGGCGCAAAGCAATCCTCGATACGGTCTTTCGCAAAATATTCCATGAAATTCAGCTCACCCGGCTTAATCTCATCTTTGGTCTGAATAATCTCTGCAATGATCATACAGGCATCCGCAAATTCACCACGCTGTTCATGAATAAAAGCGGGCATCTGACGTGCCCACAATGGAATGCCCTCTACTTTCTGTAAGTCTGTCGCGAGTTCCATCGCCAAGTCCATATCTTTCAGCTTG
>CAYFFN010000112.1:0-5901 GCA_964342335.1 uncultured Azospirillaceae bacterium
AATTTGCTCGGCGATTTTGAATTCTTCGGGTTGGAAGGCTTTGGATTTGTAGTTGCCCGCGACTTTGCCCAGAATATCGATACGTGAATCGCTGGATTTATCATTCAGCAATCGATCGACATCTTGCGCCGTGAGGCTCATCTGTGCAGAAGGTGTGGTCATGGGCTCCCTGTGAACCTCTAATTAGTGGATGGTAGCATCCCCTTTATTATTACCCTGACCGAGCAAAGAGAACAAGGTATTCATATTTTCCACAGAATCTTTACCTTGAGCGATGATGCGTTGCTTGATGCGCTTGCCGTAATCATCGTAGCGGTATTTGCCATATTCGGTCTCTTCCAATGCCGCCATATAGACCACATGCACTGCATCGCAGAAGTCAGCGGGCAGGTGGGTTTTTTCATACATAGCTTTAAAGCCCAGCTTGCCGTTATCCATCATTAGCATGCGTGCATTGCTTACGGGAACGCCGGTGAGCTTGGCTATGGCCGTCTCAAAGAACCGCAAATCACCGATACACAGCGAGCGAATAATCACCGAATGGGTGAGGCGCTTGCTTTTTTGCATACGGTTAACAAGTTCGTTCAAATCGCGTTGGCTCATCCATGGCGAGAGGAACTGCAGCATCGCAGCGTCTTTTGCGTTGCGGCTGGTTTGATCGGCTAAACGCAATGGGAGGCGATAGCGTTTGGTGAGTTGTGTTTGCAATTGATCTGAAACCAGCGTGAAAAGCTTCTCGGCAAAGTTGTTTGGCAAATTGCCGTAGGACACCAATGCATCCAAGATGCCTTGTTCATTGCGGTAATGGTCTAACACATATTTCAAACTGTCTTCGCGAATGCGCGCGCCTGAATTTTGCAACGTGCTTTTCACCACAGATTCGATGCCACTACCGATTAGCTCGTGGCTCACTGCGCGCGAGATGCTGCTGCGGCGAGAAATGGCCTCCAAACGGGGTACTTCGTTAGTCGCTTGAATAATGGTGATAAGATCTTCTTCGGTAAGTACGTAGGAGTTTTCGAGAATCAGTGAGGCGATTTCAATTTCGTCATGCGCTAGGCCCCAAATGACGTCATGCGGCACGTGCATATTCTCTTTAAGCTCTTCGGCCATGATCTTGCGGATTTGCTTTTCGGTATCACGAAGCAGTAGGCGGAAAATTTCGATCGCAAGGCTGCGCTCAGTTGTATTGAAGCTCCCTTCATTGAAGCCATTACACACTTTTGTCACAATTTTGCCGCGCATTTTAACCGACGGTTCGCGCACTAATTGGTCGATATCACTCTTCGACAACATCATATCTTCGATTTCCACGTAGCCCCACCTTTCTATTGTGGATTACAAACCTTAACAAATTCTTAATAAAATTGCAAAAGATTGATGAATCCTACCCTCAGAGCGGTTTTTTGGGTAGCGAAAGCGACAAAGGTGGATAGCTATTATGGTTTTTATTGTGTTTCAGGGCAAAAAAACTACAACTCAAAGTAAGCTAAATGGAGGAAGCTATGGCGGAGAAACGCTACGCAAATGCAAAAGAGGCGCTGGCAGGGCTGCTGAAGGACGATATGACGATTCTTTCAGGCGGGTTTGGCCTGTGTGGTATCCCTGAGAATTGCATCGCCGCGATTAAGGAGTCGGGCGTCAAAGGTTTGACGGTGGTTTCCAATAATTGTGGCGTGGATGATTTTGGCTTAGGCCAGCTTTTGCATGACCGCCAAATCAAGAAGATGGTCTCTTCTTATGTGGGGGAGAACAAAACCTTCGAGAAGCAGTATCTGGACGGCGAAATCGAGATTGAATTCAACCCGCAAGGTACACTCGCAGAGCGTCTGCGTGCAGGTGGGGCAGGGGTTCCGGCATTCTACACTAAAACAGGCTACGGCACGAAGGTTGCCGAAGGCAAAGAAACCCGCGAGTTTGATGGCGAACACTATGTGATGGAACGCGGCATCACGGGCGATGTGGCGATTGTGAAGGCATGGAAGTCCGACCAGTATGGAAATTTGGTGTTCCGCAAAACGGCGCGTAACTTCAACCCGCTGGTAGCAATGGCGGGCAAGGTGACGATTGCGGAAGTGGAAGAGCTGGTCGACTGCAGTGAGCTGGATCCAGATGAGATTCACACGCCGGGTATTTTTGTGCAGCGCGTGTTTGTTGGCAAGCACGAGAAGCGCATCGAAAATCTGACAACCCGCCCGAAAGCGGCATAAGGAGACAGGCATGGCTTGGACACGTGACGATATGGCAGAACGCGCAGCGAAAGAGCTGGGCGATGGCTTTTATGTGAATTTGGGGATTGGTATCCCGACCTTGGTGGCGAACCATATCCCCGCGGGTATGCATGTGACGCTGCAAAGCGAGAATGGCATGCTGGGCATGGGCCCATTCCCCTATGAAGGCGAAGAAGATCCAGACCTAATTAATGCAGGAAAACAAACGATTTCCGAGCTGCCGGACAGCGCCTATTTCGATAGCGCCATGTCCTTCGCGATGATTCGCGGCGGCCATGTGGATTTGACGATTTTGGGCGCGCTCGAAGTATCAGAAGAGGGCGATTTAGCTAACTGGATGGTGCCAGGAAAAATGATCAAAGGCATGGGCGGCGCGATGGATTTGGTTGCCGGCGTGAAAAAGATTGTCGTGATTATGGACCACGTTTCTAAAGACGGCACACCAAAGCTGGTAAAAGAATGCAGCCTTCCGCTGACAGGTAAGGCTGTGGTGGATATCGTCATTACCACCCATGGCGTGTTCGAGATGATTGATGGTGTGCTAACGCTTATTGAGCTAGCACCGGGTGTCACTGAAGCAGAGATTGCTGAGACTACCGCAGCACACTATGTGACAAAATTGACCTCGCAGGCTGCTTAAGCTGCATAATTAGTGAAATATTAATGTTTTCCAGATAGTATGTGCCCATGAAACATTCTTTACGCGCATTTTCTTTGGTGGAACTTTCCATTGTTTTGGTCATTCTTGGGCTGCTTGTTGGCGGTGTTCTTACGGGGCAGAGTTTGATTCGCGCCGCAGAGATTCGTGCTATTAGCACCGAGTACAGTAAGTATAAAAGTGCTGCCATGACGTTCCGAGACAAATATATTGCGCTTGCAGGCGACATGACAAATGCCACTGCGTTCTGGGGGCATGCGGATACGAGTGGTGCAGATGGTTCGTGCGGTAGTCCTGAATCGGATACAGGTAGCGGTACCGAAACCTGTAATGGCGATGGAGATGGCACGCTGGATATGGACACTTCCATTGAGCCATTACGTATGTGGCAGCATCTTGCCAATGCGGGCCTGATAGAAGGCACCTACACGGGCGTGGATCCAGATGCCGGCTCGGATGGCGATTATTACGATGTAGTGATTGGGGACAATGCGCCCTTTTCTAAACTTGGCAGCTCAATCGGTTGGGCAGCCTATAATATCGGCCCAGCGAGTGGCCATGGCATTTTCTTTGATGGTAATTATGGAAACTCTCTAAATTTTGGTGGAAGTGATGGCGGTAACTTGCCGAATGCGGCGGCATTATCACCAGAGGAGGCCTGGAATGTTGATACCAAAATGGATGATGGACTACCCGCGCAGGGTAGTGTTGTCGTCCGCTACAATATGTCATCTTGTACAGATCAGGCAGACGGTACAGATGCGGCAACCTCTTCAGATCTGGATGCCGTCTTTGAGCTCGATACGACAAGCTTAGCGTGTGTCTTGGTGTTCAAGAATTTCTACTAAAGCAACTTTCCTACGATTTGTAACGCGGTCTTGTGAATCGCATAATAGTAAAGCGAATAGCGCGCGGTTAGTTTTATCGGCGCAGCAATAAGCGTTGTCGGCTGTGTCTTTAGTGGGGTGATGGTGAAGCGTTTGAGCGTCAAGCTCACACCGAGAATCCCCAGCACCACTAGGCCCTGTTCCGCATAACCAAACGGAAAGGCAACGCATTGTGCGGCGGTGAAGCTGATGATGCTGAGCCACCAAAAGGCTTGGTGGGCGGGTTCATCTAGCCCCTTGCGCTTGATGACGCCGAGCGCAGCGAGCATCACGCCGAACGTGCCATATTCAAACAGGAAATAGGTCGGAGCAGCGAAGACGAGCGAGGCGACCCAGATAGCGAGTGGCTCTTTGGTGAGTAGCTCTCTGTCTTCCGCAAGCGTAAGTAACCAGCGCGTGAGGCACATGGTGAGCAGAATGGGCAAGGAGAACCAACCGCCGCCCGTGAGTGGGTCGAGCGGAACCATCAATAGGCCAATAATCCAAATGTCGGCGCGCAACTGGCGGTGGCTGCTATAGCCGATAAAGAAAAACCAGAGCGGCACACAGATACGCCCCGCCACGCGCCAGAGCATCTCATCGGGGTAAAAATACGCGCCGACATGGTCCAGCGTCATCAAGACGATGGCGAGGAATTTCAGCGCGTCGTAGCTGTTTACGCGTTCGCCGTAGCGGTGATACGCGTGCAGCAAAGGGGGTTACGCTTTCAGTTTGAAGGTGGCGTCTACTTCCACTGCGACACCAAAGGGCAGGCCGCTCACACCCACGGCAAAGCGTGCATGCTTGCCCGCATCGCCCATCAGCGCGACCATCATGTCGGATACGCCGTTGGCCACTTTGGGTTGGTCGGTGTAGGTGTCCACACTGTTCACGAACACGCCGAGGCGCAGCAGGCGGTCTACCTTATCTAAATCACCAACCGCTTTCTTAACGTGAGCGAGGATGTTCAGGCCGCAAAGTTGCGCGCAAGATTGTGCTTCTTCCAGCGAGATATTCTCTCCGACTTTGCCTATGAACTGCGCGGCGCCGTTTAGCATGGGCAATTGGCCGGAGACAATCACTGTGTCACCATCGACCACGCAAGGCAGGTAGTTTGCGGCAGGTAGGGATACTTCTGGGAGCTCAAGGCCCATATCTTTCAGTTTCAGTTCGATTGCACTCATGGGGCTCTCCTTTGCAAAAATTATAATCCAGCACTAGCAGTGCTGGCAGAGCGCTTCAAGCCGTGCGCGGAATTTGTCCCGAATCTTTAGCGAAGGGTTTGATGAAGCTGCTCCGTATAACCCTGCATAACAACAACCAAGCACAGGAGGAAGCCATGCGTTTCTCACTTTACCTTTTAGCGGCGGGGACATTCTTGGCCGCAGGAACCGCCCACGCCAACACCAACGACTATTGCCGCGAATATACCGGAACGGTTATTATCGGCGGGCAAGAACAGCCCAGTTATGGCACAGCCTGTATGCAGCCCGATGGCAGCTGGGAGATTGTCAAAAGCAATCACAGCACGAACGCGCCCACGCAAACCATCGTGATTAAAGAGCCCGTTTACACGCAGTATCCTTCGCGAAGCTATTGGCGCCCATCGAGCCATTATTACTCTAGCAATAGCAGCTTCACCATTCGCTTAGGTAGCAGCAGCTATGACCGTGATTGGGGGCATAAAAGTAACCATCGTTATAAATTCAGTCATAAGAATAAACGCGGCCATAGTGGCCGGCATTAAGAAGGCTCCCTGACCGTTAGGCGATCTCATTCTTGTGCGGGTGGTTTTTATAATCCACCACGACACGGTAATGTGGGTCGCCTTCTGGGTCTTCTTCCATCATGGTGCTGGCCTTGTCGAGCAGCCCGCTGCAATCGGGGCTGAGATGCTGCAAATGCAGGGCCGTACCATTACGTTTATAGCGCTCAGCAAGTGCATCAATCGCCTCCAGCGCGGAGTGGTCCCACACGCGTGAATGGCGGAAATCGATGGTGACATCTTTCGGGTCGCCCTTAGGGTCGAACAGGTCTTTGAAATGGCTGACCGAGGCGAAGAAGAGTTGGCCATGTAGCGTGTAGGTTTTGTGCTCATCGGTTTCTTCGGTCACTTCGGCATGGATGTCGCGCGCACTGTTCCAGG
>CAYFFN010000113.1:0-5890 GCA_964342335.1 uncultured Azospirillaceae bacterium
CTCGTTATTCGCTCCTGCTCCGCACTACTGTGCTACGCAATGAGCCTAACATGCATTCGCATGACTAAAGGACGAGGCCTTCTGGCCTCGTTTCTTTTATCTATGCAGAGGTACATGAATGGAGCGCCTATGACTTTTCGTGGGACAAGAATGCGAGCTTGCCCGAAGGGGCGCGAGCGATGGCGCGACTGCGCCACGCCAAATGTTTGGCGTGCGTGCCTAGCCGGCAAGACGGCGAAATAGCGAACGTAGTGAGTGTACAAATGACTAACTTCATCCCCCTTTGCGTTATCACTTCCGCACACGGTCTCAAAGGCCATGTGAAGCTGAAGCCCTACACCGAGTCGCTCGATGGCATCACCGCCTATGGCGCGCTGAATAGTGAGGATGGCACGCCCTACCCCTTCACCATCACGGGTGAGACGAAGGGGCAGCTCATCGTACTGCTGGACGGCATCACCGACCGCAACGATGCCGAGAAATTGCGCGGCGTGAAGCTGGGTGTCCCGCGCGAGCGCCTGCCCGAGCTAGAGGAAGACGACTTCTATATAGAAGACCTCGTAGGATTAAACGTCATCACCGAGGACGGCGCCGCGTTCGGCAGCGTCAAAGCCGTTGTGAATTTCGGTGCAGGCGACTTGGTAGAAATCAAACCAACCGAAGGCAAAGCCGAACTCTACGCCTTCACCCACGCCACCTTCCCGAGCGTAGACCTCACCGCAGGCACCCTAACCTTCGCCGCCCCCGAGCTTGTGGTTGCAAAGGAAGAAGCTGCGGAGTAAAATAGCGTCATGAGAATCGAAATCGACATTCCAGAATCACTGCAAGCCGAGTTCGCAGCACTATTTGCGAAAGACGAGCAAGGCAGCAAAGAAGCGGTGCGCGAGTATTGGCTGGAATTGCTCGCCGACATGCGTGATGCGCAGAATGTACAAACAGAACTCGATGCAATGAGTGGTGACGGGATCACGCTAGAAGAGGCGGCAGAGAAATATGGTCTGGAGTTACCGACTCGAGAAGAAGGCTGAGAAAGACCTTCAACGCCTCCCTAAAACCATCCAGCAGCGCGTGCTGGATTTTTTATATCTGCGTGCCGACAAAGACCCGTTCTCGCTGGCACGTGCGCTGGTCAATACCCAGCCAACCGCACACCGCTTCCGCGCAGGCGATTACCGTATCACGGTGTATTTGGATAATGCCGCCCAAGTCGGGCATATCTTGCGTATTCAGCACCGTAAGGATATATACCGCCCATGACCCAAATGCAGAAGCGTCAATATCTACCCGTCAATTTTGAGCTGGAATATTACAAGCCAGATGACTTGCCCTTATATATCATCACCCCCAATACCGATGCCTATTTGAATGTAAATGGCTATTTGAAAGACCCCAAACTATCGGGGCTTGAAGAGCAATCTGACGGCAGCTGGATTTGGCACCCTAAATATGCATTTTCTCCCTTTGATAGATGGGTAAAGCTCCCCCCCTACTATCGCCTTTCCGCTCAAGATGGCGAAGAGATGCACCGGCTTATTAAAACACCATTGCCAAGAAGCAACATCCACTATCTTACATGGGCTTTCATCGCATGTCTCTTCGGCCTTTTCATCTATCAGGAGCGATATAGCTATGGTAGCTGGCCGCTCCTTTTATCTACCTGCCTGCTGCTTGCCTTGCTCGTCATGTATCAGGTGCGAACACTCAAAAGGCTTTTCATTTACGCTCGCACGCGGGGGGAGAAGTTATCGCGCACAGAGCAAAAAGCTTTCCTACGCCCGTACCGTTTCCTACGCTACGCAATGAATACACTGATTATCGTTGTAGGCACCTGCACGATGTTAGCATTCACCCTGCCCTTCATCGCCATGCATTCGATTGAAAAGGAAAAAGCAGCAGAAGCCTTGCCTATACCCTCACAAGAAGCTACGCATAGCCCATGACCACCACGCCCCTCACCATCACTGTTGTGACTTTGTTCCCTGAACTGTTTCCGGGGCCGCTGGGGGCTTCGCTTACGGGCAAGGCGCTCAAGGATGGGCGGTGGAAGCTTAATACGATTGATATTCGCGATTATGGGCAGGGCAAGCATCGCCAAGTGGATGACACGCCGTATGGCGGCGGTGCAGGCATGGTGCTGCGGCCGGATGTGGTCGCGGGAGCGCTGACAGCGGCGTTTGAGGCTACGCCCGATGCGACGCTCATCCATTTCTCCCCGCGTGGGGAGAAGATTACCCAGCCTCTGCTCGCGGCGCTGGCGGCAGGAGAGCGCGTGCGTGCGGCAGAGAATAAAGATACAGAACGCCGCACTGGTGAGCGCGCTGTGAGTGGCGGCATCATTCTCCTTTGCGGCCGTTTTGAGGCGATTGACGAGCGTGTGTTGGAGCATTACCAACCGCTGGAACTCTCCCTCGGTGACTTTGTGATGACCGGCGGCGAGCTGGCCGCCATGGCGCTGATGGATGGCGTGATTCGCCTGCTGGACGGCGTGATTGGCGACGCGGAAAGTTTGGGGCAAGAAAGTTTCGGCATGTCAGAAGATTATGCTTGCTTACTGGAATACCCTCACTATACTAAGCCGCCCATATGGGAGGGCAAAAACGTGCCGGAACCGTTGCTGAGCGGGCATCACGCGCAGATAGAAGCGTGGCGCAAACAGCAGGCAGAAACGGTGACAAAAGCGCGTCGGCCCGATTTATGGAAGAAATATATTGCAAAATCCTCGTGAATGGGGTGTATAGCGGCAGACCGATAGGAGACCGACATGAATATTGTACAGCAAGTGGAAGCGAAAGAGCTGGCACGCGTTAGCGAAGGTAAGCAAATCGACGCATTTGATGCGGGCGATACCGTTCGCGTGAACGTGAAAATTGTGGAAGGCCAAAACGAGCGTATTCAGGCGTTTGAAGGTGTGTGCATTGCGCGTAAAGATCGCGGCATCCACACGAGCTTCACCGTGCGCAAAGTGACAAACGGCGAAGGCGTTGAGCGTATCTTCCCACTCTATGGCCCACGCGTTGACAGCGTTGAGCTGATCCGCCGCGGTGATGTGCGCCGTGCGAAACTGTACTACCTGCGTGGCCGTACTGGTAAGGCAGCACGTATTAAAGAGAAAATGGACTTCGGTAAGATTGACATGGCTGCCGTGGAGGCGAAGAAAGAAGAGCGCCTCGCGAAACGCGCAGAAGCCAAAAAGGCCCGCGAGGCCAAAGCGGCGAAAACCAAAGCCGACAAGAAATAAGCAAGGGGGCGAGCGATGAAACATTCTCTCGCCCTTTTTATTTCTGCCCTGCCCTTGCTGGCAGTCGCGCCTGCCGCTCAGGCAGACGACCCGTTCCTCTCGCTGAACAGCGAAGACTTTCTAAAAGAATGCCAAACCTACCCCAATGCCTGCGGCGTGCAGCTGGTGGGTTACCGCATTGAAATGGCCGAAGGCGGCGATATCTGCGTTGAGCAACCGCTCAATGGCGACATACTCCGCGACCGCGTGCTAGCCGCCCTACGCACCGACCCCGAACTCCGCAAACTCTCCGCACAAGATGCTATCTCCACGGTGATCGCCCCCGATTTGACGTGTGAAAAGTAAAAGGCTCGTCTACCGCCAGCTTAGAGGGTTTTTTCGGTGTTCGGCGCCGCAGTGAGTTTGTCCTGACTCACCGTCTCCTTCACCTGATTATCTGGGACCCAATAACGGCCTTCAACGGAGGCGATGGTTGGTGCTTCTTTTGCTTCCAATGCATTTTTACGCAAATCCGCATATTCTTCATGCGTTCGGGATTGGGCGCGTGCCGCCCCAAACTCTAATACAGCAATGGCACTCGTGATAGCGCCAAACATATCAGGACTTATCGCCTCAAAAAAACGTTTTTTTGTCACCATCTTGCTTACAAGGCCATACGCAGCACTTACAGACGCGCCAAGAGCTGCCCCCACAAGTAATTGTTTGAACGCATAGCCATAGCCACTCTGTTCTTTAGCTCTGAAATGCATATTTGCGGCGTCCATTTTCGCCTTATCGGCGGCATTGAGCGTCTTATACTCCAATTGCGACTTAGATGGTTCCATTGCGCTTCTCCTCACCTTACAAGGTAACATACGAAAAAAGCTTGTGTGTGAAGCTTTTGTGACAATAAATAGTGTATGGACAATGCTCAGCCTAAAACATGGAACGAGCGGCGGTATTATATTCGCTGTGTGTGGCTAGTGCCCGTTTTCCTCTTATTGCCATACTTGTTTATTAATACATTGCCAGCCGGCTTCGCCATACTTTCTGCCATTATTCTGTTTGGATTCTGCCTTGCGATACCAGCCTATATTCTATTGTGCGGGATTTTATATTTGAGCACAAAATCTGCTGATATACGTGTTGCGCGTATTACCGTGCTCGCCGCTCCTTTGATTATGAACCTACTCTCTCCATTGAGTGAAACCACTGCGAAATATTGGGGGAAAGGTGAGTGGCATTTCCATTTTGATGTAGGAACCATAATGGACTTTTCCCCCTTTACGCTAGCTGTAGGCTACCTGTTTGTCATTCCCATCCTGCTACTAGCATGGTGGAAGAAGCGGCGCTCAATGAAAATAACGTGAACGAGGCCAGCCGTAGCCGAATCCTACCGATGTTTGGATGCGTGACGCGTTATAGGCGGCTTGGCGCATCTCGACGAGGCGCAGGCGACAATCGGCGAAGGCATCGGTGCCTTGTTTGAAGCCGAGCTTCTGGCATTCCTTGATATCCTCAATCTCCTGCGCAATCCGCGCCGCCTCGCGCTGCTCCGGCGTGGCGCAAGCAGCGAGGAGGAGGAGTCCGATAAGTGCGATGCGTTTCATGTGGTAAAATATAGCAATTTTCTACTGGATTGCGAGGGGAAAGGGCGGTATGACACTGCAAACCCATCCGTCATTGCGAGCGTAGCGACGCAATCCAGGTAACGTCATGCTGAATTTAGTTCAGCATCTTTTCTGAACAGACCCTGAATCAAGTTCAGGATGACTGAGTACTCTGGATCGCCGCGGTCGTTTCACTCCCTCGCGATGACAGATACTAGAAAATGAGAGATAACCGCGCGAGCCAGTAGGCTCGCCCTTTAGTGCCCGGAGGGCTTAGGCTCATTGCGTAGGCCAGTAGGCCGGAGCAGGAGCGATTAAAAATTATGGCAAAAACCCTATACGACAAAATCTTTGATGCTCACTTGGTTCACGAGGCGGAGGATGGCACGTGCCTGCTCTATATCGATGGGCATATGGTGCATGAGGTGACGAGCCCGCAGGCGTTTGAAGGCTTGCGCATGGCAGGGCGCACGCCGCGCCGCGCGGATCGTACGCTCGCGGTGGCGGACCATAACGTGCCGACCACGCCGGACCGTCATGAAGGGATTAAGGACGAGACCTCGCGTATCCAAGTACAAACGCTGGAAGATAACTGCGCGGAGTTTGGCATTACCTATTACAAGATGGACGATCTGCGCCAAGGCATCGTGCATATTGTCGGGCCGGAGCAAGGCTTCACCCAGCCGGGCATGACGATTGTGTGCGGTGATTCGCACACCTCGACCCATGGCGCGTTTGGCGCGCTGGCCTTCGGGATTGGTACGAGCGAGGTGGAGCATGTGCTCGCCACGCAAACCCTCATCCAGAAGCGCGCGAAGAATATGCTGGTGCGTATCGATGGCGAGCTGCCGCTGGGCGTGACTGCGAAGGATATCACCCTCGCCGTGATTGGCCGCATTGGCACCGCAGGCGGCACGGGCTTCGTGATTGAGTATGCGGGTGAGGCGATTCGCAACCTGTCGATGGAAGGCCGCATGACCGTGTGTAATATGAGCATCGAAGCGGGTGCGCGCGCGGGACTCATCGCGCCGGATCAGAAGACGTTCGATTATGTAAAAGGCCG
>CAYFFN010000114.1:0-5859 GCA_964342335.1 uncultured Azospirillaceae bacterium
GGCGCCATTTGAGCGGATTTTGGTGACGGGAGCGGCGGAGGATATTCCGCCTGTGTTGGTAGGACAGCTCGCCGTTGGCGGCATTATGGTCGTGCCCGTGGGCGAAGATGTGGGTGACCAGAAGCTTATACGTGTGTTCAAAAATGAGCGTGGCATAGAAGTCGAAGAATTGGAAAAAGTGCGTTTCGTTCCCCTGGTGACGACATAAATCTCCTTTATAAAATGGCATTTTCATGCTATATTCTGAATCACCATATAATAAAAATATTACGCACAGGACGATGCTATGACTACGCTACGCACTACTACTTTGTTCGCACTTTTACTCGCCACCACTGCTTGTACTCAGCCGAGTGCGCAGGTGGAGAATAAGGGCACGCTCTTTTTTGGTAAAAACCAGATTGTGCCGGTGGGTGATTCTGTGCCAGGCCAGCAGCCTGCGTCTATCGCTGCGAAATATCAACAGGCACCCATCTATGCTGAGCCGACTCCCATCGTTGAGGTGGAAGTGGCGAATATGGACGAGCCAAGCGTAGTGGAAGTGCAAAATTTGGAGCCATTGACGGCAACGTCTGCTCCAATGCAAACCTCTTCTTTGAAGCCGTTGGAGGCGCTGCCGCTCGCGACTACGCCTAAAACCCAAGCAATCATTTCTAGCAGCCATTTCAGCTGGCCAGTACAAGGCGAAGTGCTTTCGCATTTCGGCCCGAAATCGGGTGGTATGGTGAATGACGGCATCAACATCGCCGCATCCGAAGGGGAGCCGATTTGGGCTGCCGCAGGCGGTGAAGTGGCTTATGCAGGCGCATCGCTTCAAGATTACGGCAATATGGTGATTGTCCGCCACGAAGATGGTTGGATGAGCGCGTATGGTCATGCGAGTGATTTGCTGGTGAAAAAGGGCGATACAATCAAGCAGGGTGACTTGCTGGGTTATGTCGGCCAAACCGGCAGTGTAGATCGTCCGCAGCTGCATTTCGGACTACGTCAAGGCGATACGCCGATTGATCCGCTAAGCCAATTACCACGTCGCGTTGCTTCTGCCCGTTAATATTCTGTCATAATTTTGTAATAGAGATGCACTAGGGTTCACCATAATTTTGGAAAGCCCTTTATGCAAGACTTGAACTTGATTTCATTGCAGCGCCATGCGGTTGCTATATTGAACGCAGAAGAAACGCGTAATTATAGTATGCGTCAGTTGGGGTTGTTAACCACTACCTACCTCTCACCAGAGCATACAATTTCCAGAAAAGATGCATTATATTATCTGGGTGGAGATTACTCTATTGCTACCAATGCCGCTAAGCAGCTTATTGAAAAGGGTCTGCTTGCCAAGCTGCCAGGTCGTGATGATAGAGAGATTTCTTTTCGCACTACAGAGAAGGGAAATAGTGTCTTGGAGCAAATGGCTCAAGCGCAGAGTGTCCTTGCGGAAGACAAGCCTAATCAAATAATTTGTGCGGACGATGTTCTGCATGCTTATGGCCAGAATCCTGAAATGGGTGGCCGCACTCACTAACTGCGCGCGTAGACATCAAAGATTTTGGTATGTTCTTCCATCGCGAAGCGGTCGGTCATGCCTGCCACAAAGTCGCAGACGATTTCGGCGGTGGCTTGGGTGCGGGCGCCGTCCGTCAACACGTACCATTCGGATGGTAGGCAGTTTGGCTGCTCTACGAAGAAAGTGAAGAGCTCGCGTACCACGCGCTTGGCCTTGCTGGTCATGCGGTTCACTTTGTAGTGACGGTACATATGCTTGAAGAGGAAGCTCTTCATCGCGCGGTGGGCGAGTTCCATCTCTTCGGAGAAATAGATGAGTTGTTTTCCCGCGTGGCGCACGGCGTCTACATGGTCGATGCGTAGCATCTCAATCTCTTTGCGTGCGGTGGTGATGATGTCATTCACCATGCGGTTAATCATGCGACGGATAACTTCGTGGCTGACGCGGCGCTCGCCCAAGGAGGGGTATTTGCTGCGCACTTCTTTGATGATTTCATCGAGCATGGGAAGTTGTGCGAGGTCATCCAGCGTGAAGAGCTTGGCGCGCAGGCCATCTTCCATATCGTGATTGTTATAAGCGATGTCGTCGGCAATGGCGGCGAGCTGTGCTTCTAGGCTGGAATGGGTGTGGAGTTCTAGGTCTGGCAAGCCAGCGTAAATCTTTTGCGCCCGTGGCACGAGGCGTTCTTTATCCAGTATGACGGGGCCGTTATGTTTGGCGATGCCTTCCAGCGTTTCCCATGTGAGGTTGAGGCCATCAAAATCGGCGTAGCGCTGCTCTAGCTGCGTGAGAACTTGCAGGCTCTGGGCGTTATGGTCAAAGCCACCATATTCTACCATGGCTTCGTTCAGGCCATCTTCTCCGGCATGGCCGAAGGGTGGGTGGCCTAGGTCGTGGGCGAGGGCGAGGGATTCTGCCAAGTCTTCATTAAGTGAGAGAAAGCGCGCCATGCTGCGTGCTAGTTGCGAGACTTCGAGCGAGTGGGTGAGGCGGGTGCGGTAATGGTCGCCCTCATGGTTCACGAAGACCTGTGTTTTATACTCCAAGCGGCGGAAGGCAGCGGAATGGACGATGCGGTCACGGTCGCGCTGATGCGCGCTTCGCGTGTTGCATTCATCTTCAGGGAATATGCGCCCGCGCGTGTCGGCGGGGTGACAGGCATAGGGGGCGAGATGGTCAAATGCACTAGACATGCTCCTAGCATAACGTAAATGCAAGATAGGTGGAAGCAGCGGATGGGAATCGCTTGCATGCGCAGTAATTATTCTTATCTATAGTGATATGGAAAACAGCTTTTATGTATCGGACGCGGCTGCGGCGCGCATTGCCCATCTGCTCAAGGATGAACCCGCAGGCAGTGCTTTACGCGTGAGTGTGCTGGGGGGCGGTTGCTCGGGCTTTCAATACCATTTTGATTTCGACACGAATCCACCCGCATCGGACGATATGGTGATCGAGCAAGACGGCGCGAAAGTGTTGGTGGATGAGACGTCTCTGGAGATGCTAAACGGCTCTATGCTCGATTATGCCGAGACGCTTTATGCCGCGGCATTTGAAATCAAAAATCCCAATGCGACGGCCAACTGCGGCTGTGGTAATAGTTTCTCTGTTGAGATGTGATGGTCACTATCGCTACATGGAATGTGAATAGCATCAAGCCGCGCTTGGAGCATTTGACGAATTGGCTGCGCGAGAGCGGGACGGATATTGTGCTGCTGCAAGAGACGAAGACGGTTGATGATGCCTTCCCCGCGATGGAGATTGAGGATGCGGGCTATAATATCCTTATCCATGGGCAGAAGACGTATAATGGCGTGGCGATTCTTTCTAAGCATCCGTTGGAGTTGGAACGCAAAGGCTTGCCGGGCGAGCCGGAGGATGAGCAAGCGCGCTATATCGAGGCCATTGTGAGTCTGCCGGAGAATAAGGCGATTCGCGTGGCGAGTGTGTATGTGCCGAACGGACAGTCGCCTGATTCGGATAAGTTTCAGTATAAAATGCGGTTCTTTAATCGCCTGCGCACGCATGCCAAAAGCGTGCTGGCCTATGATGAGCCGCTGGTGATTGGCGGGGATTATAATGTGGGGCCGGATAGTTTGAGTGTGTATGACCCTGCGCGCTTGGATGGCACGGTATGTTATCACCCCGAAGAGCGCCGCCAGTTTCGCGGGCTAGAGAATCTGGGGCTGTATGATGCGTTTCGCTTGAAGGAGCCGAATAAGGCCGGCTTTAGCTGGTGGGATTACCGTGGCGGTATGTATCAAAAGGGGCAGGGTTACCGCATTGACCATTTGCTATTGAATGGATCTGCGACGGATGCGCTGCAGGACTGTTGGGTGGATGAATCTCCGCGCAGGTTAGAGAAGCCCTCAGACCATACGCCAGTGGTCGCGAAATTAGCGGTATAATTAGCTGCGGCTATGAACCAGCTCAGCGGCTTGCAAATCTTGCTGGCTGATGCGGTCTAGGAAGCTCTGCGCGCTCTCGCGGGAATGATCGGGCGCGAAGCGTTCCACAAAGCTTTTTTGCTCTTCGGTTTCTTTGGGCTCGCGCTTGGCTTGCTTCTCAGCCTCTTTGGCTTTGGCCTTGGCGACCTCTTGCTCGTGGCTATCGAGTGCGTCGGCATATTGGTCTTTTGCGGCAACGCCCGATTTTTGGCCGATAGATGAGAAGGCCAATTCTTGCGGCTTCACAACGCCAAAGTTGATATCTTGAGTGATGGTATGGATATCGTATTCTTTCCCGAAAATGGCTACCGCTGCTTGCTGTTTTTGCCAGCCCAGTTTTTCAAAAGATTTACCGAAATATTCTTTAATGTCCTGCGCTAGGTCTGTGTTTGCGGAGACATACACGCCTAGCACTTGCTCTTTGGTGACGAGTTTTCCGTTGTTAAGCGAATGGCTGATATCGTCAATAAGGTCATGTGTGGTTTTGCCAGAAATGCCGAGGATGTGACCGCCTACAAAGTCGAGCGCATTATTAACGCCGCCGATGATAATGCCAGCGCTCATGGTGATGCCGGTATAGGTAAAGCCGCGCGCTAGCCACATGCCTATCCCTGTTTCGGAAGACAGTGGGGTGATGCTTAAGATGAATTCTTTTACGTTCGTTACCCAGACCCCCGCCATATGAGCGATGTTGGTCATGCCGTTATTAGCCACCTCATTAGCAACACCGACTGCGTCTGCTGGGAAGATTGGAGCCAAAATTGCGACGAGTGCTGCAACGCCTGCCATGGCAGTGGTGGCAAATTGCATACTTCTTTTGCGGCCGATGCGGTCCCATTCTTCTTTGAGCACACTATTGGGTGGAATGCCCTTATGGCGGTCACCGTTGATGACGGTTTCTAAGTCTTTGAGGGTCAGGTCTTTGCCGTCTTTGCCGAGGACTTGGCTGATTTCCTCTGCAAATTCATCCAGCAGGTGGTGCTTTGCGTTTTGCTCTTTGCGGTAATCGAGAAAGGCTTGGAAGCCTGTGATAAGCGGAACGCCGATGAAAATGGCAGGCCAAATGGCCTCTTTGAAAGTGAAGGCGCAGACACCGAGGACCATAGCAATAGCGCCGCGGCCGAGCAGGTAGTTGACACCTTTGACGGCTTGGCGTGGAACTTCGCTTGGAAGAGAACGAGCAACATCAACCGCTTTTCCGCTAAGCGACTGACTTGTCTGAACTACTCTCTCCATGGCTGTGGCCATGCACACGTCCTCATATTAGAGTTATACACTCTAATTATAGCGTCTATAGGGCAAAGAAGTGTTACAGTTCTGTGAAATTAGCCTTGGTATTCTTTGGCTAACTCAATGTAATTTTGAGCAGATTTTGGGATGAAGGCAGCTTCTTCTGGCTTTAAATCGCGGAAATATTTGGCAGGGTTTCCGGCCCAGAGTTGGCCTGTCGGGATGGTCTTATTGTAGGTGACATTCGCGCACGCGGCGACCATTGCTCCCGATTCTACCACGGCGTGGTCCATCACCGTTGCGTGCATGCCAATAAAGCAATCATCCTGAAGGGTGCAAGCATGGAGTAAAACACTATGGCCAATGGTGATACCAGAGCCAATAGTGGTTGGGCCAGTTTCGCGGGTGACGTGAATCACTGTGCCATCTTGAATATTGGTGCGCTCACCGATGCGAATGGTGTTTACATCGCCGCGGATGACGCAGCCAAACCAGACGTTGCTCTCTGCGCCGATATGCACATCGCCGATGATAGCCGCACCGGGGGCAATCCATGCATCGGGGTGGATGGTGGGGTAAATGCCTTTGTATGGCAGTATGATAGCGGACTGCGTCATTTTTTAATCGCTCCTGCTCCGCACTACTGTGCTACGCAATGAGCCTAACACGCATTCGCGT
>CAYFFN010000115.1:0-5858 GCA_964342335.1 uncultured Azospirillaceae bacterium
TCCATCTTGCTCAGCTCCACGCGCAAATTATCTGCCGCTAGGCGATAGCTCGGCCCGTTTGGCTCTTGGCTAACAAAGGCCACATTCTCAAACTCTACGGTATGAGTGAATGGGAAGCCCGTCACACCTACTTCGTCATACGTCACTGAAAGCTGCGGCTCGCGCTCGGCAATGGCCGTCAGATTCTCTTGCACGATTTCTTTATGCATGTCGCCCTGCTTGGTCCAAATCGCGTAGTAACCGCCCAGCCCCAGAGTGATGATGGAGAAGACGAGCATGGGTAAGAGTTTCATTAGATATTTCCTTTGATAGATTTAGACATGTCGAGCATCTTTTCTAAGCTGCCGCGCGCAGATTGCAGCAAAGGCTCAGACAGTTGAATCTCCGGTGTGCGACCACGCATGCAGAGATAGAGCTTCTCCATCGTGTTCAGCTTCATATACGGGCAGTTATTGCACGACACGCACGCACCGCCCTCCTCCATGCCTGGCACGGGGTGGAAGATGCTTCCCTCAGAGCGTTGGCGCATCTGGTGAATAATCCCCGGCTCGGTCATCACGATAAACTCACCGCCTGGATTGTCCGCCGTATACTTAAGCAACGATGAGGTCGAGCCAATATGGTCCGCATGGTTGAGCAATGCTTCTGGGCACTCCGGATGCGCAATCACCTTCGCGTTTGGGTGGCGCACTTTCAGCTTCACCAGCTCTTGCTCGGAAAAGCGCTCATGCACCATGCAGCTACCGTCCCATAACAACATCTCACGGCCTGTCTTTTTAGCGAGGTAGCCGCCGAGAAACTTATCCGGCGCGAAGATAATCTTCTGGTCTTCAGGGATTTGGCGAAGAATGCTCTCGGCATTGGTCGAGGTTACGATGATGTCGCTCAACGCCTTAATCTCGGCGGAGCAGTTAATATAGGTCAGTGCGATATGGTCTGGATGTGCCTCGCGGAACGCTTTGAATTGCTCTGGCGGGCAAGAATATTCCAGCGAGCATCCTGCTTTGAGGTCTGGCAGCAGCACCGTCTTTTGTGGGCTAAGAATCTTAGCCGTCTCGGCCATAAACTTCACACCGCAGAATACAATCACATCTGCATCCGTCTCGGCGGCCTTGCGCGAGAGGTCTAGCGAGTCCCCGATAAAGTCAGCGATGTCCTGCAGGTCATCCTCTTGATAATAATGCGCGAGAATCACCGCATTCATCTCACCACGAAGGCGATCAATTTCTTCCTCTAGATTCGATGGAATGGCGCGGCTAGCCGTGCCGTTGGGATGTTCTGTGCTCAGTGTCATTTTCTTAACGCGTTAACGATTAGCTGCAAAATATGCAGTGCTTTATAGAGCAAAAGGTAAGTTTGTTAAGATTTTTTACAACAGCGTGTCTTCAAAATCTTCTAAAGTGAAGCCAAGCAAGATGGGCTTGCCTTTTTGCGTCACTAGAGGGCGCTTGATGATAGACGGCTTATCGCGCATGAGCATCACCGCCTCTTTCTCGCCTTTCACGGCGTCTTTCTCTGCATCCGTCATGCGACGCCATGTCAGCCCCTTGCGGTTAAGCACTTGCTCCCAGCCGAATTTCTCACAGGCTTCGGCAATCACCTCGGCAGGCACGCCGTGCTTCTTATAATCATGGAAGTCATAATCCATCCCATTGTCTTCCAGCCACTTACGCGCCTTCTTGACCGTATCACAGTTGGGAATGGCAAACATTTTCAAGCTCATATCTAACTCCTATGTTTCAAAAAGAATTGATGGATATTCTCCAGCACCGTATCCATATCGCGGTTGAGGAAATGGTCGCCGCCTGCATATTCGATATATTCGGCGTTGCTCAATGATTCTGCCAAGCGCTGCGATTGGTCCACAGGCACGACCGCATCCGCATCGCCATGCTGCAACAGCAATGGCACATCAATCATCTCCGGCCAGCATACGGCAGAACGTTCTGCGAGGGCGACTTGCAGCGCGTCCTCGTTCTCGTGGGCAATAAGCGGCTTATACACGCGCTCATACATTTCTGGCTTTTGGTCTTCTGTGCAGCGCAGATCGGCCAACCCAGCCACACTCGCTCCTGCCTTTACCTCTGCCCCTTCACGCAGCGCGAGGTAACTCATCATGCCGCCACGTGACCAGCCGGCGAGAAACGCATTCTCACCATCATATTCTGACAGTTCTTTACCAAGCTCTAGCAACTTCAGCACATCGCGCACATCACTGCCGCCAAACTCTTCCTGCCCCTCGCCGCCATCATTACCGCGGTAATTGGTGGAGAGGACGATATAGCCCTTGCGGGCAAGCGGTACGAGCAAGCGTAGCACCTGTACTACGGTCAACATGCCGTAACGGCGCGAGCCACCGCGGTTGAACACCATCAGAGGCAGCTTGCCAGTATGATCTTTCGGGACACAAGCAATGCCCGTAATCGCCAGGCCATCGCTTTCATAAGTAATGCGAGAGGTTGTAACATCATCAACCTTCTCAAACTTTTCAACCATCTTACCATAAAGAAATGGGTCAAGTGGTTTGGGAAACACCCCCTCCGCCAGCGCCTCGGCTGGGTGGGGAACAAAATCTGAGAAATCAATCATATCGTCATATTTTGGTAATAAATTTCGAGTAAGCAAGTGCCGTTGTATCGAAAGGCATTAACAAATGGAAGACGCAAAAAGAACCAATTGTGACACACAGCGTGCAGAACAAGCGTTGCAAAAAGTGTGTCGCGCTACAGAAAGCCTGCGAAAAGCAATTGAACAGCTCAACCTCTCATCGCAAAATCGCCCGCGCGCGATAGTAAGCAATATTGTTCTTCCCAACCTCCTTGGCCCTGCCCCCAAATGGGCAGCGAATCAAACCAAAGGAAGTGGCTGGAGCATTGGGTTTGGCGATCTTTTCACTGTAGGGGTTACCTGTGTTTATTTTGGTAGAGACCCCGAAACCAAGAAACTTGTAGCGCTAGTCCAGCACCGCAAAGACGGCACGGATGAGAAGCCAAAACTGGGGCTTGTAGGAGGTTATGCTGAACCGACAGAACGCATGCACAAATCACTTATTCGAGAAACCAGCGAGGAAGTGGTTGATGATGAAGGGCGGCCAATCTTTAACCCCAAAGCCACGCGCTTTGTACCGCTCTATCAAGACACTATTCCTGCTGCGCGCAATGCATTCTGCAGCTTCGCATATGAGCTTGATGCCGATGAGATGACGAAACTCAAAGATTATACAAAACGTTTTGCAAATGAGCCGTTCAAGAAAAAAGTTTTTGAGGCCAGTGGTCATGAGGTGAAGGGCTTCGAGCTTATACCATTAGAAGAGATAATAGATGCCAAACATCGCAAGAGCTTTTCTATTCCGATGCAGCACGATGTATTTATATCGCTTCACAATCTGCTCGAAGAAATCAAATACGACACCAGTCGGCTACACACTATATGGCACCGAAACCCCGAGCTAAACCGAGACTTTCCAGATACTAGCCTAACAATTTAAAGTCATCGATGCTTTTATCATATTCCATGATATGGCCTGTGGCGGTGTCTAGCACCCAGCCGTGGATTTGCAACTCGCCCTTCTCTACTGCTTCGGCGATATAGTCATATTCCATGAGGCTGCGCAGGCTGTATTTTACGGCTTCTTTTTCCAACAGGCGCAGGGATTCTGCATCACTGTCTGTTGCATTCAGCTTCTTTTTGAGATGCTCGATGGGGGCTAGGTAATCACGCAGGCTATAGCTGGAAATCCCTTGAAGTGCAGCGCGGATACCGCCGCAATCGGTGTGGCCCATGATGGCGATATGCTTCACTTTCATGTGGCGCACGGCAAAGGCTAGCGCAGCCGATTCGGTCAGTCGCCCTTCGGACTCGGGGTGAACGAGGGCAGCCACATTACGCAGAATGAGGGTTTTTCCTTTAGGAATCCCGAGGTCACGAATGGGGTCTTTGCGCGCATCCACGCAGCCGATGAGCAGCATTTCAGGCTCATGCACTGGCGGTTGCTCTGGGAAATGCTCCCCTAATTGCGAGTGGAAATCGCGAATTGTATCAATAACGTCTGTCATGACGCTAAATTACTCCAGATTTGCAGAAAGGGAAGCGTAACGCATCACTTTGTGGGCAAATTTAAAATGTCCCACTTGGTTGCTACAATAACGCTTAAGATTTCGGACTTTGCGGGGTCACCAACTCCGACCTGCTCTAGCGTGGAAGTGAGATGCTCTACCACCGCGTCAAAATCGTCCTCTTCGAGCTGCATATGCGCATGCGCAGCACGCAAATCGTAATCCGTCCAATGCAGGTCATTGCCAAAGCTTTTCGCTAGATAGGAGAACATTTTGCAGCGCTGAACCGGCATATCCACCTTCTCAAAATGGTGCCGAACGCGATCGTCCTCCAGCATCTTTTGGTATAGAAAGTAGACCAACCCTTCGAGCGCTGGCTGCTCGCCAATACGCTTATAGAGACTTCCCATATATGCTCCTCCACAGATGTACCATTATAGCAAAAAGTGAGCCATAAAGCACCTGTTTTTAGAATGAGTCGTCCGGCTTAAAAGGTTTTAAAAGAGCCTATTAGCTGACTTTTTTATAGATTTCAGCGCCTTCTTCGACGAATTTCTCGGCCATTTCTTTCATGCCCGCTTCGGCGGCTTCGCCGTCCGTCAGCTCTTTACCGAAATCAGTGTTGGCGAACTCGCGTACTTCTTGCGAAATCTTCATGGAGCAGAATTTTGGCCCACACATCGAGCAGAAATGCGCCACTTTCGCACCATCAGCGGGGAGCGTCTGGTCGTGGAACTCTTGCGCGCGGTCTGGGTCGAGCGAGAGATTGAACTGATCCATCCAACGGAACTCGAAACGCGCACGGGAAAGCGCATCGTCGCGGGTTTGTGCGGCTGGATGGCCTTTCGCCAAGTCGGCCGCGTGGGCAGCAATCTTATAGGTAATAACACCTTCTTTCACGTCATCGCGATCTGGCAGTCCCAGATGCTCCTTTGGTGTCACGTAACATAACATCGCGCAGCCGAACCAGCCAATCATCGCCGCGCCAATGCCGCTGGTGATGTGGTCATAGCCGGGGGCGATGTCGGTGGTGAGTGGCCCAAGCGTGTAGAATGGCGCTTCATCACACGCCTCTAGCTGCTTGGTCATATTCTCTTGAATCAGGTGCATAGGCACGTGGCCCGGACCTTCAATCATCACCTGACAATCTTTCTCCCACGCAATCTTCGTCAGCTCGCCGAGGGTCTTGAGCTCCGCGAATTGCGCTGCGTCATTGGCATCGGCAATCGAGCCCGGGCGCAGCCCATCGCCGAGGGAGAAGCTCACATCGTAGGCACGGCAGATATCACAGATTTCTTCGAAATGCTCGTAAGCAAAGTTTTCTTTATGGTGCGCCATCGACCATTTGGCGTGGATAGAACCGCCGCGGGATACAATACCCGTCACGCGCTTCTCGGTCAGCGGGATGAATGGCAGGCGCACGCCCGCATGAATCGTAAAGTAATCCACGCCCTGCTCTGCTTGCTCAATCAGCGTATCGCGGAAGATTTCCCATGTCAGGTCTTCGGCAATACCGCCGACTTTCTCCAGCGCTTGGTAAATCGGCACCGTCCCCACAGGCACAGGTGAGTTACGCAGAATCCATTCGCGCGTGGCGTGGATATTCTTACCTGTAGAAAGATCCATAATCGTATCCGCACCCCAGCGGGTCGCCCAGACCATCTTGTCCACTTCTTCTTCAATTGAAGAGGTAATCGCGGAGTTGCCGATATTCCCGTTAATCTTCACGAGGAAGTTACGACCGATAATCATCGGCTCGGATTCGGGGTGGTTGATGTTTGCGGGCACGCTGCCGTGGTGGTT
>CAYFFN010000116.1:0-5800 GCA_964342335.1 uncultured Azospirillaceae bacterium
CCTACTGGCCTACGCAATGAGCCTAAGCGCTTCGCGCACTAAAGGCTCGGCCTACTGGCCTCGATTCGTATTCTATCTACTGTTGTTATACTTCAATCTTATATTTTTTGCCGACGGCGTTTTTGAGGGCTTTGCTGGATACCTCAATCACTTCACCTTTGCTTAATCGGCCGAGTTGGAACGGGCCGTATGAAACGCGGAGCAGGCGGCTCACCGGGTGACCAAAATGTTCCATCACTTTACGAATCTCGCGGTTTTTGCCTTCTTGCAGGGTGATTTCCACCCAGACATTATGGCCTTCTTTCTTGTTGTCTTCGATTTCCAGCTCGATGCCGCGATATTTCACGCCTTCAATGGTCACGCCTTTTTTGAGCTGGGCAATGGTCTCTTTTGTAGGAGTGCCAAGTATGCGCACGCGGTAGCGACGTGCCCAGCCTGTATCGGGCAGTTCCATAAAGCGTGCCAAGCCACCATCGTTGGTAAGCAGCAGGAGTCCTTCGGTATTCATATCCAAACGGCCAACGGACATAACGCGTGGGAGGCGTTCGGGTAAGGCTTCGTAAATGGTTGGGCGGCCTTCGGGGTCGGAATCGGTGGTGATGCGTCCAGCGGGTTTATGGTAAAGCCACAGGCGGGTGGGCTGTTTGCCTGCAACGACATCGCCGTCGACCTCAATGCGGTCCGCTTCGGTCACGAAGACGACAGGCGTTTTGATGCGTTTGCCATTCACGGCAACGCGGCCAGATTCTATCCAGCGCTCTGCATCACGGCGGGAGCAGATGCCCGCGCGGGAGAGGAACTTGGAAATGCGTTCGCCATTTTGTGTTTCTTCTTCGCTCATTTATTTTCTCGGTAGGTTCGTGCGGCCTCTACAAACGCTTTGTAAATCGCCTCGTCGGCTGGGCTTATGTCATATTCTGGATGCCATTGCACGCCTAAACAGAAGGGGTGGTTCGGATATTCGATGCCTTCAATCACGCCATCGGCTGCGTAGCAGTTGATAATCGAATCGTTACCCGCCGTTGCAACGGCTTGATGGTGTGCGCTATTGACGGGAATCTCCAGCTCGCCGGTAATGCGATGTAGCAGCGTATCTGGCTTGATGGTGACGGTATGGCCTGCCTCGGTGCGTGGGTTGGGTTGTTCATGGGCGAGGCAATCTTCTACCTCATCGGGGATGTGCTGAATGAGCGTGCCGCCTAGCACCACGGCAAGCAATTGCTGGCCACCGCAAATGCCGAGGATAGGCATGTTGCGCTTGAGTGCGCCTTCGGTCAGCGCCCATTCGAACTTGGTGCGGTTTTCTTTGAGCTGTACCGTTTCGTGCTGGTTAGTTTCACCGAACAGGCTGGGGGGGATATCGAAATTGCCACCCGTCACGAGTAAGCCGTCGATGCGGTCGAGATAGGCTTCTACATGGGCGAGTACGTGGGGCAGTGGCATGGTGAGCGCGCCGTGACGTTCTGCGCAGGTGAGGTAATTTTCGCGGATGGCGTAGTAAGGCATTTTGGAATAGCCCTTCTCGCCGCCGTCCTCAAAATCGAGTGAAAATCCGATGACTGGCGCGGTTTTTGCGTCATAGTTGGTCATAAAATGCCTCTTTTCAGTGTAATAGAGCGGTTTTTTTGTTAGTATGGAGCGAATTTGCTATAAAGCAAGGGTTGGACTAAGCGTGTATACAGGGAGTAAATCATGTCATTAACCGCATTATTGGGTGCCGTATTTGGGGTGGGTCTGTTTTTGACCTCCGTATTGCTGAGCACCAACGATGCTATCATTTTCCTTTCACTTTCCAGTTTCTTGATGGTGATGGGTGGAACGATTGCCACCACCTTTATGAGCTATTCACCTAGAGATGTGACGACGAGTTTTCGCGCTATCGGCTGGATGTTTAAAAAGCCAAAATCAACACGCGAAGGCCTGAATACGGAGATTGGTCGCCTGATTGCGTGGGCGTATCTGGTGCAGAAAAAGGGTCTCCCTGCAATTGAAGACGAGATTAAGAAGGTCCAGTCAGAGGATCCGATTATCCGTTATTGCTTGGAGCTGATTGCGGCTAACCACAAGCCGGAAGAAATGCGTGCCATGATGGAAACGGCGGTGGAGTCCGAGTTTGAGCGCAAGACGCACCCCGTAATCGTACTTAAAAGTATGGCCGGTGCCGCACCTGCCTTCGGGATGATTGGTACGCTTGTGGGGCTGGTGGGCGTATTGCAGAGTATGGGAGCTGCGGGCGATAATCTCATGGAAATGGTGGGTAGCGGTATGGCCCTCGCCCTTATCACCACTCTTTATGGCGTGGTGTTCGCGCGTATTCTCTTCCTGCCTGCGGCGGTGCGTTTGGAATCGAAAGAGGAAGTAGAGCGCTTCCGTAACCATATGGTGGTCGAAGGGCTTATCCTGCTCGCACAGAAACGCAGCCCACGCTTTATGCAAGACCATCTGAACGGCTTCCTTGATCCGGATATGCAGTTCGATATTGATAAGCAGATGTAAGGGTAGGCATGGCCTTTAATAAACGCAAACAGAGTGATAGCAGCGGCGAGGACGATTGGCTCGTCACCTATGCCGATGCGGTGACGCTGGTGCTTTGCTTCTTTATTATTCTCTTCTCGGTCTCCGAGCCGAGCCCGTCGGCCTATAAAGAATTGGCGGAGTCCCTCGCGGAGGCAGGCTTCTTTGATGAAGCACAGGACGACCCGTTCGAGGTGATGACCGAGAGCTTTGAGGTGATGATTGAGCAGAATGACTTGGAGCAATCTATGGCCGTGGAGCAGACGGACAAAGGCATGATGCTCGAACTTTCCAGCTCTTCTTTTTATCAGTCTGGCTCGGCGAAATTCAAGCCGGAGGCGATTCCGATTCTCAAGCAGGTCGTCGACATTCTGCGTGACTTTAACTATGATGCTTATGTGATTGCTGCCGATGGCCACACAGATGACGTGCCGATGCGAAGTGCGCTTTTCCCTTCTAACTGGGAGCTTTCAGGCGGCCGATCGGCGAATATTGTGCGTTTCTTTATTGCGAGTGGGCTGGATCAAGAGCTGATGCAAGCCAGTGGCTTTGCAGAAACACGCCCGAAAGTGCCGAACAAGGACACGGAAGGCCGCCCAATCCCCGAGAACCGCGAGATTAACCGTCGTGTGGTGATTCGCGTGGAGCGGGTAGACTAAGCCGCGCCTATCAGACGGCAAATCGCCTTGGTCAAATCGGCACGATTCAACGTATAGAAATGAAAGTTATGAATGCCCTCTGCGCGCAGACGGTTGCATTGCTCGGCGGCGATATAGACCGCTAGCTGGTCGCGCATGGCGGGGTTCTCATCCGCTTCGGCAAAGAGCTTATGCATCCAGCTCGGCACGACCGCGCCGCACATTTTACTAAAGCGCACACATTGCGCGAAGTTGCTAATCGGCATAATGCCTGGGCTGATCGGGGCGGTGATGCCCACTGCGCGCGCGCGATCCATAAAGCGCAGGAAGTTATCCGTATCGAAGCAGTACTGACACACGGCCTCACGCGCACCATTATCCAGCTTACGGCGCAGATGGTCCAAATCGAACTTAGCGTTGGGGGCAGCAGGGTGTGTTTCGGGGTAGGCGGCCACCATAATCTCGAAGGGCGCAATCTCCAGTAAGCCTTTCACCAGCTCGTCGGCATAGGCATAGCCTTCAGGGTGGGGGACATAATCTTCACCTTTCGGCGGATCACCGCGTAGGGCAACAATCTGCTGAATGCCGGCCTCCCAATAACTCTCGGCGAGCTTCTTAATCTCGTCTTTGCTGTGGCCTACGCAGGTGAGATGCACCGCGGGGTTGAGTTTTGTCTCGTTGCGGATGGCGGCCACCGTCTCAAAGGTGGTTTCACGCGTCGTGCCGCCTGCACCGTAAGTGACCGATACATAATGCGGGTTGAGAGGCTCCAGCTCTTTGATGCTTTTCCATAAAGCGGCTTTGGATTCTTCCGTTTTGGGCGGGAAGAACTCAAACGATACGACGGGGCGGGCGACGCCTTCTTCGTAATTATGCTTTACATCCTGTTCTGAGGGATTCATGAGGGCCTCTAATTTGTGACAAAAAAGCCCCACCTGTTACATTTTGGCACGACTTGGAGTCAGTTTTTCCACTGTTTTACCGTAGTTCCATTACTTAAAGCACGAAAAAAGATAAAATAAACAAAAAGTGATTTGGATTTACTAAAATTTAATATATTGCTGCTTTAGTTGTGACATTAGACAACAATAAGGAAAAGAAAATGCACAGAAGAATAATAAGCGCTTTGGCATTGGTAGGTTTGCTAGCGGCATGCTCACCGGCAAGTAATGCTCCGGATTACGATCCGTGGGAGCCAATGAACCGTCAAATTTTCGCCTTCAACGAAGTGGTTGATGGTGCCATTATCGAACCCGCAGCCCGCGGATACCGCTATGTAATGCCGGAAGCTGGCCGCAAAGGCGTCGATAATTTCCTGAAAAACTTGGGCGAGCCTGTAAATATGCTCAACGCTGCTCTGCAGGGTGAAGGCACACAGGCAATGAAGTCTTTCTGGCGCTTTATCCTGAACACGACCTTCGGTCTGGCGGGCTTCACCGACTTTGCGGGTGAATATGGTAACCTGCCATACCAAAAAGAAGATTTTGGCCAAACATTGGCTGTATGGGGCGTAGATAGCGGACCGTATCTGGTGCTGCCCATCCTCGGCCCATCAAGCGTGCGTGGCGTGAGTGGCCGTGTGGTTGATGGTTTCACCGATCCGTTCAACTATGTGCTGGCCGATCCAGACGTGTGCGATGGCGACGATTGTCTGCTGCTGCGCGGTGTTGTGACTGGTCTGGTAGAACGCGAAAAACTGCTTGATACTATGGATGCAGTGTATGAAGATTCGTTTGACCCATATGCAACCATTCGCAGTGCCTATGTGCAGAAGCGTAACGCATTGATTAAGAACCGTGAGCCTAAAGGCCCATTAGCAGAGTAATATGAAGTTATTTCACACATGCCTATTTGCATGCTTGGCGGTGGCTGCACTGTTTTTCGCAGCCCCAGCCCAAGCAACCACAGAAGAAGCGGCTAAGAACTATGTCGTAGGGTTGGTGGACTCTGTGTTGGATGAGCTGAAGTCGGATAAGTCCGATGAGGCGAAGCTACAAACACTCAACAATCTGTTCCTCAAAAACGTGGATACGGATTGGATTGGCAAATTTGTGCTGGGTAAATATTGGCGTCAGGCATCGGACGAACAGCAGAAAGAATATTTGAAATACTATGGTGGGTTTTTGACCAACACCTATACCAAGCGTTTCACCGAATACACCAATGAGAAGGTGGAAGTGGTAGGCGTGAAATCGATTGGAGAAGGCGAGTATGAAACGGCTGTAAAGCTGATTTCGGCCGACACCGCTCCGGTAGAGATGCACTATAAGCTCCGTAATATGGGCGGTAGCTTTAAAGTCTTCGACATCATCGTTGAAGGGGTGAGCCTGATCACCACCCAACGCTCCGAGTTCGGTGCGGTAGTGGAACGCAAAGGCATGGATCACCTGATTAGCCTGCTTAAGAAGCGCGCTACTAGCTAAGCATCATAATAATTTCATCGCAAGGAATGCGCGTCAGCGCATGACGCGGCAATCCATCCGGATTGTGTCGTTAGCACTCGCAATGCAGAGATTACGCAGCGCGGCTGATGGGCTTGTACTTGATACGCTTTGGCTTGAGGGCATCTTCGCCTAGGCGGCGCTTCTTGTCCTCTTCGTAATCCGCATAGTTCCCCTCGAACCATTCGACATGGCTATCGCCCTCAA
>CAYFFN010000117.1:0-5778 GCA_964342335.1 uncultured Azospirillaceae bacterium
TGGGCGGCATGGGTGGTATGGGCTTCTAAGCCAGCCACCAACCGAACACACACGAAAAAGGGAGCCAATCGGCTCCCTTTTTTATTATGTGCATTTTGACTTTATTAGGCTGGCTTGTGCAGCCAGAGAATATACATACCCTTGAAGGTTTGCGGATTCTCTTTTTCAAACGCATCAATCTTGTCAAAATCCCTGCAATACTTATCGCTTGGGTTATAGCGAAGGTAAGCTTGCTTAATTTCACTGCTGGAGAATTGGAAACCCATAAGCTCCAACCCTAGTGATGTAACTGCTTCTTTTAATTGCGGCACGCTAAAGCGGTGTTCTTGCACGTGGAAAATCAAGTCACGGCATTCGGAAAGCGTATAGAAGTCTTTCATCGAAAGAAGCTGACCACGAAGCGGGAACGACTTATCATCGAGTATATCTTTTCGGCATTGACGAATAGACACGTCATCTGCGGCATAGCCCTTCTCAGCAATGTAATTACGAGCCTCCACGACCGAAGCACGGGCTAGCTCACTATAAAGAGCAATCTTCATAAAGCCGCCCGGTTTGAGGCGATTCGTTACTTGCTTCCAGCCCGCCAATGGATCAGCCATATGGTGCAACACCCCAACACTCTCGACCACGTCAAATTGCTCATCCAATGCGTCGAGTTCTAGGATGTCACCTTGCTTGAACTCCACATGCTTGAACTTGTTTTCTTGCGCGCTGCGCTGTGCGTAGGCCAGACTGGCCTTGCTAAGGTCAACGGCGAGCATTCGGCTAGGGGTTAAATATTGGTAGGTTTGATGAACGTGTCGCCCCGTACCGCACCCCGCAATGAGAATACTCGGCTTGCTTGGGATGGCTTTTGCCGCATTCTGATACTCTGTTGGCACTATCTGCGATAGCTCAATGTCAGCTCCTCGCCCATTACGCTGCATCTCTTTATGCCAGCGCGGGTAAGGGTTGGCTTCATACATCTCGCGTACTTCTTTGGATACGTCATCGGCCACTTCTGAGAATGAGGGCATTTCCGCTCGCAAGGCAGACTCTGTATTCCAATCCAAAATATGGAATTGGATAATCTGCGCCAAATCCGACTTTCCACTGGTTTTTTTAAGCTGAAGAATCGCCTCATCTTCCTCAAGGGTTTTGAGAGACGAGTAGCATGCATAGACTAGCAATTGCTGTTGGCCGAGACGTTTTTCTCGTTCTATCGGAGACTGCCCCTTAATATTTGCCTTTAGCTGCTTTAGCAACGCCTGCTCTTCCTCGCTCACATAAAAAGCATATTCATTGAGCTCCATCTGTAACGCAAGGGCACCAAGGAATGCGGCAATCGGTTTATCCAGCTCTTTGTCTGCATCAACCAAATAACGTAAGAATGCCTGACGGCTAATGGTCATGATGCGTTCCATCAACTCACCCGTAACCAAATGGCTTTTCAGGAATGACTGGAAGAGTGCATTCTGCATAGAAGACTGCACGGCTTCGTCCTCAAGCCAAGCATTACTGTCCAGCTCACCCTCATCAACACGCTTGATAACACCCAGAAGCCCCGCATGGAAGGTAAGGTAACTGCGTGCAATTGCAGAGATGGTAAGCGTATGCCCTAGATGGTTTTCCAGAGCATTACCCAGTGCCTTCACCACATCATCCTCGATCTTCACGTTGGGGATGTTGCGGTAGGCATCCCAGAAAGATATCCAAAAACTGGTTTGACTTGGGTCACGCAGAATAGCTTGTCCATAGGCATAAACCGCCCGCTCATTGTCTTTGCGGTATTTCAGATATAAATCGCCTAATTCTAAAAAAGTACTCGCAGCATCTTGACCATTCTCAAGCGCCGCATGAAAATGCTTTAACGCACCCTCTCGGTCGTTCAAAGCGTTCATAAAAACGGCGAGGTTTCGATGTGCTTGACCATAATCGGGATAAATAGCAACGAGCTGCTTACCCATCTCGACCGCTTGAGCTGTCTGCCCAACATTATGCAAAGCAGCGGCTAACAAATTTGCCGCGTTGGGCTGATTTTGCTCTTGCTGAAGTACGCGCTGGCACAAAGCGGCCGCCTGCGGAAAATTACCCGCATTGTAAGAATCAAACGCTGCCTGTAGCCATTGCCGCGCATTGGGCTGCATCTTTTTGGGGTGATTATGGTAGGGGTCTTTACGTTTGGCGCTGGCTTTCATGCTTTTTCCTTTTTTGAAAAGGAAGCAAGTTTAGTGCCAGCTCCCCTTATGTGCGAATCATACGAATCAAATCTTCGTATTCATCTACTACTGAGTAATATTCGCGTGTGGCAGGCTTTGCAAACCCCTTATCGACAATATTATGCAGCAATGCCACGAGATGATCCCAATAACCGTCGTAATTGAAGATGATAATGGGCTTTTCGTGTAGCTGTAGCTGTGCCCAGGTGAGAATCTCGAAAAACTCATCCATAGTGCCGCAGCCGCCGGGGAAGATGACAAACGTGTCAGACTCGCTGTACATCAGCTCTTTGCGCTCATGCATCGTGTCTACGATGTGAATCTCGGAGAGCCCTTTATGCTCTACTTCGGCAATTTTCTCCAAATCGCGTGGGTAAACGCCGGTTACATAACCGCCACTATCCATCACGCCGTTAGCCACACGGCCCATCATGCCGGAATCACCTCCGCCATAGACAAGGCGGCGGCCTTTAGCGGCGAGCCATTCGCCGAATTTCGTTCCAACATCTAAATATTTCTGGGGGACTTTATCTTGCGCTCCGCAAAATACACACACACCTAGTTCTTTGGTCATAGCGTTCTTCTTTCTTGTTTTTAAAAATATTCTACTTTTCCATCATTCCCTACAAAATTCGGGTTCACCCCTTGGCTTGCCGAATGATTCACCGGTTGCTCAGATTGCTCTTCATTTACCGGTACTGACTTCTCATGCAAATGCCGCACCATCATGGATGAGGCGCGGTATATCATGATGCCCGCGCAGACGCTTACCATAACCAGCCCCAGCCACAAAGCAAAGATTATGGCATTGAGGGGGAACGGTATCAAATTCCATTGCTGGATCCAACCGGTGTAGATACCCACGACAATAGTTGCGACGGCCAGCGCCACTCCTGCCCCTGCCACATAATAAAGCACTTGCGCGTTCTCAGCGAGCTCATGGTTTAGCTTATTCTCATGCTCCCACATTTCTTTAAGCTGCTGCTCTAACTGCTTATTCTTGCTGCGCTCCGCCTCAATCGTCTGGCGGCCTTTATCAATTGTTTCGCGCAATTCCTGCAAATTATGGCGCTCTTCTTCGATATGTTTTTGGGTCTGAATAGCCGTTTGCGTCAGAATGTTCGGGTCCATGTGAAGGCTCACCGTGAAATCCGTCTGATCAAACGACACATTGGTAAACTCAGCACGGCGGAAATTGGCTTGATTCAGAATCGCATCCGTAAAATCAGCGCTGATAAACACCGCGTCGTTACAGTCTGCATGAGACATATCCGTCTCATTCAGCAACGTATCGCGCGCATGTACCGATCGCATATTGGCTCCGGCCAGGGTGCTTTGGGAGAAATTGGCACTTTCTATATTGGCTTCGCGCATATTAACCGACGCCATATTGGCATTGCGCGCATCCAGGCTAACACAACTGGCCTGCTGAAAGATGACTTCCACCGCCTGCGCCTTGTTAAAATACGCCCCTTCAAGATTCGCACGACTAAAATTGGCACGGTGGCAGCTTGCTTGCGTAAAATTCGCGTAGCGCAAGTCACAATCGGAGAAATCCGCGCCATCCATCAATACATTACGCAAATCGCAACCCATCAGGCCACAGCCACGAAAGTTCGCCTCGCGTAAATCGGCGCTGCCAAACTGGATATCCGCTAGGTTCGCGCCACGAAAATGCGCTCGCCGCCCTTCACTGCCACCACTGGCAAGCCATTCCTCATGCTGCTTGGCAACTTCTAAGAATGTATTCTGCGTAAATGTATCCGTCATAGCCTTATCTGTCTTGTAGCGCGCAGCCATAGCGGATTACGCTTCCACACTCAACTTCTTTCCTGTACAAGCGGTTGCATGAGCGAGGAGAAACAACACTATATCGGGCACCGCCAACGCCTGCGTGAGCGTTTCCTAAATGGGACAGATGACGCCCTGCCCGACTATGAGCTGCTTGAATTGCTATTATTTTCCGCCAAGCCACGCGGAGATGTGAAGCCCCTCGCCAAATCTCTCATCAAGCATTTTGGTAGCCTTTCAGAGGTGTTGCATGCGCCCGACAGAGAGCTAGCAAAGCTTGCTGATGTAGGAGAATCGGTGATTGCCACCTTAAAGGCGGTACGCGTCTCCGCCCAGCGTATGCTGAAACACGAAATGGAAGACCGCCCTATCATCCAATCATGGACGAGCCTGCTCGATTATTGCCGCTTGGTGATGGGCCGCGAGAAGGTAGAGCAATTCCGCATCTTGTTCTTAAACAACAAGAATGCACTGATTAAAGATGAGAAACAACAGCAAGGCACCGTAAACCACACGCCCGTCTACCCCCGCGAGGTCGTGAAGCGCGCATTGGAGCTGGGCGCCTCCTCCATTATCCTATGCCACAACCATCCGAGTGGCGATGCAACGCCCTCTCAGGCCGATATTGATATGACCAATCAGATTGTGACCGCCTGTAAAGCCATGAATATTCAGGTGCATGACCATCTCATCGTCACGCATAAAGAGCATTATTCATTCAAAAGTTACGGGCTGATATAGGAAGAGTCTGTGGAGGGGCTGTACCATGTCCGTCTAACATTTTTACTTCGGCTCGATACACTCGCCTCTTAAAAATGAAGACTCCCATGATTAACGTCAAAAATGCCTTCTCAAGGCATTTTCTGACGTTAATGGTAGCGGAGGAGGGACTTGAACCCCCGACACGCGGATTATGATTCCTGCGGGTTATACGGTTTTTGTATAGTTACAGGTCACACCTCAAGGTGACACTTGGAGGCTGCAATGTCAATTAAGAAGGAAAAAGGGTTATCCCCTACCCAGCCCATAAACAGCCGCATTATACCACATCAGAAGCAGCGTATGGCTAGGGTATAGGGGGGGACAACCCTAACGACATTACTTAAATTGCATCCGCGAAAAATTATGGCAGTTTTATGAGAATGATTTATCCACTTGGATTTATTCCTCTTAGACTCTTATACACTCTTGCAGCATGGCAAAACGCGAGCCAATAAAAAGAAGCCGCTATTATATTTACTAATATCAGAGCGTATTTAAACGATTTAGGAATATAGGCTTTTAATGGATATGGGAACTCACCCAAAAACAAATCCCACAAACTAATATAGTATTTTGCCGCCACTTCATAAGAAACGAACAAATTGCAGCTCCCTATAATTAGAACAACAATAGCTGGTGCTGCACTCACAAACCAATTCACCAATCGGTTAGCATCTTTTGCCATCCAAGGTACGGTTGAATTGCCCCAATGCATTGCAATAATATAGCACTGGGACTTCATCATATATATTAAAACGCACATAAGGGTTTGTGCAAAAACAATGAATGCGCCTGCCTTCCAATTAGTATCTAGAAAACTAACGCTATCTGTTTGAAGCTCAATAAGTGCTTCTTTTGCATGCTCATACTTCGTATTAGGATAAATCTTTCCTGTGAGCTCAGATGCCCACGCGACAACATGAGCAGATAGGCTATCTATTGGCATAACGAGATAACCAATCTCGCTAGAAATAAAACTTTCTTCGTACCAATCATACTGACTAAAATGTTCAAACGCGTCTAA
>CAYFFN010000118.1:0-5672 GCA_964342335.1 uncultured Azospirillaceae bacterium
TCTGTTGATTGTTGCGGTTGGTATCGCGGTGGATCTTTCGCGTGCACAGGTTGTGCGTTCTAGGTTGATGTCCTCGATTGACGCGGCCACCTTAGCCGCAGGTGCAGCACCCGCCAGTCAGGCACATATGATAGAAGAGATTGTCCATAATTATTACCGCGCCAATATGCCTGAAGACTATATGGGGCTGGATATACCCGAGACAAGCCTGGTGATTACGGTGGAAGATGAAGATGGCAACGTGCTGGACCTTGATAGTTTGGAGCCTGGCGATGAGGTTGCATCTATCCGTACGCAAGCGGAAGGGTTGATGGATACAACTTTCATGAAAATCGTTGGCAGAGAAACAATGGCGATTGGCGCAGAGGCGAAAGTGCAGCGCTTTACCAGTAATGCGGTGACGCTGGAAGTAGCGATGGTGTTGGATAATAGTTGCTCAATGTCGGGAGATGTGACGCCCGAATGTGATAATGATTTGAGTAAAATCAACAACCTGAAGACCGGAGTCTCGAACTTTGTAAATATTCTCTATGAAGGCGAGAATGAAGACCCAAATATAAAAATCGCCTTTATTCCGTTTAATCAGCATGTGAACCAAGAGAATGGCACGGACAGTCCTCCAAGCGACATTGCTGCGATGGGCGGTGGACGCCTAAGTGATGCGAATGCGGTGGTGCCAGATTCGCTGGGTAATGGGCATAATGGCATCTATAGCGGTGATCCACTAAACGATACCTATGCTGCGAATGGCCAATATGGTGATATGGCTATTTATTGTTACAATGACACGCAAATTGTTCAGGGTAATCAGTATAACCCGCCCACCTATACTCAATACTGCCAATCAGGCTATAGCCCAGCCCAACAAGAGGGCTGCGCCGTGCGAAGCGAGACAGGTAATTTGTATGATTGTATTCCGAAATATCGTCGCAGCGAACTCGAAACGATTACGTCTTTTGGCAGCACTCGCCAGCAATTATTGAACCGCGTTAATGCCATGCAACCTACAGGCTATACGAATACTGCGTTGGGCACGCAATATGCCTTCTGGGCGTTGGATCCGAGCAGTGATGGCTATTTCCAGCATGCATCCAGTGCTTCTCCTAATGACTTTGACGATGAAGACACCATCAAAGCGATTATCTTGATGACGGATGGTGCGAATGAGGTTTGCTCTCCCTATGATGAGTGGGAACCACTTCGCCCAGATGCGATGAATCAGGAATGCCTGGATGTGGTGGATGAGCGAAATGAGCGCCAAGCGGATCTATGTGAAGAAATTAAAGATGAGAATGTAGTGATTTTCAGCGTGGCCTATGAGGTGAATGACCAAATTCAAGGGCTGACGCAGAAAGAAATTTTTGAGAATTGCGCAACGGTTCCCGAGTTTTATTTTGAAGCAGATGATGGCACCGCGCTGGCGGAAGCCTTCCGCGCTATTGCCGAACGGTTGAAAACCAAAGAGCTCCGCTTGGTGCGCTAATATGCGTATTGTGGCCTAAAAACCCCGCCGAAGATTTGCGCTTTCCCCTTTCCTTACTATTGCGCTGAAACGGTTGCACCTTTCGTATGCACGCGCTATCACTAATGGCAACAGGAGATCGCGCATGTTAGCAATTATCGGGATAGTAATGGTGTTTGCCATGGTCTTCGGTGGGTTTATCCTCGCCGGGGGTAAAATGGCGGTTATTGTAAAGGCACTTCCTTTTGAGATGATGATGATTGGTGGCGCGGGCGCGGGCTCGTTTATGATTGCCAATAAGGGCAATGTGGTAAAAGGCGCCCTCAAAGATATCAAAAAAGTATTCGGTAACGGGAAATGGAATAAGAAAGACTATTCCGACCTGCTATGCTTGATGTTTGGGATTCTTAAGCTGATTCGTACCAAGGGTATGATTGCGATTGAGCAGCATATTGAGAACCCGCACGAGAGTGCCATTTTTGGGCAGTATCCGAAAATCCAAAAAGACCATCACGTGACCGATTTCATCGCCGATACGCTGCGTATGATGACGATGAACTTTGAAGACCCGCATCAGGTGGAAGACATGATGGAGAAGCAGCTTGAGAAGCTTCATCATGAAGAAGCGGCTCCTGCACATGCTGTGCAAACCCTTGCGGATGCCTTGCCTGCACTGGGTATTGTGGCAGCGGTACTCGGCGTGATTAAAACGATGGGTTCGATTAACGAACCGGTAGAAGTGCTCGGTGCGATGATTGGTGGCGCATTGGTGGGTACGTTCCTTGGGGTATTCTTGGCTTATGGTTTCTTCGGTCCGTTTGCGAGTAAGATGAATCAGGTAATCGACCAAGAGCATCAATTCTTTATGGTGATTCGCGATATTCTGGTGAGCCATTTGCACGGTAACGCACCGCAAGTATCTATCGAAGTGGGGCGCGGAAACGTACCAAGCAAATACCAAGCAAGCTTCCTTGAGATGGAAGCATTACTGAACGACGTGAAAGTCGAGGGGTAAATCCGTGGCGGGCAAAGACGATAATCGGCCCATTATCATCAAAAAGGTGAAAAAGGGCGGTGGCCATGGCCACCATGGCGGTGCATGGAAGGTAGCTTACGCTGACTTCGTAACCGCGATGATGGCGTTCTTTTTGCTGCTTTGGTTGCTTTCTTCGGCATCGGAAGAGCAGCTTGAGGGGCTGGCCGAATTCTTTACCCCTACTATTGGCATCAAGGATTCCGTGGGTATTGGTGTTGAAGGCGGTATCGCGTCGATTGAAGACGGTAATCAGAAGAACGAACTCACAGCACCTGGTGTTGTGATTGGCCAAGTGCCGCAAGGCCCTATCCCTGATGTGCCAGAAAAACAGGCACAGAAGGAGGGCATGGAAGATGCCTATCTGTTTGAAAAAGCGGAAGAGGCGATGAAGCGTGCGTTTGAATCGGACCCTAACTTACGTGATTTGTCCGATAATGTGATTGTCGAGCAGACGCCAGAGGGGATGAAAATTGACATTGTGGACTCAGACAAAAACCCCATGTTTGATCCGGGCCGTGCGTCTATAACGCAGTTTGGTCGCCGCGTGCTCGAAGGCATGTTGGATATTATCGAGAAGATGCCGAACTTCATTTCTATTAGCGGTCATACCGACGCTACGCCGCTATCTCGCGGTGGACGTAACTACGGTAACTGGGAGCTTTCCGCAGACCGCGCTAATGCTGCGCGTCGTTATTTGCTGAGCAAGGGGATGGATCCTGAACGCACCAAGAAGGTGCAGGGCATGGCCGCGACGGACTTACTGTTCCCCGATGAGCCTTCTTCTGCGAAAAACCGCCGTATTACGATTATTTTGCTGCGTGGCTCGCGTATGGAGCTTCGAGAGGAGTATCTGCCTGCAACACGTGACTTACTCTCTGTGCCGGGGGTAGGGCCGTCACGCATGGCCCCTGTGCGTCAAGAGCCGCAAGAAGAGATCCCTGCGGCGCCGACGCGTCAGATTGCACCAGATACCCAAACGATGGGCTTGGATGATACGCCATTGCAAGATCAAGAGCCAAAGCCGACTGAGCCTGCTCTTACACCGGAAGAAGAGAAGCCGGGCTTGAGCAGCGATGCGTTGGGCACAGGAGCGATGGAGCCTGTAGAGGCGAAGCCAGCCGAGTTGACCGACGAAGAATTGCAGGAATTCATGCAGTAAGCTGCGGCTTAGCGCAGGTAGCAGCGAACATTTACCAGATAGTCAGTAGCGCCTTTGGAGAGGAGCCTATCGCTGCGTTCTAAGCGGTTGGTGCCTACCTTGGGGTAAACCCCATTTTGCTGCAGAAAACGCTTTAAAATCGGCAGGGTAACTGCGTAGTCACGCACGGATAGCATTTTGGCGTTGGGGTTCTCTTTTGGGTCACTATCGTAGCGTTGAATTTTTCCTGTTACGACACCTATTACGTTACCGGAACGGTCTAGCAGCGGGCCACCGCTATTTCCTTTTTGTACCGAGTCCGCAAATTGTAGCCAATGCTCTTCCCCGCGCGGTCCTTTGGTATCTGCGATGGTGGTGGTGGCAAATACTTGCTGGCCTGTGAAGCCAGAAATGCCAGGATATCCAATCACTACGGCTTCATCCCCAGTGCGTAATGTGCCTGAGACATAGCGCAAAGGTGCAATGTGGGGGGTAATGCCATTAATACGTAATAGGGCAAGGTCGTGCTCTGCATCGGTTGCGATCAGTGTGGCCGATTCTTCCTCCGCCCCATGCACAGAGATCGATTTGCACCCATTCACGACATGTTGATTGGTCACAATCGAGCCGTTGGAGGCCACAACAAAGCCCGTACCCAGCAATATCGGCTTGGGCGAGGGAAGGGTAAAACCGGCCTTTGAAGCAAGGATGCCACAGAGGAAAAAGCCGCAGAAATAAGCAGCAAAGCGCATGTTAGGCGGTTTCTGCTTTGCTCTTTTTAGAGCCCTTTTTAGGCGTGGGTTTTGGCTTGGCCTTGGTCGCCTTCTTCGCTTTGGTGGGAGGGGCGATGTCAAATGCCAGTTCACCAGAACGATCGACCGTGATGGTCACCGAGCCGCCTTTCGATAGCTTGCCGAAGAGGACATGATCGGCCAATGGCTTCTTAATCTTGTCCGCAATGAGGCGAGAGAGTGGTCGCGCGCCCATCGTTTGGTCATAGCCATGCTCGACCAGCCAGTCGGTGGACTTTTTATCGAGGTTAATCGTCACATTGCGCTCAGAAAGCTGTGCTTCGAGCTTGTGAATGAACTTATCGACCACATGCTCGACAATCTTCGGCGTAAGGTGCTTGAAGCCAACAATCGCATCCAGACGGTTGCGGAATTCTGGCGTGAAGAACTTCTTAATTGCCGATTTGTCCTCGCCGGTGCGGTCTAATTTGCCGAAGCCCATAGGGGCGCGGGCCATGTCAGATGCGCCAGCGTTACTGGTCATAATCAGGATGGCATTGCGGAAATTCACCGTTTTGCCGTTTTTATCCGTCAGTGTGCCGTTATCCATCACTTGCAGCAGGATATTGAAGATATCCGGATGGGCTTTCTCAATTTCATCAAGCAGCACTACGGCAAATGGGGTTTGGTCAATCGCGTCGGTCAATTGGCCGCCTTGGTCATGACCAACATAGCCCGGAGGCGAGCCAATTAAGCCGGAAACCGAGTGTTTCTCCATATATTCGGACATATCGAAGCGCACCAATTCCATGCCCATTGCCTTGGCAAGCTGGGTGGCGACTTCGGTTTTACCCACACCGGTCGGGCCTGTGAAGAGGAACGAGCCCATGGGCTTATTCTCATCACGCAAGCCTGCACGTGCGACTTTCAGCGCATCGGCAAGGGTGGTGATGGCATCATCCTGCCCGAAGACGGTCAGGCGGAGGTTTTCCTCCAGATGTTTGAGCGTCGCCGCATCATCTGTGCTGACGGTCTTTGTGGGCATGCGGGCGATGCTGGAGACGACATCTTCAATCTCTTTCACGCCGATGGTTTTCTTGCGCTTTCCTGCGGGTAGCAGCGCCTGAGCAGCGCCTGCTTCATCGAGTACGTCGATGGCTTTATCCGGCAGTTTGCGGTCATTGATATAGCGCGCGGAGAGATCCACAGCTGCCTCGATAGCGGCAGGTTGGTAGCGCACTTCATGATGCTCTTCGTAATAAGGCTTGAGGCCGCGCAGAATCTTGATGCAATCCCCCACGCTTG
>CAYFFN010000119.1:0-5661 GCA_964342335.1 uncultured Azospirillaceae bacterium
TACTCCCGCCTCAATAATCCGTCGCACTTGCGAGGTTCCCGTTTTACCTGCGAAGGTGAACCTCTCGTCCTTCTTTGGTTTATGCCAGAAGGCTGTGCCACGTTCGGTTGACACGACTTGTCGCATTGCATCGGCGATAATATCCAGATGGCTTTGTTCATAAGGAAGCGGCTGCCACTCTGGCAGTTCTTTGCCGTCAGTGGAGCGAAGACTAGGTTCAACCTTACGCCCCCCATTCGCCAAGCGAGCGGTCATGATGGCCAGTTGCAGCGGTGTAGCGAGCACAAAGCCCTGCCCAATGGATGCGTTAATCGTGTCCCCGCCGTTCCATGGCTGATTACGGCTGCGGCGTTTCCACTCTTGGGTAGGAATCAAGCCAGACTGCTCTCCCAGCAGCCCTAACCCTACCTCGTCGCCCAGGCCGAAATCACGTGCCGTCTCAGCGATTTTCTCCATGCCTAGCTCTTTCGCCACCTCATAGAAAAACACATCGCAGGATTCCATAATTGCCTGCGTGATATTCATGCGCCCATGTCCGCCGCGCTTCCAACAATTGAAGCGGTGATTACCAAGGTAGAAATGCCCCGGGCAAAAATGAGTTTTATAGGGGCTGATAATACCCTCTTTCAACGCACGCAGCCCAACCAGCATTTTAAAGGTAGAGCCTGGCGGGTATTGCCCGCCAATGGCTTTGTTCACCAGCGGAGTTTTTTTATTATCGAGCAGGCTCTTCCAGTAGACGCTTCCTACCCCTTGCGCGAAACGGTTCGGGTCAAAGGCGGGGTTGGATGCCATTGCAAGAATATCCCCGCGCGCAATATCCATCACCACCACAGCGCCGCTCTCCTCACCAATCTGCTTACTCGCAAATTCCTGCAAGCCCTTATCCAACGCAAGCATGACCGTATCCCCCTGTTGCGCAGGATCACGACTCAGTTCGCGCACCGCAACACCGCGCGCATTCACCTCCAATTGGCGACTGCCTGCGCGACCGCGCAGCTCTTGCTCATACAGCAACTCCACACCAAGCTTGCCGTATTTCACATCCGGCAATTTGCGCAGCTGTTCGTAATCCGCATCGGTCTTGCTAAGCTTGGCAACATAGCCAAGTATATGCGCGCTCGCCTCGCCCAGCGCATAATCGCGCACCTCACCTTGGTCGATGCGCAATGCCGGCAAGTGGTAGCTATGCGCCTCCAGCTTGGCGATATCATCCCATGGCACATATTCTTCAAGCAACAGCGGAGTCGGACTGTAGCCCCGCAAATCTGCGGTGATTTGTGCGGCGCGGCTCTCTGAGAAGGCATGCAATGGCTTGAGCGCTTCCCATGTCTGCTGCGCAAGATTAGGGCTTTCGCGGTCAATCAGCAGGCGGTAATTGGTGCCATTCTCCGCGAGGATTTTGCCATAGCGATCCACCAGCAACCCACGCGACGGAGTGTTGAGTTGCAGCTTCATCCGGTTGCCTTCGGCAAGGGTCTGGTAATTCTCGCGCTGTAAGAATTGCAGCTGATAAAGCCGCCCGCCGACCAATCCGAACCCCGCCACTTGCAGACAGCCCATAATCATCGCGCGACGCTTGAGCATCAACGGGCGATCCACCTGACGGCGCACCATCAGTGCGACTCCCTTTTACCCATCATGGCTTCTAACACCCCATGCATCACAGGATAGAACAAGGCCGTCGCCATCGCATGCACAAAAAAGCCCATAAAGGGTAATGCCGATTTTTGGTATAATGTTAGCACCAACCACATCGCAAACACCGAACACAGAATCACTAGAGCTGCACCAATCCACACAAAGAAAAAGGGCTGCGCCAACAGCAAGCGACGCTGCGCCAGCACCATCGCACGCGCAGCAAACAAGATAAGCACATGCACCCCTAGTGGCATGCCCGCAATACTATCTGCAAGCAAACCTAGCAAAAATACCAAGAGCGGATGTGCGTGACTCGGGTGCTGCAAGCTCCAAAAGAACAGTGCACATAAAGCCATATTCGGATAAAGGGAATAGGTGCCAAGCATCGGCAATGGCAGACCCGCCGCAAACATCAACAGCAACACGGTCGCTGTCGGCGCGAGCGGAGTGCCATCGTTACCAGCCGAGAAGAACCGTGCCATAAAACCGCCTAATGGGTCGGGATCGGCTGGTATTGAATAATGCGGAAATAGTCGCTTTTCTCTGCGGGCTGGAGCCACTGCACCTGCACATCAGCCGCTTCGCCTTCCCCCAGAATACGCGCAACCGGAATGCCCGCAGGAATCATCTCCGTGCCAATGGTCACCAGCAATTCGTCTTTGGCGAAGGACGCATCTTCTTCTACAAATTTGAGTCCGGCATTTTGGCTATCACCACGCCCCACCACCAAGGTGCGCACATCAGAATCCACACCCTTTACCGCGATGCGCGAGTTGATGTCACTCACCAAAAGCACACGCGCATGGTTGGGGTGCACTTCGACCACACGCCCCACTAAACCATCTTCACCCACTACAGGCTGATGGCTCATCACGCCTTGCTTACTGCCTGCATCAATCATGAGGGCGCGCGCAAACACGCCACGCTGATCGGCGACCGCACGCGCGGTTACAAAATTGGTTGCTTGCACCACAGGCACATTGAGCAACGCCTTGAGGTCGTTATTTTGTGCTTCCAATTGATGGGCGGAAATCATCCATTGCTTGAGGCGCGCATTCTCGTCGCGCAGGCGGGCATTCTCGCTATGCGCCACAAACACGCCACCAACCCAATCCGCTGCACCTTGAATCGTTTCAATCGGCTTGCTGATGAGAGACACGAGCGGCATGGTTACTTCGGCTATTCCACTACGCACGGATTTCACGTAAGGGTTACCGCGCTGATCCATCACCAGCAGCAGCAATGCAACGCTCACCAACACAATCACCAACGCGCGCTGAGCAACGCTTTGCTGATTTGTCGTGCTTGCGATACTGCGTGAGGTGACTCGGTCTGCCATATCCTGAACCCTTTTTTACTAGGCTACGGATTGGTCAAAAAAGTGCAAGATATGAGCGGGTCTTTTCCACCCGAATTTTACTCGTGCTTAAACAACACATGTTTGTAGGCCACGGGGTCTTCGAGCACCTTACCCGTACCAATCGCCACGCAAGAGAGCGGGTCCTCACCGATAATCACCGGCAGACCAATCGCCTCACTGATCACCGCGTCGAGATGTTTGAGCATCGAGCCGCCACCCGTCATCACCACGCCTTTATCCACGATGTCAGAGGAAAGCTCAGGCGGGGTAGATTCAAGCGCGACTTTCACCGCTTCGATAATTTCACGCACCGGATCCGCTAATGCTTCGGCCATTTGATATTCGCTGAGCACCAACTCTTTCGGCACGCCATTGGCCATATCGCGGCCACGAATTTCCATCAGCTTGCCATCGCCCTCCGCGGGCAGACAGGCCGAACCAATCTCTTTTTTGATTTTCTCTGCCGTCGCCTCGCCAATCAGCAAATTATGGTAACGGCGAATATAAGAGATAATCGCGTCATCCATCTTATCGCCGCCCACGCGCGCCGAGCGGGCATATACAATCCCGTTGAGCGAGAGCACCGCCACTTCGGTCGTGCCACCGCCAATATCGACAATCATTGAGCCCGTTGGCTCACTCACCGGAAGGCCCGCACCAATTGCAGCCGCCATAGGCTCTTCAATCAAAAATACTTCGCGGCCACCTGCATGCTCTGCCGCTTCCTGAATCGTGCGGCGTTCCACTGGTGTCGCGCCAGAAGGCACGCAAATCACAATCAGCGGGCCGGTAAAGCTACGGCGGTTATGCACCTTACGAATGAAATATTTAATCATCTCTTCCGCCACGCGGAAATCTGCAATCACCCCGTCTTTCAGCGGGCGAATCGCGACGATTTTCTCTGGAGTACGCCCAAGCATCAGCTTCGCTTCGTTACCAAATGCATAAGGCACCAAGCGGCCCTGCTCTTCTTTCAAAGCGACTACGGAAGGTTCGTTGAGAATAACCCCGCGCTCTTTCACAAAGACAAGCGTGTTGGCGGTTCCTAGATCAATCGCCATGTCTTCCGACATGAGTCCAAGCAACTTACCAAACATAGAGCTTCTTATCCTAACGCGAGGCTAACTCGCTGCTTTATCTTGTGTTTCAGGGTCTTGCTGGGTGATGCTTTTGACCTGCTTCGATTCCAGCAACTCCAATTTACACAGCGCGTTGATATAGGCAAGTGCGGAAGCAACCAATGTGTCCACATCCGAGCCATGGCCGTTCACAGACAAGTCATCGCGTTCCAAACGCACGGTTACTTCGGCCTGCGCGTCAGTCCCTTTGGTCACCGCATGCACTTGATAGAGCGCGAGATGCGTTTGCTGCGCTTCAGCGACCAGCGCTTTAATGGCCTTAAACATCGCATCCACAGGGCCGTTACCTTCTTGTTTGGTTTGACGGCTGCGGCCATCAATATTGAGCGTCAAGCGAGCAATCTGCGGGCCATCGGTGCCGCATTCTATCTGCAGGCCCTCAAATGTGATGCGTTGATTCTGCGTGAGCGCCTCAGCATCCACCAACGCGATAATATCCTCATCGAAGATTTCTTTCTTCTTATCGGCAAGCGCTTTGAAACGATCAAACGCCTCTTCCAGCGCGTTATCGCCAAGCGTATAGCCTAGCTCTTTGAGCTTGTCTTTAAATGCGTGGCGGCCCGAATGCTTGCCCATCACCAGATTGGACTTGGTCAGCCCCACCGATTCCGGCGTCATAATCTCATAGGTGCCGCGATTTTTGAGCATACCGTCTTGGTGAATACCGCTCTCATGCGCGAAGGCATTCGCCCCGACAATCGCCTTATTCACCTGTACGCTTTGGCCGGTGATATTTTGAATCAAACGCGAAGCGCGCATAATCTGCTTGGTATCAATGCCCGTCTCAAAGCCATATTGGTCTTTGCGGGTTGCAAGCGTCATCACCACTTCTTCCAGCGACGTATTACCCGCGCGCTCGCCAATCCCGTTGATGGTCAGCTCTGCCTGACGCGCTCCAGCCTTGAGTGCGGCGAGCGTATTGGCCGTCGCCAAGCCCAAATCATTCTGGCCATGGAAAGAGAAAATGGCCTTATCCGCATTCGGCACCTTGCCCATCACCGTGGTGAACATCTCGGTGATGCTCTCCGGCGTGCCGTAGCCCACCGTATCGGGCAAGTTAATCGTCGTCGCGCCTGCGGCAATCGCCGTCTCGACGGCTTGGCAGAGATAATCCAAATCGCTGCGCGTCGCATCCATCGCCGACCACTCGACATTATCCGTATAGTTGCGCGCGAGGCCCACCGTGTCTTTAATCACGCCAAGCACCTGCTCACGGCTCATGCGGAATTGGTGCTCCAAATGGATATCGCTCGTGGAAATAAAGGTATGGATACGCCCCTGTTTCGCAGGCTTAATCGCCTCCGCCGCACGCTCAATATCCGCGACCTTGCCGCGCGCGAGCGAACAAATCACCGCGTTCTTCGCCACTTCGGCAATCGCCTTCACCGACTCAAAATCACCTTGGGAGGCCATGGCAAACCCCGCCTCAATCACATCAACACCCATGCTGTCTAGCACCTCTGCCACGCGGAGTTTTTCATCGCGGGTCATCGACATGCCAGGGCTTTGCTCCCCGTCACG
>CAYFFN010000120.1:0-5488 GCA_964342335.1 uncultured Azospirillaceae bacterium
AGGAAAGGTCATAGGGCAAGTCTTTGAGCGTCATTTTGGTGGCGTGTCGCCAGATATTTAACGCGTCGAGATTGTTTATTTCTTGCTGCATGTGCGAAACCCTAGCGAGTTTTTGAGTAAAGCGCGAGTAAAACTATTGGGTGTAACGTTTCTCTAGCATTGCATAGACGGCCTGTAGCGCCAAAGCCTCACCTCCGCTCGGGCGGCCTGGGCGGCTGCGCAGGTTCCACCCCATCGTGTCGATATGCATCCAGTTGGTGCAGTCGCCGATGAAATTCTTGAGGAACAAGGCCGCGGTGATCGCGCCACCATAGCCGCTATTGGGGGTGTTGCCGATATCCGCGATGTCAGGGCGCAGATAGTCTTCATATGGCTCCCAAAGCGGCATGTGCCAGAGGCCATCCCCCATGGCGATGCCGGTATCGGTGAGGTCGCGGGCGAGGCTGTCATCTGTGGCGAACAGGGCAGGGAGTTCCGTGCCTAGCGCAACGCGTGCTGCGCCCGTTAGGGTTGCAACATCTAGCAAAAAGTCGGGCTTTTCGCGTGCCGCTTCGGTGAGCGCATCGGCGAGGATGAGGCGGCCTTCAGCATCGGTGCTGCCGATTTCGACGGTCATGCCGTTGCGCGCGGTGATGATGTCTTGCGGGCGGAAGGCGTTGTCGGATACGCTGTTCTCAACCGCTGGCACGAGCACGCGCAGGCGCACGGGTAATTTATGAGAGATAATGAGATAGGCGAGTGCGAGCACGTAGGCTCCGCCGCCCATATCCTTCTTCATCATTTTCATGGAGCTATAGGTTTTCAGGTCCAGCCCGCCCGTGTCGAAGCAGACGCCTTTGCCCACGAGGGTTACTTTGGGGTGATTGGTCTTGCCCCAGCGTATGTCGATCAGGCGTGGCGCGTTCTCTGCGGCGCGCCCAACGGCGTGAACGAGGGGGAAGTTGGCCTCTAACAGTTTATCGCCAACGATTTGGCTGTATTTCGCACCAAGTTCTTTACACATCTCGCGCGCGGCATCGGCGAGATGGCTTGGGCCCATATCGTTCGGCGGGGTGTTGATGAGGTCGCGGGCGAGGGCATAGGCGTTGAAGCGATGTTCGGCGAGGGCGATGGCCTCTTTATCATCGCAGAGCAGAATACGCGGCTGGTGATGGGACTCTTTATAACGCGTGAAATGGTATTGATCGAGCGCCCATCCGGCTAGGTGGCTAGCGTCATGGCATGGCGTATCGAAATAATAACTGCCGGCGGGGATGTGCTTGGGCAGGAACGCGAGGTTCCAAAGCGTGTCGTTATCGGCCATGGATGCTAGCACACGCGCGGGATGCTTTTTCGTTTTAGGGCAATAGATTACGTCACCTTCTGCGCCTGTAACGTCATTCAGTTTGAGCCAGTCTTTGGTCTCCGTATCCCATTTGGTGGAGGCTTTCTTCCAATCCTTATGGCGAATGAGGTGGATGCAGGTTGCGTCAGATTTAGCAGGTGTTTTGTGGTATTTTAGTGTGTTGGTCATATTGTTTACGCGTTTAGTAGTTGGCTCAGCCCTTCTTTAAGAGAGAGATAGGTTATATCGGGGAAAGTTCCAGTGAGTTGGGTGTTGTTTCCGAGTGAGTGTTGGATATCTCCATCACGGGCAGGGGCATGGTGGATGGTCGCCTCGCAGCCAAGGATGGATGCCATGGTCTCGGCAAGCTCGGTAATAGAGGTGGCTTTACCGGTGCAGGCATGGAGCAGGCGAGGGGCTTCGCATGCTTGGGATTCAAGTAATGACATGCCATTAGTCAGGTAGCTTACTATGCTTGATACGTGGATGAAATCCCGTGTTTGTTGGCCATCTCCGAAAATGGTGATGGGGGCATTGTTTGCCAGCTTATCGGCGAAGATAGAGATGACGCCTGAGTAGGGAGAGGATGGGTCTTGGCGGGGGCCGTAGACGTTGAAGAAGCGGAAGCCCATGGTGGGGATGGCGTGCATGGCGCGCGCCGCGTTGGCGTGGAGCTCGCAGCCAGCTTTGTCCGCCCCGTAGGGGGTGAGGGGGGCGAGCGGGGTATCTTCGCTCAAGGGCATGAGGCTCGCATCCGGATCACCGAAGACGGCGGCGGAGGAGGCGTAGACGAACGGGAGTTTGCGGCCGTCTTTGGCGATAGCATCGAGCAGGGCGACGGTGCCGCTTTGGTTGACGCGGTGGGTTTCGCACCATTCTTCTTTGGACTTTTGGACGGACGCCACGGCGGCGAGATGGAACACGCCATCGACCTTTGCGATGGTTCTCTCTATCAGTGAGCTGTAGCCACAATCGCCGATAACCACTTCTAAACTGTCGTTATTTTCGGGTAAGTTGCTTAGCTTTCCGGTCGAAAGGTCATCGATTACCGTCACGCGGTGGCCTGCGGCCAGTAAGGCATCGGTGAGGTGGGAGCCGATAAAGCCCGCGCCGCCCGTTACAAGATAATGGTTGCTCATGAGGGCACTCTGGCGAAATGGCCCCAACTTAGCAAGCGGAGGATGCATGATGGCGTGTTTCACTCATCGCATTTTTCGATTCCCATTTTCTTGCAACAGTTGGCAAGCGCGGATTAGTGCGCTAGAAATAGAGCCATTCAAAGAGGGACGCTATGGTACACGAACATTTTCCAGAGAATCATCCGGCCGTTGCGCATGGGAAAACGGGCATTTTGCTGGTGAATCTAGGGACGCCAGACGATACGAGCTGGTGGGGGATTCGTCGGTATCTCAAAGAGTTTCTCTCGGATAGAAGGGTGATTGAGGCGCCGCGCGCGATTTGGTGGTGTGTGCTGAACGGGATTATCCTGACGACGCGGCCGCATAAGACGGCGCATGCCTATAAAAAGATATGGAATACGGAGCTGGATGAATCGCCGCTCAGGACAATCACCCGCGCGCAGGCGGAGAAGGTGGCGGCGCATTACGCCCAAAAGAGCGACAAGATTGTGGTGGAATGGGCGATGCGTTACGGCAATCCGAGCATTGCTAGCCGACTGGAAAAGCTGAAAGAAGCGGGTTGTGAGCGCATCGCGGTTATTGCGCTTTATCCGCAATATGCCGCGGCGACGACGGCGACCGTTTATGATGAAGTGTTCCGCTGCTTGCAGAAGATGCGCTGGCAGCCTGCCCTGCGTACGGCCGCGCCGTATCATGATCACCCTTTATATATAGAGGCACTGGCGGAGAGTGTGCAGCACCACATCCGTGAGTGCGGTTATGAGCCAGAGGTGATTCTGGCGAGCTTCCATGGTCTGCCGGTGGAATATTTTAAGAAGGGTGATCCGTATCACTGCCACTGCGCGAAGACGACGCGCTTGTTGCGCGAGGAGCTGGGGATGAGTGAGGAGAAGTTACGCCTGACCTTCCAATCTCGCTTTGGGCCGAAGGACTGGCTACAGCCTTATACCGATAAGACGATTGAGGCGCTGGGGGCGGAGCGTAAAGACTCTATCGCGGTTATTTGCCCTGGTTTTGCAGCGGATTGCGTGGAAACGCTGGAAGAAATCGCCATTGAGGCCAAGGAAAGCTGGGAAGAGCAGGGCGGCGTGGCGGATAAATATAGCGTGATTCCGTGTCTGAACGATTCGGCGGCGCATATTCGCCTGCTGATTGCATTGGCGGAGAAAGAGCTAGGCGGCTGGGCTTAGGCTATTCTACGTCCGCGCGGGCCATTTGGGTTTGGTCTTTGGCCATGGAGGCGATTTGGTTATCCAGATGCGCGACATGGCGTTTGAAATTCTCTAAGTCGGCGCCTGCTAACACACGGCCAGTCGGCAGTTTCATCGATTTTGGATTCACTTGCGTGCCGTTTTTGCGTACTTCGTAATGTAGGTGTGGGCCGGTGGAGCGGCCGGTCGTGCCGACATAGGCAATCACTTGACCTTGCTTGACTTTTGCGCCGTTTCGGATGCCTTTGGCGATGCTGCTGGCATGGGCATAGGCGGTGCTGTAGGTGCCGTTATGTTTGACCATGACGAAGTTGCCATAGGCGCCTTTGCGCCCTGCATAGGTAATCACCCCATCGCCTGCGGCATAGATGGGCGTACCTGTCGGGGCGGCGAAGTCGGTGCCTTTATGCATTTTGGAGTAGCCTAGCACAGGGTGGTGGCGCATGCCGAAGCCAGATGAGATGCGCGCGCCATTGATAGGGGTTTTGAGGAGGGATTTGATGATGCTATGGCCATTAGGCGCGAAGAAGCCGACATCGCCGGATTTATCTTCAAAACGGTAAATCTTGATCGGGTCTTTCTTGCCGATATCGAGCATGGCGTAGTGGATATCGCCGTAGGAGATTTTCTCGCCTGCGTCGTTGAGCATATTATCGTAGAGTACTTCCATCTTTGCGCCGGTGCGGATGTCGCGCTGGAAGTCAACGTCGTAGCTGAAGGCCTTCACCATCTCTGCAAGCACGCCATCGGGTACGCCTTGATCATAGCCGGTTTTGAATAGACTTGAGGTGATAGTGCCGCCTGCAAGCGTACGTTCTGGCTGAAGGGCAATCTCTTTCTTTGCGACTTCGAAGCCTTCTTGTGCTTTGAGCGCTTCGACATATTCGACTTTGCTGAGCTTGATGGTGAGCGCATCAATCTCGAAGCTTTGGGTAAGCGGGTCGCGGTCTACGACCAGTTCCATCTCTTGCCCCGCACGCATTTGCGTTGGCTTATAGACTTTCTTAAGCGCCTCTACCATGCCATAAGACTCTTCGCGAGAGATGCCTTTATCCATCAACATGTTAAGCAGGGTGCCGCCTTTGGGCACTTCCATCGCGATGGTGCGCGGGTAGGTGGGTATTGCAGGCTCTGGCAAGTCTGCGAGGGTGGGTGCAGGTTTCTTTAGGATAGGAGCAACGGCTTCATCGGTTGCGGCGCTGCGAATCAGGCGCATGATGGCGGCGGTGTTGAAGATGGGCAGTAAAGGCTTCGCCTCAGCTTTTGGTGCTTCTGGCTTGGCTTTAGCGATTTTCACCTCTGGAAGCTCCAATGGCTTTGGCGCGGGCGTAGGCTCTGCCGTTTCCAACGGGGGCGCTTCTTCTACCGTTGTTTCCGGCTCGGGCACAGCAATCGTCGGCTCCGGCAGCTTGGGGGCTTCTGCTACTTCTAATATGGTGGTTTGGCCATCGACAATCTCAGGCTCGGATACGGTGAAGCGTAGGGTGGGGAGCTGTGGGGTGGGCTCCTGAGCCAATTCCGCGCTTGCCGTTTCGTAATCGGGCATCACAACGCTGCCCACGGTTGCGTTCATCACGAAAGACATGCTGACGCCAAAGAGTGAGCCCATCAAAAACCAATTAAAGCGCAGACGCGGACTGGTCTGCCCAGAGGGATGGTTCTTTGATGCGCTTCCGCGTAATTGTTGCAAAGCTATAGAAGGGTGCACACGCGCTCCGTTCCGTTGGTTCCTTAGCCTGACCGATGAGATATAGGCGCTTATGCGCTCTAAATGATGCATTAAATGTATGCATTCGCTAGTGGCATTGCAAGGG
>CAYFFN010000121.1:0-5410 GCA_964342335.1 uncultured Azospirillaceae bacterium
CAAGCCACTACTGGATATTGGTGGCAAACCGATTCTGGAAACCATCATCGAGAATTTGATGGAATATGGCTTTCATAGCTTCACCTTTTCGACGCGTTACCTCGCTGATCAAATCCATAACTATTTTGGCGATGGCGAGAAATGGGGTGCACAGATTGATTACATCACCGAAGAAAAGCCCCTCGGCACAGCGGGCGCACTCTCACTATTGCCCGAGAAGCCCAAAGGCACGCTACTAGTAATGAACGGCGATGTGCTGACCAAAATCAGCTACCGCCAATTGCTTCGCTTCCACGAGGAGCATAATTCGCTCGCCACCATGGCCGTGCGCGGCTTTGCGCATCAAGTGCCGTATGGTGTGGTCGAGACCGATGGCGTGCGCATCACCGCGCTGGAAGAAAAGCCAGTACAGAGCATTATGGTCAATGCAGGCATCTATGCGTTGGAGCCGGAGGCTCTGGCTTACATCCCCAAAAACACCCGTTTTGATATGCCGCAACTCTTCGAGACGCTCATGGCCGAAGAGAAAATGACCGCTGCCTTCCCTATCCATGAATATTGGATTGATGTGGGTAAGCCTGAGGACTTCAGCCGCGCGGATGCCGAGTATCCGGAAATTTTCGGCGCGGCGCAGTAGCATGCGATTCCTGCTCATCACCAACGATGTTGACTTCGCCAAGGCGGCCCACATTGCGGGCGTCGAACGGTTCATGGTCGATTTGGAACTGCACGGAAAACAAGAGCGCCAAGGGCATAAAGACACCTTCATCACCAGCCATCACTCGGGTGACATTGCCCGCATGCGCGATGCCGTGCCCGATGCCGAGCTGATGGTACGCATCAACCCGCTGCATGGCGATTCTCATAAAGAAATCGACCTCGCCATTGGTGCAGGGGCAGACCTCATCATGTTGCCTATGTTTACCCGTGCGGATGAGCTCAAACAGATTGCGGAGTTGATTGCGCATCGCGCGCGTTTCGTGCCGTTATTCGAGCATTATAAAGCGCTCGAAGCGATGGAGGAATGCATCGCACTCGGCGTAATGGATGAGTGTTATCTGGGCCTGAATGACCTGCATATCAGCCTGGACCAGCGCTTCTTGTTTGAGCCATTGCTGAGTGATTATGTCGAGCAATTTGCAGCCAAGGCCGCGCGCGCCAACCTGCCCTTTGGGTTCGGTGGGCTCGGCAGTTTACGCGCCGATGTCGCCATTCCGCCCAAGCTGCTTTTTGCGGAGCATGCGCGCCTCGGCTCCCGCCGCGTTATCTTGAGCCGCGCCTTTCAGAATGTCGTCGCGCGCGAAGATTTGGCGCAAGAAATCGCCTTGCTTCGCGAGGCATGGGCCCTATATCAGCAACGTGATAATGCGGCAGTTTCGCGTGACCATGACGCGCTGATAGCTGCCATTCAATCCGTCTTAAAGGAGGCATAATGGAATATCTACACAGCATGATTCGCGTACAAGACGTCGATAAGGCACTGCATTTTTTCTGCGAGTGTTTGGGCATGAGCGAAACCTATCGCATGGAAAATGAGAAGGGCCGCTTTACGCTTATCTTCCTCGCCGCATCGGGTGACCTTGCCCATGCGAAGGAGCATAAAACCCCGCTCGTCGAACTGACCTATAACTGGCCAGATGAAGACGGCAAAACCGAGGAATATAGCGGTGGCCGCAACTTTGGCCACCTCGCCTACCGCGTGGAGAATATCTACGAGACCTGTCAGGATTTGATGGATAAAGGCGTGACCATTAATCGCCCGCCGCGCGATGGCCATATGGCTTTCATCAAATCGCCAGACGGTATTTCTGTAGAGCTGCTGCAAAAAGGCGATGCCCTGCCGCCGCAAGAACCATGGGCGAGCATGGAAAATACCGGCACGTGGTAGAGCTCCCCGCGCCCGCACTGGAATGGAAAGACGGCACGCCCGTCGCCAGCGCGTTTGGCGATGTCTATTACTCTAAAGAGAATGGTCTGGAAGAAACGCGCTACGTCTTCTTAGAGCAGAACGGCCTGCCAGAATGTCTGCAAAACAGCCCGCTTCATGTGGTCGGCGAGACAGGGTTCGGCACCGGACTCAACTTTCTTACGCTGTGGCAGATGTGGGAATCTCTCCCCGCGCCGCGCCCCAAATTGCATTTCATTACCACCGAACGCTTCCCGCTCGATGCAGAGGCCATGCGCGCGGCACATGCGCACTGGCCCGAACTTTCAGCATATTCGAAGGCACTCATTGCCGCACTACCTCCCGCCATCTCAGGCGCGCATCGGCGTTGGTTTGCAGGCGGCGATATCACCGTCGATTTCCTCTATGGCGACGCAGCAGCGATGCTCACACGTTACAATGAGACCCCCATCGATAGCTGGTTCCTAGACGGGTTCGCCCCCGCACAAAACCCCGATATGTGGAGCGAGGCGCTCTTTGCCGCCCTCGCCCGCCTCAGCCATGGCGGCACACGCTTCGCCACCTTCACCGCCGCAGGCTTCGTTAAGCGCGGCTTACAGGCGGCAGGGTTTGACGTGCAAAAAACACGCGGCTTCGGCACCAAAAGAGACATGTTAGTGGGGAGCTTTAAAACCAATGAAGAGTCAATTTGGCCAGCAGGCCAATCTTTAGTCGCCGAAGGCGTTAGGCTCATTGCGGAGACCAGTAGGTCAGAGCAGGAGCAATCAAATATAATAATAGGAGCAGGCCTCGCGGGCATCGCCGCCGCGTGGCGCGCCGCCAAGTTAGGCCAGCGCAGCATCATTCTAGAGGCGAGCAATACCATATGTGCAGGCGCAAGTGCTAACCCTGCCGCTGCCTTCACACCTTTTTACCCCGCCAAATGGAACATGCGTGGGCGTATGCTCGCCAGCGGCTTTTGGACCATGCATCACCTGCTGGAATATCTGCATGAGAAAGGCCATACCATCCAAGGCGCGAGCGGGTTGCTGATGTTGAATCTCGCCGAACAATCCAAGCGCGGCAAACGCACGGCGGACTGGCAATCCAGCCTTACCCTGCCGGACACCATTCGCCGCAGCGTGAAGGCGGCAGAGGCCAGCAAGATTGCGAGTGTAGAGATTCTTTATGAGGGCTGGTACTACCCTCATGGCGGCTGGTGGCATATGGGCGATATCGCCAATGCCCTGCTCGCCGATGCAGGGGATTTGGTGGAAGTGAAACTGAACCATAAACTGCTCACATTAGAAAATAAGCAAGGCATATGGCGCGCGGAATGTGCGAATGGCTCTGTGCTTGAGAGCACACATGTCACCCTCGCCAATGCGCATGCCGCCCAACATTTCCTGCCTGATTTGGGCATAGAACCCCTGCATGGCCAAACTATCGCTTTAGATGCACCTGCCCACTTCCAGCCGCAATGCGTGATTCATGCCGGCCATACCCTCATCCCCAAAGCAGGCAAGCTGCATTGGGGCGCGAGTTTTAGGCATAATGTCGATTCCGCTGACGTGATTGCCGAAGACACCGAAATGCTGCGAGAAGATTTACGCGCCATCTTCCCCGAACTGGCGGATGCAGACGTCACCGCATGGGCAGGCTTGCGCTGCACTCACCCTTCACGTCTCTCTCTGATTGGCCCACACGAAAGCGGCCTATACCTCCACCTCGCCCACGGCGCGAGGGGGTTGCTGATGACTCCTAGTGCTTTCGGTGCAGCCCTATACGGAGATTAATCCGTTAAATAGAACTCTATTGTATTAATAACACGAATATCTTTCTCGATTTTCGCGCTATCGCCATATTGCTGCCCCGCATCCGTAATAGTAAAGCGGCCCTGCACTGCATTGCGAATGTGCCCTACTTTTGTACCCGCATTCTTTGCAAACTCATCTGCAGCAATTCGTGCGTTTTGGGTAGCTTCTTTAAGCATATCTGGCTTGATTGTATTCAGGCCATTGAAAGAATAGCGAACACCATAATCTCGGAATGTTACTCCCTGCGTAATCAGCTTACCCACCTTAGAACGCGCCGATGCAACTTTTTCAATCTCCTTGGTTTCCACCTCTAACGTAGAAAAGAGAGTATGCACTTCATCTACAATTTGCTTATCTTTATTCCGATTTTCCTGTTTCGTATAATGCACAGCCGATACGGTTATTTCATCTTCTGAAAAACCATTTTGCAGCAAAACATCTTTCACTGATTGGCGGTCTTTCTCAATTTTCTCGTATAAGCTAGGCACGGCATCGGCACTTTTCCCCACGACATTAACTTTAATATTCCAACGTGCCAGATCAGAAGTAACGCGACGCTCTGCCAGCCCCATCACCTGCGCGGTATTAATAGATACTTTTGCATTATATAGGGTTTTGCTAACAAAATAGCCTGCCAACGCGATGCCAATCGCTAATAATGCCACCGATAAAACTAGATATTTGTTGTTCATATACGCACCTAACGTAAATAAGTTTAAGCGTAGACTAGCGCAAAAAGCATCGAGGCGCTACCCCTCTTCAACCTCTAGCTTCATCTCTTCTAGCTCAATCCAGCGGGATTCGGCGGCTTCGAGTTCGTCGCGCAGTAGGGCGAAACGGCGGGTGGCTTTGTCGAACGCGTCTGGGTCTTTGCTGTAGAGCGTGCTATCGGCGAGGGTTTCTTCTAGCTTGGCTTTTTCGGCCTCTAGCTTGGCGATACGCTCGGGCAGATTGTCCAGCTCATACTGCAATTTATAGCTGAGTTTCTTTTGCGCCTTTGGCTGCTCTGGCTCTTTAATAGGCTGCGCGCTTTTGGCTTCTGGCTTTGCGGCTTTCTTCTTTTCTGGCGCACGGCCTACGGCGCGCAAATAATCATCATAGCCGCCGACAACATCTTCAATATGGCCATTGCCCTCAAAGGCGAGCAAGCGGCTGACAGTCTGGTCGAGGAAGTCACGGTCATGGCTCACGCAAATCAGCGTGCCGGTATAGTTACAGAGAATCTCCTCCAAAATATCGAGCGTATCCATATCAAGGTCGTTGGTCGGCTCATCGAGGATGAGCAGATTACCCGGATTGGCAAGCACATAAGCCAGCATCAAGCGGTTGCGCTGCCCACCGCTGAGCGTGCCGACTTTGTCATCCACGCTTTTCGGGTCGAACATAAAGTCTTTGAGGTAGCCACAGACATGGCGCATCTTGCCGCCCACATTCACATATTCCCCGCCGCCGGGGCAGAGAATGCGGCGTAGCGTTTCGTTCGGGTCGAGCATCTCGCGCTTCTGGTCGAAATAGGAAACCTCCAAATGCTTGGCGAGTTTGACTGTGCCACTATCCGGCTCTTCATTGCCGAGCATCAACTTCAAGAAGCTGGTTTTACCCGAACCGTTGCGCCCGAGAATGCCGATGCGGTCGCCGCGCATCAGACGCATACTGAACCCGTCGAGAATCGTCGTCTCGCGCTCTTCGCTCACATATTTCTTTTTCA
>CAYFFN010000122.1:0-5328 GCA_964342335.1 uncultured Azospirillaceae bacterium
TTTCCGCATGCTCATGCGTGACACCGAAGTACGTGTGCGCGAAAACCTCGCCCAGCATTTCCAAGCCGATGAATCTATTCCGCGTGACATTGTTGTGCAATTAGCCAGAGACGTCGAATCGGTGGCATTACCTGTTCTTACGTCTTCCAACCTTTTGAGCGATGCGGACTTGGTTGAGATAGTTCAAAACAGCACTGAATTGGCTAAATTAACCGCCATTGCCGAACGTGACCAACTCTCTGGCCGCGTGAGTGAAGCACTTATCGATACCAAATATCCGGTGGTGGTGAAAACGGTGGTAGAGAACCCCACCGCCACCATCAGTGACCGTGGCTTTGACATTATTCTAAGCGAATTCTCGCACGATGAAATGATTCAAACCAGCTTGGTGGAGCGCGATAACATCCCGCCCGCCATATCGGAAAAACTCATCACCATGGTTTCCGATGCGCTCGCCGATAAACTCTCCAAGAAATACGATCTGGACGGTGACAAGGTTCGCAAGCAGGCCCAAGAAGCCCGCGAGCAACTCACGCTCGACATGCTGCGTGACGATATGACGTTGGATGAAATTGCCGGGTTGGTACAAGCAATGGATGAGGCAGACCGCCTTTCCCCTTCCATCATCATGTCTTCGCTTTGTGGCGGTCATCTGCGTTTCTTCGAAATGTCACTTGCCCAAAAAGCGGGTATCCCCTTACCCAATGTGCAGCGTCTGCTTGGCGATAAAGGGAAGCTCGGTTTTGAAGGGCTTTATAATAAGACGGGCCTTCCGCCAAGCATGTCCGAAGCGGTGCGCGCTTTGTTGACGGTTGTGCAAAATATCTACGCGGCAGGAAAGGTAAATTACACCTCGCTTTCCAACCGTATCGCTGAACAATTGCTCGCCTATAATGACGGAAAGAACATTGATAATCTTTCCTATATCCTCGCACTCGTGCGTCAGGCGCGCCGCAAATAGCCGCCGGCAGCATACCAAATTTTCTGCCATTTACTCAAGCGATAGCCTTCCGCTAGCGGAGCGTAACCATTCGCTTTAATACGCTCAAAGAGCGCCGCATAAATCCACCACATCGCACGGGTTGCGCGCAACTCGCTGGCATATTGCACGGGAAAGGCATCAGCCGCTTGCGCATAGTACGCATCGGCTTCCACACCGAGTTGTGCCCAATCATTCGCTTCCCATTCGCTCGGCAGATAACAACGCCCACGCGCCGCATCTTCCGCCACATCGCGCAGAATATTCGTGCGCTGGAAGGCATGGCCGAGCGCAATCGCGTAGGCATCCGCACTGCCATCCTGCACCCCCAAAATGCGCACCGTCATCAGCCCGACCACACTCGCCACGCCGTAGCAATAGGCTTCCAGCTCTGCATGGCTCGGGCGGTTCATCGCCCCGCGCACATCTTGCTGCGCGGCTTCTATCAACGCTATCGGATAATCCTTTGGCAAATCATAGCGTGCCATCAATTCCGCAAACGCCACGGCCAACGCGTCATGGCGTTCGGCGTTTCCTTGCAGCCACTCCAGCCAATTCTGCAACGCATCCGCATCGCCCGCCTCATCGGCTAGGTCATCAATATGGTGGCAAAAGGCGTAGAGCACCCACATCGCTTCGCGCTGGGGCTGCGGCATGAGACGAATAGGCCAATAAAACGAGCTAGGAACCGCCCGCGCCTGATTCACTGTCTCTAGCCACGCATTCATAGGCCAGCCATAGCACGAATGACGCACACTGTATAGTCGATGCGCGAGAGCTTCACACGCTTTGCAAGTGGGTCGTTCCGCTCCAGCTTGCGCAGCAAACGCGCCGCAATCTGTCCAATCAGCCGCAACTCCAGCCGCAACCGTTTGCATTTAATGCTCTTTGCTAAGGGTCTGGAAATCTCCAGTAAGCGCGCACATTCATTTAGCCAGAGCGCATAAACGGCGCGCAGCTCAGGGCTAAGCCGCTTAGCGCTAAGCGTCCTCTCTTCTGCCTTGCACTCCGCCATCCAATGCTGCGGCAAATAGATACGGTCTAGCGTCTCATAATCCTTCTGCATGTCCTGCGCGTGGTTGAGCAATTGCAGCAGGCTACAGAGCGCATCCGCCGCTTCCTGATTCGCGCTTTTCTCCCCGCACGCATCCAGCACCATCCGCCCGACCGGCACGGCGGAATAGCGGCAATAATCCAGCACGTCTTTGATAGAATCATAGCGCGACTGGCTGGCATCCTGCTTAAAGGCGCGCAACAGCTCCTGCCCATGCTTGGGGTTCGCCTGCCCTGCCCGCACACAGGCCATATAGGCCTGCGCCCATTGCGGCAGGCTCGCGGCAGGGCGCATCTCATCCAACCCCTCAGCCAACTTGCCCAGCTGGGCGAGCTTCTCCGCCTCCGAAAGCGCCGCACTATCGGCAATTTCGTCTGCCCCACGGGCAAAATCATAATAGGCCAGCACCACTCCTCGCGCCTGCTCTGGCAAGAGCTTTGATGCAACAGGGAAATTTTCGCGTGCGCGTGCGCTTCTATAGTGTATAACCATCCTCGTATCATCGAAGCATGGGCAAAGAAGGCAAGTAAAATGACAGGATTGACCCTCGGTTGTGTGGCAGACGATTCTGAAAAGGCGCAGCGCGCCTACACTGAGCTGTGCGAGCGCTATGATTTTGTCGATATGAGCAAAAAGCGCGCGCGCCCCGATGTGCTGATTGTGCTCGGCGGCGACGGCTTCATGCTGCAAATGCTCCATAAATACATGCATCGCGGCATCCCCATGTATGGGATGAATTGCGGCACGGTGGGCTTCCTGCTCAACGCCTACACCCCGGAAGAGCTACTCGAACGCATCGAAAAAGCACGCCCAGCGGTGCTGCACCCCCTCTCTATGTTCGCACAAACGATGGATGGCCGCGAGAAACAAGGCCTCGCCATCAACGAAGTTTCCCTGTTCCGCGAGAGCCGTCAGGCCGCCAAAATCCGCGTGACTATCGACCATGTCGTGCGTATTGAAGAAATGATCTGCGATGGCGTGCTCGTCTCCACCCCTGCGGGCAGCACGGCCTATAACTTCTCCGTCGGCGGGCCAATCATTCCGCTCTTCGCGAATGTCCTCGCCCTCACTCCGATGGGTTCCTTCCGCCCGCGTCGCTGGCGTGGCGCGCTGCTCAAGCAAGATGCGAGCATTGTTTTTGAAGTATTAGAGCCGCAAAAGCGACCCGTGAGCGCCGTGGCCGACTCCACCGAAATCCGCGACGTGGTCAGCGTCGCCATCAGTGAGGACCGCTCCATCCGCCTCACGCTCCTGTTCGACCCAGAGCATAATCTGGAAGAACGCATCATCAAAGAGCAATTCATTTACTAAGCAACAACCACACCAAGGACCCACACCATGCAACCACGCAGCACCGATTATATCGCCATTGGCATGTTCATCGCCGTACTTTTCTGTAACTCCGTTCTGTTCGGCATCAGCCGTCACATTGGCGAAACCATGGGCGTGGGTGCATTCCAAGTGATGTTCTTCTATTGCTGGGTCGGTCTGCTAGGCCTGCTCCCTATCGTCTTTAAAGAAGGTGTGGGCAAAGTGCTCAAAACTACGCGCTGGAAGCTCTACGGCACACGCGCCCTGCTAGAGATGGCCAGCTTCAGCATCACCATCTTTGCACTGAGCCTGATGACCATGCCTGCGCATACGGCACTCTCTTTCGCTACGCCTATCATTGGCTCTATCACTGCCGTGATTATCCTGAAAGAACAGCCCACGCACCATACATGGGTGGCACTCGCACTCGGCGTGCTGGGCGTACTCGCCATCACCCAACCATGGAACGCAACGATGGAGCCGCTCGGCCTCATCATGCTGCTAGCCGGCCTTGGCTTTGCGCTTTGCGGCGTGTCTATCAAGCTGCTGACTTCGACTGAAAGCTCTACGCAAATCGCCTTCTACATGCTGTTCCTGACGGGCCTTGTGGCCATCCCATTTGCCTTTAATTGGGTGAATGTGCCAAACGTATCCGCCCCATGGGTCGCGCTAGACGCAACGCTGCTGCCATGGGTAGTAGGTATCGGCATCTGCTCGCTGCTGCCGCAAATTCTGGTCGCAAAAGCCTACCAGCGCGTGCCGATTACCACCATTATCCCGCTCAACTTCCTGATGCTGATTTTCTCTTCCATCATCGCGTACTTCTTCTTTGCAGAAGTGATTGAGCTAGGGACCATCATCGGTGCGATCATCATCATCGCGGCGACGCTCTACAGCACCTATGGTTCTTCACGTAAGAATGCAAGCGCGATGGACGAGCCTATCGTCTAGCCTATTGCTCGCGCAATGCCCGATTAAACGAATCGGTAATCGGGCTAAAGAGGTAATGGAAGAAGCTACGCTTGCCCGTCAGAATCAGCGTGTCCGCTGGCATGCCGGGGGTGAGGTCAATCTCCTTCGCGGCGGCCAGCTCTTCTGGTGATATCTCGACGCGCGCCTTGTAGTAGCCCACACCCGTGCGCTCATCGTCAAATCGGTCAGCCGACACATTCACCACCGTGCCAGAAAGTGGCGGCACGCTACGCATCTTATACGCGGTCAGGCGCACCTGCGCTTCCAGCCCCGTATGCACTACATCAATATCCTGCGGCGAAACTTTCGCCTCCACCACAAGGCTATCATTCTGCGGCACGATATCCATCAATTGCTGCCCGGGGCTGATAGCCGCACCAACGGTAAAGACGGCAAGTTCATTCACCACACCATCAATCGGCGCAGTCACTTCGATACGGTCCACCACGTCCCCCGCAGCGCGCAGCTGCTCCGAAAGCCCTGCCAGCTCCGACTCGGTTTCTTTCAGCTCTTCCACCACCTCATTGAGGAAATTGGTGCGCAAATTGAGAATCTGTACATTCGTCTCCGAGATGCTTTGCTGTGCCCGTGCAATGCGCGCATTATAATCGCCCACTTGGCCGCTTAGCTCCGCCGCGCGGCGTTCCAGCGCCAACAGGCGTGGCTTGGCCGCCAAGCCTTTCTCGACCAGCGTACGCACGCTCGATGCTTCCTCATTCACGAGTGAGATTTGCTGATTGGCGGCAGTAATTTGCGCACGCAAGCCGCGAATCTCCTCTTCCGATTGGCGAATGCGCTGTTGCAGTACTTTGGCTTGCCCCGCCGTCGTCTCTTTGCGTGAGGCGAAGATACGCTCTTGGCTTTCGATATTCTGCTTCACCACCGGATTGGCCTCTTGCTGCGCCAGCATAATTTCAGGGAAGCTAATGCTATCGGCGTTATCCCGCTCGGCAATCAGGCGCGCACGGGTTGCCATCGCAGCAGCCGACTGGCCAGAGAGCATGTCCAAGCG
>CAYFFN010000123.1:0-5259 GCA_964342335.1 uncultured Azospirillaceae bacterium
AGGCCGTGCTTATCTGTGCTTGGGTGAGGGTGTTTTGTAGCTGCGCTTGGGTTTGCAGTGTTGCTTTGCCGCTCGTAGTGGGTTGGCCTGTCAGGTTGGGGGCGAGTATTTGCAGCTTTATCGTGCTGCCCTCAATGAGGGTTTTGGCGAGGCCCTGCAAAGGAACAGGCAGTTTGGATAAGGCGCTGCCTTGCGGGAGCGATTGGAGCAGAATGGCTTGCTGGGTCGCGGTGCTTTGCGCGTTAGTGGGCAAGGGCTGCGATTGTTGCATCGCGGTTTTGCTGATGGAATCGTTGCGGAGGCTTTGGGTCTGTTGGCTTTGGTGTTCGATGACTTCTTTGATGGCTTGGCCATCGACGGAGACCAAGCGCGCATTAATGCTATTGACGGTTTTTTCGATACGGAGGGTGACTTCGCTGCCGGTTTTGAGGAAGACTTCGCTACGGATGGTGAGGTCGCCGCGGTCGGTGCGAATCATTGGGTTGCTACGGGAGTCGCGGTTGAAGACGAAGCCTTTGACGGTTGCGCCATTGTTTAGTGCGGCGAGTGCGGCAGGGACTTGCCCGCTATTTTGTGTGGAATTGCCAGTTGGCGGGGTTTGCAGAATCTGCACCGCGCTGGAAGGGATGTTCACTGGCCCATCCATAACGCACCTTAGTCGCGCTGCATCAGCTTGATGGACATGGTCGCCACATCGGTTGCTGCAAGTGTTTGCGGGTTTTTACTGATGATAGACTCCTGCGCCCGAATGGCATCGCGCACTTTGTTATCGCGGCGGATGATACCGAGCAATGGTGGAGAGAATTTGAGGAAGTTGGTGCAGGCGCGGTTGAGGGCGCTGTAGGTTTTCTCTCCTTCTTTTTGCGAGGCGGCCATGTTCACCACGACGTTCACACCCGGCATATTCTCGCGCGTGACGCAGAGCTTGATGAAGGCGTAGGCATCGGTGAGCGAGGTGGGCTCATCGTTCACGACAATCAGGCATTTGCTGGCGATAGAGGCGAGGAACTGGACGTTCTGCTCGATGCCTGCGCCGAGGTCGATAATGATATAGTCGTAATGCTGGCCCATTTCGAGCAGCTCATTTTTCACGCGTTGCAGCTTCTCTAGGCTGATGGTAGCGAGGCTGGTGGAGCCAGAGCGGCCCGCCAGAATATCGAAGTTGCCTTTGTCGTAATGGGTTACAACATCCTTTAGCGCCATATCACCGAAGAAGACGCGGCTTAAATCGCGTTGCGGGGTGAGGCCGAGCTGCACGTCTACGTTGGCGAGGCCGATGTCACCATCAAAGAGCAGCGTGCGACGACCTGAACGCGCGAAGAGATGCGCGAGCGTGATACCGAACCACGTTTTGCCGACCCCTCCTTTGCCGGATGCAATGGCAATAATATTTGTGTTCTTCAACGTCATTAGACGATTCCTTTCCCTGTTTTAATTCATGCGTTCACGTTTGTAGTGGACTAACATGCTTGCAAGTAAGTGCGGCGATAGGGGTGATAAGTCCCCTGCTACCTTTGATGAATTGCTTACATGGGCGAGGGCGTAGTCACCCATTTTGCTCGCGGCGAGCACGCTGCCCAAACGGCGCGTGGTATCGACGCGGCTGACGACCATGCGCTCGATGCCGAGGAAGGAGAAGACATTGGCCATCTCTTCGGCTTCGCCCGTGTCGATGCCTGCGGGGCAGACGAGAATCGGTTCAACCTCTTGCAGGCTGGCATAGGAGCCAAGCTCTTTGAGTTCGTCGAAGGCGTAAGGGTTGCAGCCTGCGCTGTCGATGAGCACGCGGGAGTCTGCGTCGCATTGTTTGAGAATGTCGCGCAAATCATCGCGGGATTCGGCGACTTGGATATCGATGCCGAGAATGCGGGTGAAGGCCTCGAGCTGTTCGACGCCACCGGCGCGTTTGTTATCGGTAGTGACGACGACCACTTCTTGGTCGTTCATTTTGAGTTGCGCGGCGATCTTTGCGGTCATGAGGGTTTTGCCGATGCCGGGTAGGCCCACGAGCATGTAGCGGTAGCCTTTGGCGCGCAGGGCGAGCGGGTCAAAGCGGAAGGCTTTTTTGAGAATCTGTTCGCAGTTATCTTGCAGGTAATCGAGGCCCTCTTCATCGGTGAGGCCGAGGTCTTCGGCGATGAGGGTGAGGTGGTTAATCAACTGTGGCGAAAGCTGGTGGAAGCGGAAGAGTTCTTCCAACCGCGCGGTGAGGCGGTTGGCGAATGGCAGCACCGTGGATTCTTCGGGCGGTGGGGCCATGTCGCGGTCATGGATGGAGAAGCCACCATGCTCGCCATTATGGTCATCGTCATTGTGGCTAAGCTGGAAGGCTTGGTCTTCCTCTAGCCATGGGTCATCTTCTTCCACGGCAACGGTGACGCTCACGCCGAACTCGGCTTGCTCATCGGTGGATAGAATCACCGCATCTTCGCCCAGCTCATCACGCACGAGGGACATGGCGTCTCTCATATTGCTGGCGGTTATGGTGCGAAGTCTCATGGCTTAGAGTTGTCCTAGGGTTTTGATTTTGGCTTTCGGGTGGATTTCGTTCTGCGACATTACCACGGTCGCATTGCGGAAGCGTTCAATAATAGAACGTACATAAGGACGAATAACCGGACTCGTCAAGAGTACAGGCGTTTCGCCTTGCATCGCATGTTGGTCGAACTTGCCACGTACCGCGCCGATGAACTCTTGGATGCGGGTTGGCGGCATGTGGAGCGTGCGCTCTTCGCCTTCGCCCGTGAGAGAGTCCACGAAGGTTTGCTCCCATGCGGGGGACATGGCGATAATCGGAATGTAGCCTTCCTCATTGGTGACCGAGTGGCTGATTTGCCGCGCTAGGCGCATGCGCACATGCTCGGTGAGGATGGTGATGTTCTGCGTGATGCGTGACGACTCAGAAACTGCCTCCATGATGGTGGCGAGGTCGCGCACGGATACGACTTCGGAGAGCAGATTTTGCAGAATACGCTGCACGCCGCTGACGGTAATTTGCGAGGGTACGGTCTCGGCGATGAGCTTCTGCTCTTCTTTGCCGAGATCGTCGAGCATGCGCTGAGTTTCGGCGTAGGAAAGCAGCTCGGACATGTTGTCCTTAATCGCTTCGGTGAGGTGGGTGGTGACTACAGTCGGTGGGTCTACCACCGTGTAGTTTTTGAAGAGTGCTTCCTCGCGGTTGGACTCGGCCACCCACATAGCAGGCAAGCCAAAGGTCGGCTCGACGGTTTCTTCGCCGGGGAGGGTGATTTTACTGCCGCTTGGATCCATCACGAGGAGCATGTCTGGGCGGATGTCGCCGCGTGCACACTCGACCTCTTTGACCTTAATCACGTAGGTGTTGGCGGGGAGCTGCATGTTATCTTGAATACGCACGGGCGGAATTACGAAGCCCAGCTCGCGCGCCATTTGCTTGCGTAGGGCTTTAATCTGCTCGGTCAGGCGGTGGCCTTTTTGGTAGTTGATGAGTGGCAGCAGGCCATAGCCCAACTCCAAACGGAGGTTATCGATTTGTAAGGAATCGGCGATTTCCTCTTGCTCGTTGGTGGCGGCCTGCTGTGCGCTTGCTTCGCTGCGCAGTTCGCCAGCGCCTGCCATGCCGCCGCCTTGACCTGTGCGGGCAACGGCTTTGCCGCCAGCGGCGCCTGCACCGCCATCCTCGACGGCTTTCTTTTGTTTATAGAGCGTCCATGCAACAAAGCCTGTTGCAGCCGAAAGCGCGAGGAACGGCGCCATGGGGATGCCGGGCATCCATGCCATGAGGAAGAGCAGGAAGGAGGTGATACCCATCGGCGCGGGGAAGTTACCTAGCTGGCCGAGTACGGCTTTTTCGGCCGAGCCTGAGTCGCCTGCTTTGGTGACCAACAGACCCGCTGCGGTTGATACGACGAGCGCAGGAATTTGTGAGACGAGGCCATCACCAATGGTGAGCATGGTGTAGGTGTTCACCGCGTCGTTGAAGGTGAGGTCGTTGATGGCCATGCCGATAATCATACCGGCGATGAAGTTGATGAAGGTAATCAGCAAGCCGGCGATGGCATCACCACGCACGAACTTACTCGCACCATCCATCGCACCGTAGAAGGTGCTTTCTTCTTCGAGTTCTTTACGGCGGGTGCGCGCCTCTTCCTCTTCGATAAGGCCAGCGGAAAGGTCAGCATCAATTGCCATTTGCTTACCGGGCATCGCGTCCAAGCTGAAGCGGGCAGATACCTCGGCGATACGGCCCGAACCTTTGGTGATTACCACAAAGTTGATGATGGTCAGGATGCCGAAGATGATCACCCCGATGAGTGGCGACCCGCCCATCACGAAGCCACCAAAGGCCTCAATCACTTGGCCTGCGGCGTCGGGGCCGGTGTGGCCATTGCCCAAAATCAAGCGCGTCGAGGCGATGTTGAGCGAGAGGCGCAGCATCGTGGAGATGAGCAGAATGGTTGGGAAGGAGTTTAAGTTTAGCGGCTTGTCGATAAACAGCACGGTCATCAAAATCAACACCGCGAGGGTGATGGAAATGCCGAGCAGTAAATCCAGCAGCATCGGAGGAACCGGCATCAGCAAGACGATAAGAATCCCGATAATGCCGAGGGCGAACATGATGTCGCTGCGGCGGGCAGCCACGCCTGCACCGCTGCGAAGGGCGGGTAAGCTAAAACGGCTAGCCGATGGGTTGTTAGCGTCAGCCAAGAGGCTCTCCTATATTATCCGTTGCTGGCGATAGGTGTACCATCGTCGGAATATTGTTTCAGTTTGTTGCGAAGGGTGCGGATGGAAATCCCCAGAATCTTCGCGGCATGGGTGCGGTTGCCGAGGCAGTGATCGAGCGTGTCGAGGATGAGTTCTTTCTCGACGCTGGCAACGCTGCGGCCAACCAAATCGTTGGGGGTGCGGCTGCCTGTGGCTGGGCTTGCGGTCTCTGCTTTGGTTGCGGATTCGGCAGCGGCGAGGCTGCTCTCAATCGCGGCAGCTTGCTCCTGCGCGCTAGCAGAAGAAAGCAGGATAGCCGTGGCATCGATGAAGCTGCCTTGTGCCATGAGCACCGCACGGTGCATGGTGTTCTCTAGCTCGCGCACGTTGCCCGGCCAATGGTATTTCTTCAGCTTCTCTAGGCCCTCGGGTGAGAGCGGGCGCAGCGGCACATGGTTGGCTTCGGAATATTTCTCGATGAAGAATTCGGCCAGTGGTTCGATGTCTTCCACGCGCTGTGCGAGGGAAGGAATCTGAATATTGATGACGTTCAGACGGAAATATAAATCCTCG
>CAYFFN010000124.1:0-5226 GCA_964342335.1 uncultured Azospirillaceae bacterium
GGTCCATAAATCCTACTCTTTTCTAAGGTTAGTATAGCGCATCTAAATGACAGAATTATGACGATTCGCCTTGCCGATAGGTGCTATTTCGCGTATGCACAAAAGATGTTTTTGACCCTCAGAACGTTGCTTTCGGGCATGGTGTCGGTGTTGGCCTTCACCACGCCGCCGCTCTACCGCCATCCGGCGCGGGCAAACCAAGAAGCGTTGCGCGGGGATTTTAATCGCATAGGCGCGGATATTGGCCGTGTAGTGGAGTCGTTTGATGAGTGATGCACCCAAAGGCAATAACAAGCGTTTTCAACAAAAGCGCAAGCTGGACATCCTGCCCGACCCAGAGATTCTAGAGGCCTATGATTACATCGTCGAAGGCTCGGCGAAAACCATCATCGAGATGTTCACCAACGAGCAAAAACACCGCCATGAATGGGAGAATCGTTCGCTAAAGGTGCATATGCTCTCCACCGTGCTCGGCCAAGTGCTTGGCTTTGTGGTGGCCTGCGCGATTTTCGTCTCCGCGACAGTGATTGGTATTTACGGCGACGCCACCATCGGCGCATTCATCTGGGTGTTCGGCATGGCCTTGGTGGTGATGGCTGCCCTTGTGTGGTGGTATGCAAAAAGCATCGGCCAGCGCCCCCTCTTCGCACGCCCCGCGCTGCGGAGTAGCTTTAGGCCTGAGAAAGAGTAGTCGTACGTTTTAGTACACTCGCCTAACGGCTCGCTATATCGCTCACCTAACGGTTCGCTAAGGCGCTGCGCGGCGCTTCGCCCTTACGGGCTACGGGTCGCTGCCTTCGGACAGCTCCCACTCGTAACCATGAAAAGTTCTGAATAATTGCTACCATGACTTTTCATGGGTACGGGAGCGCATCCGTGAGGATCGCGACCGCGAGCGACTGCGAGCGCGGGCGAAGCCCGTAAAGGCTCAGTGCCGTTTGAACGTACTAAAATAGCGAGCAACGCGAGTGTACAAACAAAAGGACCCCATCATGACCCAACCCATCATCGCCACCGCCCGCACCTGGGTAGGCACACGCTTCACGCATCAAGGCCGCCGCAAGGCAACAGCACAGGATGCCGGTGGGGTGGATTGCCTTGGCTTGCTGATTGGCGTGGCGGAGGAATGTGGCTTGCGCTTTGCCGGGCTGGCCGCCAGCGCGCTGGATAAACGGGACTATGGCCATTACCCCGACGAAGCACGGCTTTATACCACACTCGCGAAACACCTCATCGAGGTGAAAGACCGCGGCCCGAGGGCAGGGGATATTGCGCTGCTCAGCATCGATAAACGCAATCAGCATCTGGCGATTATCGGCAGTGACGGCCCACGCCTCACCCTCATCCACGCCTATGCCCCCGCCCGAAAAGTCATCGAGCACGGGCTGGACGAAAGCTGGAAAGCGCGCATTACGGCGCTGTTTGCATTGTCATAAAAGCGTCACGATTGGATGTTACTATAGGCGTATGAGACCGAATCTTGATGATATGAAAGTGCAAACGCCTTGTGAAGCGCAGCGTGTAATACCTGGCTGTGTCAGGGTAAAGGAGTCGCTGATTGATGCGATTACCGAAGAGCTACATATGTATATGCGCTCAGATAAATACCGTGATGAGAACGCTCCTGTATGTATGAATGGCCAGTTTGTACGCGAGCGCGGTAATGTGCGTGAAACGTTACGTGCGAGCTTAAAGGAATATGTGGGGTTTCGCATTGCGGCGCGTGGCTATCAAATAGATGTTGAGAATACACCTTTGGTCTGCGTTGAAGGCCGTTTTGATATGAATAATAAGCTTACTAAGGCAGTTGCAGAGGCCTACCAAAAAGGCACGGACAACAAAATTACACGCGAAGTTACGCGTCATATCTCTTGCAAGGTAGGTGAAATGCTAGATCGCGTACATTTGGTAGACACGCATCAGCGTGATACCAGTCACATCAATATTTAAATAAATTAGCGTGCGCTGCTTGCGGGCCAGATGCCTTGCCAGAGGTTTGGCTGCTTATGCGCGCTGGCGGAGGCGGTTTCAAACGCGTTGCCTGCTCCGGCGCTGTGGGCGCCTGCTGGGTTGAGCGGGCCATAAGGCGAGTAATAGCGGTTGTCGCTGCGCTCTTCTAGCTCGTCATAGCGACGCTCTGGCGCAGGTTGTGCGGCAGGGGCTTGTTGTACATAAGAGGCGCGGGTTGGCACGGTTTGGATATCGGCATAACGCTGCTGTTGTTGCTTCAAGCGCGCGATTTCGGCTCGGGCGTTGGCCATATCTTTTTCGCCAGTGCTGTAGGCGGCGTTGCCGTACCAGCTGTTGAAATCTTCAAAGTTGTTTCCTACGCATGCAGACATGCTCAGCATTGCAGTGATAAGGAATCCGGTTCTCGCAAGATTGCGGGAAAATCTCATGGTATATGTGCCTCTTGTTCTTTTTCTAGCAGCTATGCTCATAGCGCATAACTCAATATACCAAAACGCATAACGGAAATCTATTAAATAATCGTTAATGTTAGTAAATTTTTAAATTGCTCCTGCTCCGGCCTACTGGCCTACGCAATGAGCCTAACGCGCATTCGCGCGACTAAAGGCGCGGTCTACTGACCGCGTTCTTGTTCCCCACGAAGTCCTCTCATCTTTATTCTCTAATCTCTCTACTAAGGAGAAAATAATGGCTACTATGGTTTTAAGTGCGGCGGCGAGTGCTGCAACCGCGGGTTCGGCAACCTTTGCGGCGGGTACGCTGGCATCGACGCTGCTCAGTGCGGGTACGCAGGTGATTGGCGGGGCGATTGATAATCAGCTCTTTGGTGCGGGCGGCGTGAGCAGCAACCATGAGGGCGCGCGCCTGAAAGACCTCGCCATCCAAAGCTCGGCTTACGGGAATATTATTCCCAAGCTTTACGGCACGGCGCGCATCGCGGGGAATATCATCTGGGCGCGGCCGATAAAAGAGGTGCGCACGCGCACGACGCAGCAAGCGGGCAAGGGCGGGGGCGGCGCGAGCAGCAGCAAAACGACCTATAGTTATTACTCCACCATGGCGATTGCCATTTGCGAAGGCGAGGTGGACAGCATCGAGCGCGTCTGGGCGGATAGCAAATTGCTGGATCTCGGCCTCGGCACGTACCGCTTTTATACGGGCGACGAAACGCAGGAGCCAGACAGCCTCATCGAGAGTTACGAAGGAGTCGGCAGCACACCGGCGTATCGCGGCCTGGCGTATGTGGTGATTGAGGATTTCCCGCTCGCCGATTACGGCAACCGCATCCCCAACTTCACCTTTGAGGTGAAGAAGAAACTGCTCGATGAAGAAGTGGAAGGCGACGCGATTGAGCAGGCGATAACGAGCATCATCACCATCCCCGGCTCGGGCGAGTTCGTCTATGACACGGTGGAGCAGCGCAAATATTTTGGCGAGCATGTGCTGGATGAGTTTACCCAGCGCCTGCGTACCGACCGCGTGAATCAGCACACGCCCAAAGGCAAAACCAACGCCCTCGTCGCGCTGGATCATATGGCTGAGACGCTGCCGAATATCGAATGGGTCGGCGTGGTGGTGAACTGGTTTGGTGGCTCGCTGGATGCGGGTAGCTGCAACATCTACCCCGCGGTCGATTTCAAAAGTACGAGTATTTATGACCAAGTGAAAATCAAGCCGGATAACTGGATTGTTGGCAGCATCAAACGTCCGAACGCGGCGCTGATTGGCAGCGACGATGGCGCGATTCGCTATGGCGGCACGCCGAGCGATGTCAGCGTGGTGCGCTACGTGGACGAGCTGAAGGCGCGCGGCTATAAGGTGTTCCTCATCCCCATGTTTTTGATGAATGTGGAGGGCAAGCCGTGGCGCGGCCACCTGACAGGCAGCACGACGGATGTCGCCAACTTCTTCACCAAAACGAATGGCTATAATAACTTCATTTTGCATTACGCGAATTTGCTGGATGGCAAAGTCGATGCGTTTGCGATTGGCTCCGAGCTGCGCGGCCTGACCGAGGTGCAGGACGGCTCGGGCAACTTCCCCGCCGTGGACGAATTGGTAGACCTCGCCGCCGACGTGAAGGCGATTCTCGGCAGCAGCGTGACGGTCACCTATTGCGCGGATTGGAGCGAGTATCACCACGCCGCAGATGGCTGGTATCACCTCGACCCGCTCTGGGCATCGAGTGATATTGATGTGGTCGGCATTGATGCCTATTTCCCCCTCACCGATGCGCCGCAGAACGAGCTTGGCTACGACATTCAGCGCGTGCGCGATGGCTGGACGGAAGGCGAGGGCTACGACTATTATTACAGCGACGAAGCCCGCACCACGCAGGAGAGTTTAGCGCCTGCCTATGCATGGAAGAATATCGGCTGGTGGTGGAACAACGCCCATGTGAACCCCGATGAAAACACGACCGCATGGGTCGCGCAAAGTAAGCCGATTTGGTTTACGGAATTCGGGTTCCCAAGCGTGGATGGTGCGACCAACCAACCGAACATTTTCTACGATCCCATCAGCGACGATGGCGGGCTGCCGTATCATTCACGCGGGCGCATCGACTTTCTCGCACAGCGCACTGGCATCGCCGCCACGCTCGCGGAGTGGAAGGACTCGACCATGGTGCAAAACCTATTCCTCTGGACATGGGACGCGCGCCCGTTCCCCTATTGGCCCGACCTCACCAGCGTGTGGAGCGACGGCTATCTTTGGCGCTATGGCCATTGGGTGCAGGGCAAGCTCGGCGCGTCTGGCCTTGCTGCGCTCGTCAAACAATTCTGCCTAGAGAGCGGCTTGCCTGAGGCGAAGATTGACGTCTCCCGCCTGAAGGGGCGCGTGGAGGGCTATGTGCTCAACAACGCCACCTCCGCACGCGGCGCGTTGGAACAACTCATGGCCGCATACTTCTTCGATGCGGTCGAGCGCGACGGGCAATTGGTGTTTGTGCCGCGCGGGGATGTCTCTGCGCTCACCATTGCCAGCAGTGAATTGCTGCCGCTGGATGAACGCGACGATGCGCGCAGTGGCGACGTACTCGCCATCACTCGCCGTCAAGAGCTGGAGCTGCCGCGCAAGCTGGAGGTGCTCTATATCAACCGCCTGCAAGATTATCAGCAAGGCTCGCAATATAGCGCGCGGCAAAATGTGGATGCGAAGGACAGCAGCTCCATCAGCCTGCCGATTGTGATGAGCGACCAGCAGGCGAAAACCGTCGCCGATGTGATGCTCTATACGCGTTGGCTGGAGCGGGTG
>CAYFFN010000125.1:0-5164 GCA_964342335.1 uncultured Azospirillaceae bacterium
TATATTCGTAATGCTCTGAATTAAGATGCTTCATGGAGAGGCTGTACTATGTAAGTGAATTGAACGTCTTTGGTGAAGTCGCGCAGTTGCTTCTCCAGTTCTTTGGCGATTTTGTCGCGCACGATATTGGCACCCGCAACGTTGGTCGCTGGGAGCAATACCGAATATTCGCCGCCATCGGTTTGGTAATCGAAGGCGAGGTCGATGCTACGCAATACTTTGCCTACCGCGTTGGAGAGGCCACGTGCTACGCGCAGTCGATCATCTTCATCCAGGCTTTCATTTTCGATTTGCTTGATGATGAGCACGCCGAGGTCGAAGCCTACACGTTTCGCGAGGCTAGAAAGATACGCGCTTTGACGCTCGAAGAAGCTGGAAGTCATCAGGTTCTTTTGTGGGTCGAGTACGCTGTCTTTCTTCACGGTTTGGTAGTTGCGGGCATTCACCAGCGCATTACCTGTCCATTCGCAAAGTGCCTTGAAGGTCTCAATGGTTTGCAGGCCCAGATGGGTGAAGTCCATACGCTCGATTTTGAGCATACCGACGACTTGACCTGAATCCGGGTTCACGACTGGGCCAGCCAAAATACCTTGCTTATCAAGCGATTGTTCTTGGTCTTCGTTAGCGGCGCAGAGGAACTTCTTCTCGGTCAGCACCGCGCGGTAGAGCGGGCTGTTCTCGTTCAACTCGCGTGAGTGTGGCGCGTCTTGCGTCCAGCCATGCATGATGGTCGCGCTGAGCTTGTTGTTGTTGTAGAGGAAGAGAGAGAAAGTGTGCGCAGACATAACGGCGCTCACCAGCTCTTCGATACCTTTCATCACGGCAGTAGGGTTGAGGGTCTCAACCGCTTTTGCTGCGCGGTATGCGGCAACAGAAGACGTCAACTGACCTGCGATTTGGGTCTCCAAGTTTTCTTTACGGCGGGTCACTACTTCGTAGGACTCGGCGATTTTTTCTTCACGCTCCAGCGATGCGTTTAGCTCTTTACGCAGACGCTCACGCTCGTTGCGGTGACGCTCACGGATACCACCGATGAAGATGGAAGAAAGAATCCAAAGGACGGGGTTGAGGGCTACTTGGCCTGCATAGAGGTACCAATCTTGGCCTTCGCCACGTTCTGGCAAGTCGCCGAGCAGTAGGAAGATGGTGGAGAGAATCGCTGCAAGCAATGATTCGTTTGTACCGTATTGTACGGCCATCAGCAGTACGATGAACCAGTAAGGGTGCGGCTGCACGCTCACAAAATGGTCGCCGTCGAACAGCAAATAGTCAGCGAGGAACGCCACTACAAAAAAGATCAGAATCTCCAGCAGGGCGCTCGCGCGGAAGCCTGCGATCATGCGGTGCGGCTGAAGTTGAATGTCAGTCGTCGTGCTCATGTTTAATATCTCCACATCAGGTGTCCACCAACGGTAGACGCGTTATTATCAGAATTGTTGCTTTCGATACCGAAGCGGTAGCGCGCTTGTGCTTCCAGCGAATCGGTAATTTGTTGGGTTAGGCGAGCTTCCACGGCTGGGCCATGCTGGCCAAGGCGGTCAACGGCGTAACCGGTTATCAAGTCACCCACGGTTGAGCGGGTAAATTCATATTGGAAGATGGCGGAGAGGAAGTGAATCTCGCGCGCGGTAAGCGGGAAGGTCGGGTAGATACGGTTGCTTGGATCACGTGAGTAATCTTTATCAATCATATATTCGCCGTCAAAGCCGTAGCCGATACCAATATAGGGTTGCGCTGGGCGGAGGCGTTGCACAAAGCCAGCACGCAGCAGGTAAGAACTTGCAACGTCATTTTCATCTTGGATGTTATAGCGGTTGAGCGAGGTTTCACCGAAGAAGCTCAGCGTGTCGGTCAATTGCGCAGAGTGGGTGAAGCCGACGCGGTCACGCGTTGCGTCTTCGGCCGCTGCTTCCACAAAGTCCCAATAGGGGCGGTTATAATCCAGAATCAGGTCTGTACGGCCCAGGCTGTTGTTGAACGCAAAAGCGAAACCTGCACCCGCAGTGTAGTTGTTACCGAAGACGGATGCTTGGTAGCGGCTACCTTCGTCGTCGTAATGGTTAAAGTAAATCTGACCACGGTTCTTTTGGTAATCATCATCCCCCACAGTGCCGTTGTAGCTGCGGCGTACGTCAGAGGTGTTGATGTCATCATTCTGGACGACAAAGCCAATCTCGTTATTCGGCATCACGGTCGCGCGGCCAGAAAGGGTAGAGATATATTCGTCGCTGTTGCCAGTGCGGCGCCAGTCATAATCAGCCTTGAGGAAATCGCCATGCACTTTGCGGATGCTGTGCTCTAGGGCGCGCAAATCTTCGTTCATCGGGCTGAGGGCCGATGCTTGCTCTACCATTTGAAGGGCTTTGTTATAATTCCCGCCCGCACTCTCGATGCTTGCGATGTAGCCGAGCAGCGTGGGGTTGTTTGGATAGTATTTCTCAACGATGCGCAGACGGTTGAGCGCAGCCGTGCGGTCACCGTTCTCTAGCTCGATGCGTGCGTAGAGCATTTGCAGGCGGAGCGTTTCGTCTACGACTGCAGGGGCGAGGTCCGTATTGGTAGCGGCTACTTTTACGAAGCGATAGAAGGAACCGTTATGCTCGTAGGCTTGGTTTGAAGACAGCGGAACGCCTGAGCGTTGGATGGTCGGCTGGTAGTCATACTTATTCGCGACGCGCTGGGCTTCTTCGTAATATTTATATTCGATGAGTACGGTCATATATTCGGCGAGCAGTGAGCGGTCACGTGGGTTGCGCTCCAGCAGGTTACGGTAGCCTTGCACGGCTTCTTCTACGCGGCCGAGATGGAACATGCTGCTATACATCAACGCCATGTCGCTGGCAGACGGGTTGGAGAGCTGACGGCCACTGTCAATCGTCTGTTGGAAGAATTGCTTAGCCGCTTCATTCTCACGGTCACGGCGCAGCAACTGCGCTTTATAATAGGCCGCTAGATACGGATTGTCCGTTGCGGATGGGCTTTGTGACAGGGTGCGGAAATACTGGTCGAGATATTTCTCGGCATTGCTGTAATCCGCTTGCATGAACGCGTTGGTCCCTAAGCGACGCAGCACTTGCAGATTGCTGCTATCCAGTGCATAGGCGCGTTTGTAGGCATAGAGCGCGGCATTCGTGTAGCCTTGGCCTTCACCGATTTCTGCATATTCAACCAACGCTTCTGGATCGTTAGTCGCGTCCACCCATGGGCGCATGGCGTTGCTGTATTCTTCACGTGAGCCGTGGCGGGCGAGGGAGTAGAAATAACGTTTGCGCAGATGCGTGTATCCAAGCAGAGATGGGTCGCTGCTGACCAGTGCCATAAAGGCATATGGGTCGCTTTTCTCGGCTAGGAGGTTGGTCCACTCCATGCGTTCTTCTTGGGTGGGGGCATTGCGGCGGCGCGCATCCATCCACGTCACTGCATCTTGCGGGTTATGCTTTTCGAGCAGGAAGAGCAGGTCGTTCACATCCTCCGTGCCAGGCATTTGGCGCGAAGCGAGCTGGTTGAAAATTTGGATAGCGTGTGGCTCATGGCCATCTTCGATCAGGCCGAAGGCGATTTCGCGTTGACGCTCACGCTCCACACCTTCTTGCAAGGCGTATTGCACGCGCTCTTCTGGTGGGAGGTTGCGGATGGTATCACCCGCGCCGCCAGATTCGCCATCGAGCTGGCTGAGCATTTTGCTCCAATTGCCACCATAGCGAGATGCGTTGGTCTCAATCACGTTACGTGCATATTGCTTCTCGCCGTTATTGAGGAGGAGATACACATAGCGTTGCTGCTCGCTTTGGCTCAGGCCGCCGCGGTTCAGTTTGTCTTTGGAATATTCCATCAGCTCTTTGCGAGCGGAGCTGTTATTGCGCGCTAAGCGCTCCAGCGCTGTCACATAATCACCTTCGGCGCGGCTGCTGGTGTTTTTCGCTTCGCGCAGGTATGGCAGCGCCTTGCCGTAATTATACGAGCGCAGATAGGCATTCACGAGGATGTCGCGGTTTTCTTCGGTCTGTGCGCGCTCATACATGCTCTCAGCAATCAGAGTGGCCGTTTGGTGGTGGCCGTTATTGCTCGCCGTATAATAGAAGTTGCGCAGGGTAGATTGCGTTGCGCTTTCTGCATTGGCAGAGAGCCACGCTTCCATGGTTGGCTTATCGCCCGTTGCCGCAACAAGGCGCAGCCATGTTTGGTCCATCAGGGCGGATGGGTTTTGTGTGCGGTAGGCCGTCACATCCGCATAAATTTCCTCTGGACGGTTGAGAGACATATAAAGGTCTGCCGTGTTGGCAACCATGCCAGGCGTCATGTTCTCAACGGGAGGAAGGCTTGCGAGGATGTCTTCTACGCATTGTGTTTTCTTCACCGCGGCACATTCGTTGGCGAGGGCGATGCGTAGTTCAGAACGAATCGGAGAGGTTACGGCTTGGGCGATGGCGGCATCCGCTGCCTCAGTATCTTTATTATAGAGCGCGATGATGGCGGTCAGTACAGGTTTGTTCTCTGTGTAAGTAGGGGGGGAGAACTTGGTAATGATGCCGTTGGTCACAGACGCATTGTCTTGCGCTTTGGCGAGGCGAATCATTTCTACTGCGCCGGCTTCATCAAAGGCTTCTGGGTTAATCGCTTCAATAGCGGCCAAAACTTCCTCTTCGGTGCCGAACTCGATGGCGAGCGGGATATAGGCTGGCATAAGTTCACTGCTGAGTGGGCCGATATTGGCTTGCTGACGCAGCAAAGCGTACGCTTGGTCACCTTCGCCCACTGCACGCAGGGCATTTACATAGCTGAGCAGCAAGGTTGCATCAGAGGTGATAACGTTTTGGTACGGCTCCAGCAAAGCGAGGGCACTGCGAGCAGAAGCATTGTAATGCAGGATGTTCGCGAGATCTGCGGCTTCATCGGGTGTGAAGTTTTGCGCTAACCAGCGCTGTGCATGCTGCTCGGCGCGGGAGATATCGCCTTTATCCAGCAAGGCGAGTACATAAAGGCGCAGAGCTGCGAAGTCCATATAATCTGGGTGACGCTGGGCGAGTTGGCCAAGCGTTTCGGATACGCCCGCGCGGTCACCCAAAGAAGATTGGATAGTGGCTAGGTCTACGAATACTTTGGGGTCGTTGCCTTCGGTTACGGCGAGCAGGCGCTTGAGCACCGCTTCTTGAGAGGCGAGATC
>CAYFFN010000126.1:0-5145 GCA_964342335.1 uncultured Azospirillaceae bacterium
CCTGTCATCGCCCACCATCTCCTCGCAAGAATAGTTGAAGTGCGCGGGTGTAGCTCAGCTGGTTAGAGCGCTGCCCTGTCACGGCAGAGGTCGCGGGTTCGAATCCCGTCACTCGCGCCACTTCCTCTGACTTCTTCATTTGATTGTCATAATTCTGTAATAGTTCTCAGCTATACTTAGGCTTGAGAAAAGCTATGAACATACAAGATATACAGAACGATTCCGATCTGCAGAATTTAGCAGAAGAAGCACAGAGTAAGTCCCGCTGGGCCATGGCCTACCGTGCGCTTACTGGTTTGTTCGCTATTGGTACGCTTGCTGTGGGTGCGTTGCCATTCGTAGGGATGGGCGCGGTATTTGGTGGCGTAGGCGAAATTGCGCTCGCTGCTATCGGTATGGGCGCGAGCACAGTTGCGGTGCATTTGAGCGCAAATAGCGCCGTAGAAGAGGCGGGCCAAAGTAGAGAGCGTTTGGAGAGCCATCTGCGTAAAAAAGAGCAGGGCATTACCGACGAGGATTTGGGCAAACAGGTGCGCGAGCTACGTGATGAGGTGAGTGCGCTTAAAGAAGAGAGCCATGCGCAATCGCAGTCAAGTAGCTACTGGCGTGATAAACACGCATCAAATGACCGCTCCGGCACATGGCGTGATATGGTAGAGTCCGGTTCTGGACTTGATTCAAGAAGTATACACTAATATGTAGCGTTTATGGCGCTAACCTATCAAGCAATTCATTATCGTGATTTAGGCAAAGATCTGCTTTATGCAGTGCTGGCGCTGAGAAGTGCCGTGTTCGTTGTGGAGCAGCGGTGCCATTACCAAGATTTGGATGGATATGATTCGGTATGTACGCATTTGCTTGCATATGAAGGCGAGTCACTTTTCGGCTGTGCGCGAATTGTGCCGCCGGAGGTGAAGCGTGAGCAACCATCTATTGGCCGCTATGCCTTGTTACCTGACGTGCGCGGTAGAGGGCAGGGGCGTGCTTTCTTCGAGTATGCTATTGCTCAGGCGGAGGTATTGTATCCGAAGCGAAGTATTTATATTCAGGCGCAAGCGCAACTAGAAAGGTTCTACGGATCAATGGGGTTTGTTCGGCAGGGGGAGAGCTATATGGATGCCGGTATTCCTCATGTGGACATGTTGCGTCACCCTGCGTAAAAACGTCTTTCGCCTGTGAATAGCGAGACTTTTTCCTTTTCACACCTGCATCCCCCTTATATAAGTGCCACAATAAGAGAGAGGCACAGTGGAAGAAGTCGTTCAGTCCTATTTTCCGATTTTGGTATTTTTGGCCATTGCCGTCGTGTTGGCGACGATATGTGCTATCGCGCCGCTGATTGTAACGCGCGCCCGCCCTGATAGCGAAAAGCTATCCGCCTATGAGTGCGGGTTTGAGCCGTTTGGCGATGCGCGTGGGCAGTTCGATGTGCGCTTCTATCTCGTTGCAATTTTGTTCATTATTTTTGACCTTGAGGTGGCATTCCTCTTCCCGTGGGCGATATCGCTAGGTGATATCGGCATGCTTGGCTTCTGGTCGATGATGATCTTTTTGACCGTGCTGACCATTGGCTTTGCCTATGAGTGGTCTAAAGGCGCGCTGGATTGGGAGTAGGTGGAATGACGACGCAACTTACTACACATACAGGTATGCCAATCCCGCCGGGTAAGGATCAAGATGCGATTCTCAAGACCGTAGCGGATGAGTTTCAGGATAAAGGCTTTGTGGTTGCCAAGATGGAAAATCTTATCCAGTGGGCGCGCACGGGGTCGCTCTGGCCGATGACGTTTGGTCTGGCATGTTGCGCTGTGGAGATGATGCATACGGCGGCAAGTCGCTATGACATGGACCGTTTTGGGGTGGTGTTCCGCCCATCGCCGCGTCAATCGGATGTGATGATTGTTGCTGGCACGCTCTGTAATAAAATGGCACCTGCATTGCGTAAGGTTTATGATCAAATGTCTGAGCCGCGCTATGTGATTTCTATGGGTAGCTGCGCGAATGGCGGTGGCTATTATCACTATTCTTATTCTGTAGTGCGCGGATGTGATCGCATCGTGCCGGTGGATGTGTATGTGCCGGGCTGTCCTCCAACAGCGGAAGCATTGCTTTACGGTATTTTGCAGTTGCAGAAGAAAATTAAACGTACAGGGACGTTAGCGCGCTGATGCCAAGAGAGCTTAGAGAATTAGGTGAATATGTTGCTGCCAAAATGGGCAAGTGCATTCTCTCGCATGAGGTGGTGAAGAAAGAGCTGTGCGTGACCGTGGAGCGTGAGTCGCTAGCGAAGTTGCTCTCGATTTTGCATGATGATGCGAATTGCATGTTCACCGTGTTGGTGGATATTTGCGGGGTGGATTATCCGGATCGTGCCGAGCGATTTGAGGTGGTCTATAACCTGCTCAGCATGAAGTTGAATAAGCGTATCCGCGTGAAGGTGAATACAAGTGCAGATTTGCCTGTGCCGACGGCGGTGCATGTGCATCCGTCTGCGGGCTGGTTCGAGCGCGAAGTGTGGGATATGTATGGGGTGTTCTTCTCCGACAATCCAGATTTACGCCGTATTCTTACCGATTATGGCTTTGATGGTCACCCGTTTAGAAAAGATTTCCCGCTCACCGGTTATGTGGAGATGCGTTACGACGAATCGCAGAAACGTGTGATTTATGAGCCAGTGCAATTGCAGCAAGCCTACCGCAGCTTTGACTATACAAGCCCGTGGGAAGGCGCGCCAGACTATGTGCTGCCCGGAGATGAAAAAGCAACGCAAGGAGATGCCGCATGATTGGCTTTTTGAAAAACGCATGGAGAGGGCAAGCGAAAGCTTGGAAGGTGTTCTGGTTGTTGGGCTTCTTGCTCGCCATTATTATGATCATTGTGACGATGTTCTTAATTGCTCCGCTTGCCATGGTTTCTCCAATGTTGGCGACTGTGGTTTCGGTGGTGTTGTTGCTTGCTGTGATGATATTTCAGACCGTGTCTAACTGGCGCTGTGCGTTTAACTGTAAGGCCAAGTTCTGGGGCTATATCATACGCGCGATTGTGATTTTGAACGTTGCGCAAATTTTGTTCTCTATTGTGATAACGGTAATGGGTTTTCTGTTGATGCCTAATAAAGATGAAATGGCTCAAATGATGCAGATGCAAATGCAAATGCAGCAAGAAGCGCAACAGAATGGATTTGCTCCTGAGGCGTTTAGTGAAGATGGTTTTGAGGCTGAAGGGGATATGTCAATGCCTATGGATGATGCCGCAGATATGATTGAAGCTGGTATGGATTCTGCTGATGCTGCCCCGGTAGATTATGCGGCCTTGTGTGGTGAGAAATTTGACTCTGTGTATGCCGAGCAGGGGTTCGACCCAGTAGAGTATCCTGAAGAACGCGCGAGCTATGTCGATGCATGTGTTAAACAAGTGGATCCGGATGCTGCGGCTGCGGTTGAGCCCGCTACGGATGGGGTGCCAGCTACGGAGATGGAAGTGCAGTAATGTCTGAAGTCGATATTAAAAATCTTACGCTTAATTTTGGCCCTCAGCACCCTGCGGCACACGGAGTGTTGCGTCTCGTGTTGGAGATGGATGGTGAGGTTGTTGAGCGTGCAGATCCGCATATTGGCTTGTTGCACCGTGGCACAGAAAAGCTGATTGAGCATAAGACCTATGTGCAGGCTTTGCCGTATTTTGACCGTTTGGATTATGTGTCTCCGATGTGTATGGAGCATGCCTATGCGTTGGCGGTTGAGAAGCTTTTGGGCTGCGACATTCCGCGCCGCGCGAAGGTGATTCGTACATTATTCTCTGAGCTGACGCGCATTCTGAATCATACATTGAATGTTACAACGCAAGCGCTCGATGTGGGCGCGATGACGCCGCTACTTTGGATGTTCGAAGAGCGTGAGAAGATTCTTGAGTTTTGCGAACGTGCTTCGGGCGCACGTTTCCACTCGGCTTATTTCCGCCCAGGTGGGGTGCATCAAGATATTCCTAAGGGAATGGAAAAAGACATTTATGAGTTTGCGGATGGCTTCGGCAAAATCATCGACGATGTGGAAGGCCTGCTGACCGAGAACCGTATTTGGAAGCAGCGTACCGTTGATGTGGGCGTGGTGACGCCCGAGGAAGCACAAGCATGGGGCTTTAGCGGCGTGATGCTGCGCGGTTCTGGCATTGCGTGGGATTTGCGTAAGTCGCAACCTTATGAGATTTACGACGAGTTAGAGTTTGATATTCCTGTCGGTAAGAACGGCGATTGTTATGACCGTTACCTGTGCCGTATGGAAGAGATGCGCCAGAGTTTGCGCATTATCAAGCAATGTATTGGCCAGCTAGAGGCGGGACCGGTGATGGTTGATGATCCGCGTATCGCTCCGCCAAAACGTGCGTTGATGAAAGAATCTATGGAAGCGCTGATTCGTCACTTTAAGCTCTTTACAGAGGGCGTTCGTGTGCCTGCGGGTGAGACGTATACTGCGGTGGAAGCGCCGAAGGGTGAGTTTGGTGTGTTCCTCGTTTCGGACGGAAGCAGCCAGCCTTATCGCTGCAAGATTCGTGCGCCGGGCTTTGCGCATTTGCAAGCGCTCGACTTTATGAGTAAAGGCCACATGCTGGCCGATGTGAGTGCCATTATTGGTACGTTGGATGTAGTGTTTGGGGAGATTGATCGCTAATGGTTGCGGCATTGAAGAAAGTCGAATTTGAACAGCCTGCTGAGTTTGCCTTTACCAAGGAAAACATCAAAGAGGCGAAAAAGCATATTGCGAAATACCCAGAAGGTAAGCAGCAAAGTGCGGTGATGCCGTTGCTGAACCTTGCGCAAAAGCAGCACGATAACTGGATTCCGAACGCGGCGATTCATGTGATTGCCGAGATGCTGGGTATGCCGTTTATTCGCGTATACGAAGTGGCGAGCTTCTACTCTATGTATAACTTGCAGCCGATGGGCACGTTTCATGTGCAGGTTTGCACAACGACGCCGTGCTGGTTGCGCGGTTCGGATGTAGTGGTGCGCGCATGCAAAGACGAGCTGGGCATTGGCATGGGCGAAACCACGGCGGATGGAAAGTTCACGCTGCAAGAAGTCGAGTGCTTGGGCGCGTGCGTGAATGCGCCGATGATGGAAGTGACGTGCTGCACGTTTGATAAATA
>CAYFFN010000127.1:0-5142 GCA_964342335.1 uncultured Azospirillaceae bacterium
TTCAACTATCGTGATGGATAGCCCAATTGAATTAGCGCAAGGGCCGGGGCTTCCCGTCTGGCGTCCTCAAAACTATGATGGCAAATTCTTAGGCCCAACCACTATGCGCATGGCGCTAGAGAAATCCCGCAACACCTCCACCGTACAGCTCGCACAGATGGTAGGGTTGGTGAAGGTGCTCAATATGGGTGAGCGCTTCGGGATTTATAAAGACCTGCCGCGTAACTTCTCTGCCGTGCTCGGTTCGCAAGAGACTACGCTTATTCGCCTCGTGAATGCCTATGCGATGCTGGCTAACGGCGGCTACCGCGTGGAGCCATCGCTGGTGGAGCGCATTGATGACCGTTATGGCCGCATCCTTTACCGCGCGGATACACGCTCTTGCGAAGGCTGTAATGCGCTGGTCTCCACCGTGAACCCGCAAGACCCTCCGATTCTCCCGGATGATCGTGAGCAGGTGCTCGACCCACGAGTGGCTTATCAAATGGTCTCCATGCTCGAAGGCGTCGTGCAGCGAGGCACCGCAACCCGCGCCAAGGTGGTGGGCAAGCCACTGGCGGGGAAGACAGGTACGACCAACGATAGCCGTGATGCATGGTTTGTCGGCTTCTCACCCGATTTGGTGGCAGGGGTATATATTGGCTTTGACACGCCGCGCAATATGGGCCGCCACGAAACCGGTGGCCAAACCGCGCTCCCTGCCTTTGTGAGTTTCATGCAAGCCACGTTGAAAGATGAGCCTGCCACGCCATTCCGTATTCCGCCAGGGATTCGTCAAATTCGCGTGGACCGCCAGACCGGTCTGCCGCCAATGCCGGGGCAAGAGGGGGGTAATATTATTACCGAAGCTTTCTTGGTGGGCGATGATATTTACATCCCACCCGCATGGCGCGCCAAAGTGGCTGCGGAGGAAAGCACCATGGGCGATATGCCGCAAATTCAGCCAAGCACCGCACCAGACTTTGACCCTGAGGGCTTCAATCCGTTTGAGGGCGAGCGTAATACCGAGTGGCAGGATGTAGCGCCGAATCCGAAGCAGACGATTAACTCGACCCCCACCAGTGAGTTCCAGCGTATGCAGCAGCAATCGCCACAACGCGCGAATCCGTTTGGCCGCTCAGGTGTGTATGAAACCGATGGTTTTGAAGAGCCGGAGCCGGAACCTGCTCCCGCACCACCTTACAATCCGTTCGAGAATCGCCGCCCCCCTTCAGAGCAAAATAATGCACCACGTGGAGGCTTCCAAGGTGGCACTGGGGGGATTTATTAACGCAGTGCTTGCCAGCCGCGCGCGCTACGCTATAACCACCGCATGAAAGCAGAAACCTACAAGCTTTACGAATCCATCCAGCAAAGTCAGGCTTTGCTGAGGAGGTATCTTTGACTGGGATAACGCCGTCAAACGCCTTGAAGAGCTGAACGTAAAAGCCGAAGACCCAGAGCTTTGGAACGACCAAGAAGTCGCGCAAAAACTCCTGCAAGAGCGTAACCATCTCGACCGCATGGTGAATGACTGCCTCGCCATGGAGCAAAACGCGAAGGATGCCGTCGAGCTTATCGAGATGGCAGAAGAGGAGGGGGACGAAGCCTCCGTAGCGGAAGCCGAAGCCGAGCTGGAAGCCATCGCGAAGAAAGTAAGTAAGCTAGAAACCGAATCACTCCTCTCTGGTGAGGCGGATGCGAACAGCGCCTTTTTGGAGGTCCATCCAGGTGCAGGCGGCACGGAAAGCCACGACTGGGCGAGCATCCTCTATCGTATGTATACACGCTGGGGCAACGCCAACGGCTATAAGGTCGAGATTGTTGATGAGCAGTCTGGCGAAGAAGCGGGCATCAAATCCGCCACTATCAAAGTGATTGGCCATAACGCCTATGGCTGGCTGAAGACCGAGAGTGGCGTGCACCGTCTGGTGCGTATCTCGCCTTTTGATTCTAGCGCGCGCCGTCACACGAGCTTCGCGAGCATCTGGGTATATCCCGAGGTGGATGACTCTATTGAGATTGTCATTGAAGAGAAAGATTTACGGATTGATACTTACCGCTCTTCCGGCGCGGGTGGGCAGCACGTAAACACCACCGATTCTGCGGTGCGTATCACCCATATACCTACAGGCATTGTCTCAGCCTCGCAGTCTGGCCGTTCGCAGCACTCCAACAAGGCGGAGGCAATGAAAATGCTCAAGGCGCGCCTCTATGAGCGCGAGCTGCAAATCCGCGAAGAAGCAGCGAATGCCGAGCAGGCCGCGAAGTCGGATAATAGCTGGGGTAATCAGATTCGTTCGTATGTTTTGCAGCCATATCAAATGGTTAAAGATTTGCGTACCGGAGTTGAGACCAGCAACACCACGGCAGTGCTCGATGGTGATTTAGAAGACTTTATGGCCGCAGCCCTTGCGCAACGTGTCACGAAAGCCAAGAGTGCTTAAAAAGCGGCTCCATAATCGTTTTTAGTGCGATTGCAGTTGTTTGCTCTGCCAGAAAACAGTAAAATATGCTGATTAATCGGGGGAGCTATGACCGCACCAATGCAGCCGAGAGGCCAAGAACAACGGATGACGTTTCGCCTCCTGTCCTTATGGAACAGGCTGCGCAGAGACCGCCCAATGCCATCACTGGCAGATGTGGATATCACCGAGATTGAAGAAATTTGGCACCAAACTTTCACTATCGATGTGCGTGGTGAAGAGGAAGACCATAAATTCCATTATTTTGGCTCAGACCTTATCAGCGTTTATGGTCAAGATTTGACTGGCCTTGAAATGCAAGAAGCCATGAATGATATCATGATTAACAACACGATGGGCTTTTATGAGGATGTACTGAAGACGGGCCAACCGCAGTCACAATCCTCAGAGTTTTTCATGAATGATAAAGAAGTCCGCTACCGTAGCATCATTCTGCCATTATCAAGCAACGGGGTGGAGATTGATTTTGTGTTCGGAACCTCAAACTACAAAATCTTCGACTAATTAGCGGGTGATAGCTTCCGGCTCGACATACTCAACGCCAAACTCTTCTTTAGCGCCTTTACGCTCTTTATAATAGTAGCTGGTAGCCTCAGCGAGTTGCTTGGCAATCTCAGGTAGGCTGGTATGTGGCTTTACAGGGCCTGTTTTTTCTTTCAGGTCCACATCATATTCCAGCGCGATACGGTCTGGATTCATTTCATCGCGAAGCACGCGTGGTTTACCGATAATTTCTAAGCCAAGACGCTGCAGTACAACACGGCCACGATCTACTTGTGAGCCAATCCATACATCTTGGGCGCGACGGCCAACGAGATCCATTGGGTCAGGGCTGCGTACATCTTGGGCGACGCGCTCACACACGCCAAAACGGAAGGTGTGCTTATGCGTCGGCGCATCCAGCCATTGCTGATGGTCTGGCTCAATCGCCGTTTCAAAACGCATAGACTCAAAATGCTGCAAAAAACGCTGCTGCATTTGCTGCTCTTGCTTCACACTCATGCTGGCATCGGCAGACATGAATGGGTTGGCTGCAACCTCAGGCTTTTTCTCGGTTTTGGCTTTGATAACTTGCGTATTAGGCGTGTTCATTTGGATACCTGTTTCTTTTTCACTGCTAGCATCCTAACAAGGGCAGGTTACAGTTTGATGACAGAATCGTACTAAATGGTGATTTTCTTGCGCTAAACGGGCGTTTAGTGTAGTTAGGCGCGCATGGTCAATAGTTTAGGCATAGATAAAGCACCCGCGGATACGCGCGTGGTGGTCGCAATGAGCGGCGGGGTGGATAGCTCCGTGGTCGCGGCGATGCTTGCCGATGAGGGCTATGAAGTGATAGGAATCACCCTGCAACTCTATGACCATGGTGCGGCGCTGGCCAAAAAAGGCGCCTGCTGTGCAGGGCAGGATATTCACGATGCACGCGGCGTAGCAGAGAAGATGGGTATCCCGCATTACGTATTGAATTACGAAAATAAATTTCGTGAATCGGTGGTGGACGATTTCGTCGATACCTATCTGGCGGGCCAAACGCCCATCCCGTGTGTGCGCTGTAACCAGACGGTGAAGTTCAAAGACCTGCTAGCCACCGCACATGAGCTAGATGCCGACGTCATGGCAACAGGACATTATGTTCAAAACATAGACGGTGAACTGCACCGCGGAGCGGATGCAGGCAAAGACCAGAGCTATTTCCTCTTCGCGACCACACAAGAGCAATTGGACTTTTTACGTTTCCCGCTGGGTAACCAAACCAAAGATGAAACCCGCAAAATTGCCGAGAAATATGGTCTGATTGTGGCCGATAAGCCGGACAGCCAAGATATCTGTTTCGTGCCAGATGGGGATTATGCGGGCGTCATCCGCAAAATCCGCCCTGATGCCGAGAATCCAGGCGAAATCGTACATATTGATGGTACGGTGCTGGGTGAACATCAGGGGATTATCCATTACACCGTCGGCCAGCGCAAAGGGCTGGGTATAGCCTATAGTGAGCCGCTTTATGTGCTTAAGCTGGATGCAGAGAAAAAGCGCGTTATCGTCGGCCCGAAAGATGCTCTTTCGCATACGAAATTCACCATCCAAGACCTGAACTGGCTGGATGGCACACTCACAGAGCCATGCGAAGATGTTCTCGTGAAGGTGCGTTCCGCGCAAGCAGCGATTCCCGCGACCATCACGCCGCAGGGCGAGGGCAGGGCGGAAGTCACTCTATACCAGCCCTATGCAGGCATTGCCCCCGGCCAAGCCTGCGTGGCCTATGATGGTGACCGTGTGCTGGGCGGCGGCTGGATAACCACTGACCATCTAAAAAGCTTGGCTGCGTAATAATTTAACCAAATATTAACCCCTTATCGGTAAGGTCATTCCATGGATGAAGAGACCCTAGCACCCATGCAGCACGTAACCGACCCGCGGGAGGTGGCGATTGAGGTGCTGGGTAAGTTATCACCCTCGAATGTACCTGACATGCGTGAGCGCGGAATTGAGGTTGAGGCGCCATCAATTTGATTTGCCTCATGCGCAATTTTTTCACCACAGCATTGTCATGAAAGTGTAACACTTAATTTCCGTAAATAGTGGTAACTTTATTTTATGAAGGACCCTATGAAACCAGTCGCTGATGGCATCGATTTGTCGCATCATATAGAAGGTGCGTCTGATGGAGCTGCACAGA
>CAYFFN010000128.1:0-5130 GCA_964342335.1 uncultured Azospirillaceae bacterium
GGAACTCTCTGGCCTAACCCCACGCCCTATCGCAGAAGACGCGATGGCGGTGCTGCAATCGTACAGCTGGCCTGGAAATGTGCGACATCTTCGCAACATAATGGAACGCCTGCTGATTATGGCTGCAGGCAAGGCTCACGAGCCGATTACGGCCGATATGCTGCCCGCAGAGCTCTATGAAAACAGCTTTAGCTTCTCTCGCAGCGATTTGAACAGCGACATCATGTCTATGCCGCTCCGCGAAGCACGTGAAATGTTTGAAAAACAATATCTTGCGTCGCAAATCAATCGCTTCGGCGGCAATATTTCCAAGACCTCACAGTTCGTGGGCATGGAACGTTCCGCTTTGCACCGTAAGCTGAAAATGCTAGGTATTCATAACGACGACAAAGCCGCGGCCTAACTACCTGACGCTGCGGCGTAGGAGACAGGCATGAAGATTCTTATCTGTGGTGCAGGGATGGTCGGCGCGAGTATCGCACGTCACCTAGCACGCGAGGGCAACGAAGTTACCCTCATCGATAATAATCCTGAGATTATACAGAGCATCAACTCAGCACTGGACGTGCGCGCCTTCCATGGCCACGCCTCCCACCCTGCCATGCTTGAGAAGGCCGGTGCGTATGAGGCCGATATGCTCATCGCCGTCACCCATTCCGATGAAGTGAACATGGTGGCCTGCCAAATCGGCTATTCGCTCTTCAGCATCCCCACGCGTATCGCCCGTGTGCGCGACCAGAACTACCTAAACCCTGTATGGCAGAACCTCTACAGCAAGGACCATATGGCCATCGACTTCATCATCTCGCCCGAGGTGGAAGTCGCACAAACCACCCTGCGCCGCCTACACGAGCCCGGCACGGTGGACACCATCCCGTTTATGAACGGCCACGCCAAAGTGATCGGTATGCGCTGTACGGAAGATTGCCCGTTTCTCAAGCTACCTATGCCATTGGTGCAGCAAAAGACGTCGCATCTCAATATGCGCATCCTCGGCATCACACGCGACGGCACGTTCAAAATCCCCACCAACAAAACCATGCTTTATGAAGGCGATGTGCTCTATTTCGTCGCCCCGCCCGAGACCGTGCGCGCCGCCGTCTCTGCCTTCGGCCATCAAGAGCGCTCCGCCCACCGCGTGATTATCCTCGGCGGCGGCAATATCGGTTTCTACCTCGCCAACGCGCTGGAGACGGAACATGCTGGCGAAGTCCGCGCCAAAATCATTGAATCCAACAAAGCCCGCGCAGAGATTATCTCCATGCGCCTCGGCACCACTACCGTACTGCACGGTGACGCCTTAAATCGTGATTTGATGACCGAAGCAGGCATGGAATCTGCCGAGACAGTCATCGCCGTCACCAATGACGACGAAACCAATATCATCGGCTCCCTGCTCGCCAAACGCTTCGGCTGCGACCGCGCCATCACGCTAGTAAATAACGCGTCCTATGCCCCTCTGCTCAGCAATCTGGGGGTGGATGTGGTGGTCAATCCTCGCGAAACCACCGTTTCCGGTATCCTACAGCATGTGCGCCGCGGTAAAATCTGCGCCGTACACACCATCGCAGACGGCATGGCCGAGATCATCGAAGCTGAAGCCATGGACACCTCCAGCGTAGTAGGTAGAGCAATCGGTGAATTGGAATTACCAAAAGGCGTGGTCATCGCCGCCCTCTTCCGCCACGGCATCATGAGCATCCCAGATAATGAAGAAGTCATCCACGCCGGCGACCGCGTCCTCATCCTCGCCAACAGCGAAACCGTCCGCTACGTAGAGAAAATCTTCTCCGTAAGCCTCGAATATTTCTAGGCTATCCTCCGCGCCCATACGCGCTCATGGAAAAAGTAACACATGGTCTGCACGCATGGCTCCACAAAGCCAATCGCCAGCGCAACACGCCAGTCCCCACTCACCACATAAGCCACTGCAATCGCAACCGCCATATGCATCATGCCATAGCTCACCGTTTTCTTTACTTGCTTAGCCATATCGCCTCTCTTTTTTATTGTAATATAGCCTTATTATAATGCGAATGACTCGCAATTGCAACATAAAGCTACTAGGAAACAAAGACTAAAAAGCAGACGTTAAATATCAGCGAAGCAATGTGTTTCGGCAGATCCACCTGGATGCGTCACCGCACCCTTCTCAGCGGAGCCTACTGTTTGAGCGTATTTCCAGAGCGTACCAGAGGTATAATCATGATTCTGCATCGCCCATTTGGCGCGGCGTGACTCTAGCTCCTCGTCACTCACATCTATCTCAATCGTGCGCGCATTGGCATCGATCGTGATGATATCGCCATCCTTCACGAGGCCAATCGGACCACCCACAGCCGCTTCTGGACCCACATGGCCAATACAGAAGCCGCGCGTGGCGCCACTAAAGCGTCCGTCCGTAATCAACGCCACAGAGTCGCCCGTACCTTGACCATAGAGCGCAGCCGTCGTCGCGAGCATTTCACGCATACCCGGGCCACCTTTAGGGCCCTCATTACGGATAACAAGCACCTCGCCCTCTTTATATTTACGCTTTTCCACGGCTTCAAATGCATCTTCCTCACGCTCAAACACGCGCGCAGGGCCCGAGAAGCGCAGGTTTTTCATCCCTGCAACCTTCACAATCGCCCCTTCTGGCGCGAGGTTGCCCTTGAGCGTTACCACACCACCGGTCTCTGAAAGCGGATTCGAAAGCGGGCGTACTACGTCTTGCTCTGTCGGGAACTCGATATGCTTCAAGTTCTCGGCAATCGTCTTGCCCGTCACGGTGATACAATCGCCGTGCAGATAGCCGCCCTCAAGCAGCAATTTCATCACCACCGGAATCCCGCCAATGCCATACATATCCTTCGCAAGGTAACGTCCACCCGGCTTCAAATCCGCGATATAAGGCGTCTTTTGGAAGATTTCGCCTACATCGTGCAGATCAAACGTAATACCTGCCTCATGCGCCATCGCTGGTAAATGCAGCGCTGCATTGGTCGAGCCACCCGTCGCAGCCACCACCGCCGCGGCATTCTCCAACGCCTTCCGCGTCACAATATCGCGTGGACGGAGTTTGTGCTTCAGCAGCTCGAGCACCGCCTCACCACTCGCGAAGGCATAGGCATCGCGCGATTCATACGGCGCAGGCGCACCAGCGGATCCCGGCAGCGCCAAGCCAACAGCCTCAGACACACATGCCATCGTATTCGCCGTAAACTGACCGCCGCACGAACCAGAAGACGGACACGCCACCTGCTCCAATGCTTCCAACTCTTCGTCTGGCAGGTTACCACTACTGTGCTGACCTACCGCTTCAAACACATCCTGCACGCTCACATCCTTGCCCTTAAACTGGCCGGGAAGAATAGAGCCTCCATACATAAACACGCTCGGCACGTTTAGGCGCAACATCGCCATCATCAGACCCGGAAGAGATTTATCACAGCCCGCAAGCCCCACCAGCGCATCGTAGCAATGGCCGCGCATGGTAAGCTCAACCGAATCCGCAATCACCTCACGGCTCACCAGCGATGACTTCATGCCTTGGTGGCCCATCGCGATACCATCGGTCACCGTAATCGTCGTAAATTCACGCGGAGTACCACCCGCAGCGGCGACGCCTTTCTTGGCAATCTGTGCTTGGCGGGCCAGCGCAATATTACACGGCGCAGCCTCGTTCCATGTGGTTGCAACCCCCACCAACGGCTGATCAATCAGGGTTTTATCCAACCCCATCGCATAGAGATACGAGCGGTGCGGCGCGCGCTCTGGCCCCTGCGTCACATGGCGGCTTGGCAAACGTGATTTTCCGTAGGTCTTGGTCATACTGTTTCTCCCATTCGCTGTTTATGTAGCGCCTTGGAAAACAGAAGTCTAGCTATTGGTTTTGCGCGAATACCAGAGGAGAAAGCAAAGCCAGCGCGGCTTGGTTGCGCTGTTGGCGTGCCACATCCATGGCCGTCATGCCATATTTATTACGCACATCCACCCGCGCACCTCGCGCAACCAGCAAACGAGCGGTTTTCATAGAGTTAGCGCGAATCGCCGTAATAAGCGGCGTATCGCCCATTTGGTTCTTCATATCCAACCGACGGCCATTATTCAGCAAGGCACGCAATCCGTTCACATCATCGTGCGCGGCGGCCACATAAACACTATGGTCCATATCCGACTCATAGCGTGCAACCGGCAAATGGCGGTTGTTTTTAGTTTGCTCCCTCACTGCAAGGGGTGCCGGCATGCGGACCACCTTGTAGTTGAAAGGAGCTTGCTTGCGAGCACTCTTGTGGGTTTTAGGCGCTTCTTTAGTATCTTCTTCTACAACAACTTCGGTATCCAGGAGCGGCTCCAACAGCACCGGCCCTGCATTATCCGGCAGGTCAGAGGAAATAAGCTCAACAGACTTCTCCTCTTCTTGGGCTGGAGTCTCCTCCTCCGCCGTTTCAAAGAACGGGTCTGCAAACGGGTCATCACTGCCTAAAGGGGGCAATGGTGCGGTTAGTGGCTCCTCTTCATCTGCCAACACTACTGGCGCGGCCACTGGCGCATCTACTGGCGCGTCCGCCTCATCACCCAATGCAGGCAAGGCAGGCATCTCATCCATTTCATTCTGCGCAGTTTCTTCTGAACCCTCCGGCAATGGAGGTAAATCAACATCAATGGACGGCGGCACAGCCCCGCCACTCACCTCAATCGGCGGCAACGTCACAGCCAAATCATCCTCGCTTGCAACGGGAACTTGTGGGGTCTGCTCAGCTATCTCTTCTCCTGGCAATGGCGGCAAGTCCGGCATCCCCGCTTCCGCATCATCCACCCCGGGTAATGGAGGCAAATCAATGGCCGGAAGCTCCTGCGCTTTGGCTCCGTGTGGGAGCGCAAAGCACAGTGATACAATAATAGCGTAACCTATTTTTGTTAGTAAATTCAATTGATTTCTAACTTCTTTTTATTAACAACTTTAGCTTAACAAAAAGAACGGCGCCTCAAAAGAGCCGCGCACAGAAATACACTAAACGAGCGTTCATTTCCTGAACGCTGTGACAAAAAAACACACAGGATAGTTTGGAGCGACCTATTTAGTCGGTGAGTTTGCGAATCTCTTTCTCAACCAAATGCTCAACGAGCTTCGGCAGATTCGCATCC
>CAYFFN010000129.1:0-5088 GCA_964342335.1 uncultured Azospirillaceae bacterium
GATGAGAAGGTGAATATCGCCAAGCAGCATTTGATTTCTAAGCAGCTAAAAGACCACGCCATGACCGATAAGGACTGGAGCATTGAGGAAGATGCGCTGCGCGGTATCATCCGCTATTACACCCGTGAGGCGGGCGTGCGTAACCTTGAGCGCGAGATTGCCAAGCTGGTGCGTAAAGGCGTGAAAGAGCTGATGACCAATAAGAAGAAAAAGATCGTCAAGGTGACTGCCGAAAATCTCGGCGAGTTCCTTGGTGTGCGCAAATTCTCTTATGGCGAAGCAGAGCAGGACGACCAGATTGGCGTAACCACTGGTTTGGCATGGACCGAGGTGGGCGGTGACCTGTTGCTTATCGAATCGGTAAAAATGCCGGGCCGTGGTAAATTCTCCGTGACGGGTAAACTCGGTGATGTGATGAAAGAGTCCGTGGAAGCTGCCGCGTCGTATGTGCGTAGCCGCGCGTTGGAATATGGTATCAAGCCGACGGCGTTCAAAACCCGTGACATCCACGTGCACGTGCCGGAAGGCGCGACGCCAAAAGATGGCCCAAGCGCAGGTATCGCGATGTGTACGACGATTGTCTCCGTGCTCACCGGCATCCCCGTGAAGAAGAATGTGGCGATGACGGGTGAGGTGACGCTGCGTGGCCGCGTGCTGCAAATTGGTGGCCTCAAAGAGAAGCTGCTCGCGGCGCTGCGAGGCGGTATCACCACCGTGTTAATTCCGCATGAGAATGTCAAAGACCTCGAAGAGATTCCCGATAATGTGAAGGAGGGCTTGGAGATTATCCCCGTTGAGACGGTGGATGAAGTGCTAAAACACGCGCTGGTCGAGCTTCCTGAGCCGATTACCGACTGGGTGGAGGTCGAGGAAAAGAACATCAAGCACGATGGCGATGATGAGGCGAGTGTCGTTACCCACTAATGCCTTTGGAGCTATGCTGCGCTATCGTGTCTTCAGCTACGGTAGAGTCTGATGCCACACTATTAGTTGGGGCATCGCAGAGTTGGGTGCGAAGCGTGATAATTTCGGACTGTGCCTCTTTAAACTGCTTTTGGCCTGCATCTGAATCTTTGTAGCCTTTAAATGCTCCATGAGCCATGGCCACCCAACCCGCGCAGGAGTTTGTGACGATGGCGCCTAAAGCAGCGGTTTTGAAGCGGCCTTCGCCTCCAAATAATCGGCCAAAAAATTTTCCTCCGACCAGCTGAGAGGATTGGTCAATCCAGCTATCCAGCTTTGGGTAGCGCGCAATAAAACCATTAATAGGTTTGTGAAAAGCAGCGCCCAACGCGCCACCGACAAAAAGGCCCGTAAAGCCAGCTGCCTTCGCCTGCAAGAAGCCCCTTGCGGCAGAGGAGAGTGCTTTATTTGGGCCTTTGTAGGCTTGGTAAGCAATGTCGGTCTTATCTTTTTCCATCCATTTTGTTATAGCACCTATCGGCGCTTTGTTTCATGACGGTTTCGTGACGTTTTTGCGTGGGCTAGTGACAGTGGGCGCGGATTGCGCTATGCTTGGCCTATGTTAGGTTTACCGGAAGTTGCCAGTGTTGCCACGTCTCTCGTGGTCAAAGTCGTCTCCGCCGTCGGAGTCGGGCTGGGTGGCTATAAGATGCTCATGCAAGGGCTCAACCTGCTCGGCAATGGCATCAAAGAAGGTGCGGAGTTTGACCCGATAGAAACGGTGGTCGGCCTTGCGCTCTTTGGCATAGGCTGCGCCGGTTGGTGGGTGGCGGACAAAATCGCCACGATGGGCAGCCCGCATATGCAACGCGCGGAATCGTCGCGTTTGAATGGCATGCTTGCACAGCAATCACGTTAATACCGTCATCCCGTGGCTTGACCACGGGATCCATTTTTCTGTATGTCTTGGATACCGCGGTTAAACCGCGGTATGACGAATAGCTAAGAAATCACAGGACATGAGAAAAGAGCTAGACCCTGAAACCCATATGCGCATTACCGTGCTGACGCAGGGTAAATTGGCCGATGGTCGGGATTATTGGGCCTATGTCGAGATGAGTCCTGCTAAATTCACCTCCTTCCAAAAGGCGAAAACCCAAGGCGGCTTTACGATGCAGGATTTTGGCGAGGTCGTGGAATGGGGCGAGGGCGCCGAAGTGCCAGAAGAGGTGAGAGCCAGAATGGAAGCCGAAAATGGCGTGCGTCATGGGCTGGAGGCGGCGCTCAGAAAGGGTAGCCCACAGGGCTGAAGCGGCACTTGCCACGCCACGCCGCATCCGCTAAATTGCACAGCCAAACTAACGCACAGAAGATACGTAGGATGCTAAACAAACATTCCAAGCTGAGTAAAGAAACCGAGGAGCTGATTCAAAAGGCGCGCACCTATTGGATGCCGAATTACAATCCTCGCGACATGATTATCGACCATGGTAAGGGCTCTACGCTCTATGATATCGATGGCAATGATTACATTGATTTTGGCGCAGGTATCGCCGTGAACAGCTTGGGTCATCAAGACCCGGATTTGCTGATGGCGATGGAATCCCAGATGCGCCGCGTGTGGCATACCAGCAATATTTTCTATACTGCGCCTGCAATTCATTTGGCTGAAGCGCTGGTGAATGCCGCGCCGTTCGCGACGAAGGCCTTCTTCTGCAGCACCGGTGGCGAAGCGAACGAAGCCGCCATCAAGCTGGCACGCAAATACGCAGCCGATAATGGCCGCCCGCCAGAGATGCGCGAGATTATTACGTTCAATGGTTCGTTCCATGGCCGCACGCTCGCGACCGTAACAGCGACCGCGCAACCGAAATACCAAAAAGGCTTTGAGCCGCTTCCAGCAGGCTTTGTCTATTGCGAAAGCTTCAACGATGAGGAGGCGATTAGCCGTCTCGTATCCGAGAAGACTTGCGCGATTCTGGTGGAGCCAGTGCAAGGTGAGGGCGGCGTAGTGCCTGCGAAGCCGGGCTTCCTCAAGCATTTGCGTAAGCTTTGCGATGAAGTCGGCGCGTTGCTGATTGTCGATGAAGTGCAGTGTGGCGTCGGCCGCACGGGTAAAATCTTCGCCCATATGCATGACGAAGTGCAGCCGGATATTATGACGCTCGCTAAGGCGCTGGGCTGTGGCGTGCCCGTGGGTGCTATGCTGATTGGCGAGAAGGCGCAGGATACGCTGCAATTCGGCTCGCATGGCACGACCTTTGGCGGTAACCCGCTTTCATGCGCAGTGGCGCTCGCGGCGTTTAAGAAAATCAACAACCCGATTCTGCTCGCGGAAGTGGAAGAGAAGGCCCAGAAGATGCGCGAGGCGCTCGCGGCTATCAACGAAGATTTGAATATCTTCACCGAGATTCGCGGCAAGGGCTTGATGATTGGGTGCGAGCTGAGCCCGCAATGGAAAGGCAAGGCTGCCAAGCTCTCTGAGCATGCGCGCATGCAAGGGGCGTTGGTGCTCGTTGCGGGGCCAAACGTGATGCGTTTTGTGCCACCACTTACCATCAGCGACGCGGATATTGATACGGGTATGGAGCGTTTCCGCATGGCGATTGATAGCTTTATGCAGGACGACAGCGAGGAAGAAACGCATGAGGCAGGCAGCACCATCGCTGGCCGCGCAGCAGGCAAGCTCGTTAAGCGCCTCAAAGGGCTCTTCAGCCGCAAGAAGTAATGGCGGATCTGGCACAGTATCAAGACTATCTCGACTGGATCGACAGCCAGCACCAGCACATGATTCACTTGACCATGGAATGGTCGAAAATCAATTCGGGCAGCTATAATACCGAAGGGCTCGCCGCTATGTGTAAGGCATTGGAGGATAACTTCCTTTGGCTGCATGGCGGGATGGAGCGTATTCCGCTTGCCCCGCTAGAATCGGTGGATAGTGAAGGCAAGGTGATAGCGATTCCGATGGGCGATGCGTTGCGTATTCGCAAACGCCCCGAGGCGCCGATTCAGATATTTCTCGGCGGACATATGGATACGGTTTTTGCCAAGGACCATTATTTTCAAGAGCCGGTTTTCTTGGATGAGAATACGATGAATGGCCCCGGTGTGGCCGACCTGAAAGGGGGCTTGGTGGTGATGCTCAAGGCGCTCGAAGCGTTTGAGAAAAGCCCATGGGCTGACCAACTCGGCTGGGAGATTGTGATTAATCCGGATGAAGAAATTGGATCGCAAAGCTCGGATGTGTTGTTTGCAGAGGCCGCGCCACGCAATCAGCTTGGCTTGATTTTTGAGCCGTCATTGCCGGATGGGTCGCTCGCAGGCAGCCGCAAGGGCAGCGGCAATTTTGCAATTGTTGTGCATGGCAAAGCCGCGCATGCAGGGCGTGAGCATCATTTGGGCCGCAATGCGATTGTGGCTTGCGCCAAGATTACCCAAGCGGTGGATGCGCTCAACGGCCAGCGTGAGGGCGTGACGCTCAACCCCGGCAAGATAGAAGGTGGCGGCGCACTCAATGCCGTGCCAGACCTCGCCATCATGCGCTTTAATGTGCGTATTCAAAAAGCCGAAGACCAAACGTGGTTAGAGGAAGCTTTCGCGAAGATTTTGCAAGAGGCAAACGCTGCGGACGGTATCACCGCGGAATTGCACGGCAAATTCACCCGCGCGCCCAAGCCGATTGAGCCAGACAATATCCGCATTTTTGAACTGGTGAAGCAAGTAGGCGCTGATCTAGGCATGGAGATTAGCTGGAACGCCACAGGCGGCTGTTGTGATGGCAATAACCTCTATAAATACGGCCTGCCGAATGTGGATACGCTCGGCGTATGCGGCGGCAATATCCATTCCGATAAAGAATATGTGTTGTTGGATAGCTTGGCGAGCCGTGCTAAACTTTCGGCGTTATTGTTAATGCGGTTGGCCGATGGCACTTGCCGCATAAGCTAGGAGAGAACCAGGTGTTTATTCGCCCTGTAACGTTAGATGACCATGCGGCTGTGCTGAAACTCGCGCAGAAAGCAGGGTTTGGTATGACGTCTTTGCCGCCTGATGAGCAAGTGCTGCGCGAGAAAATCGAGGCGGCGGTTGCCAGTTTTGGCGAGGATACCAGCTATGACGGCGATGAGCGGTTCCTTTTTGTGCTGGAAGACCCAGAGAATGGCGAGATTGTCGGCACCACGG
>CAYFFN010000130.1:0-5045 GCA_964342335.1 uncultured Azospirillaceae bacterium
GTCATGGGCCGTATGGTGAAGGATCTAGACATGCCGCTAGAGATTATCGGTGTGCCCACTATGCGTGAGTCGGATGGTTTGGCCATGTCCTCGCGTAATGCTTATCTAACCCCTGAGGAGCGCGCTATCGCCCCCGCGCTATACGCAACCTTACAGGAGGCGGCAAAAGCAGCGAACGCGGGGCAGGAGGCTGCGCCACTATTAGAGCAAGCCCGAAACCATCTGCTGGCAAGGGGCTTTGCGAGCGTGGATTATATTGAGCTGCGCGACAGTGCGAGCCTCGCGCCTATAAGCATATACCAAGGGGTTCCGGCACGCTTGCTCGTAGCGGCGAGATTGGGTAAGACACGGTTAATCGATAATATAGCAGTAGAGTAGCATGGATATTTTTCAGGAATTTGTAGACGCAGAAGCCATCCTTAAAGGCCATTTCATTTTATCCTCCGGCCTGCATAGCGACACCTATATGCAATGCGCCCGCGTTCTGATGAACCCTGCACGAGCAGATCGCCTATGTGGCGCACTTGCGGATAAAGTCCGCGCTGCCATCAATCTGGACGAGATAGACATGGTCGTCGCACCCGCTATGGGCGGCGTGGTCGTGGGTTACGAGATGGGTCGCCAGCTTGGCAAAGAAACCATTTTCTGCGAGCGCGTAGAGGGGAGCTTCACCTTTCGCCGTGGGCTCTATGTGCCAGAAGGCGCTAAAGTCCTGATGGTCGAGGATGTGGTAACTACCGGAAAATCATCCCTAGAAGCGGTGAAGGCGGTAGAGGCCTGCGGCGCAACCGTTGTAGCCGAATGCTGCTTAGTAGACCGCAGCAACGGCACGCACAACCTGCCATTCCCGCTCATTCCGTTGCTGGAAGTCGAGGTGCAAACCTTTGAGGCAAGCAATGTGCCTACCAATCTCAAGGATGTAGAGGCGATTAAGCCGGGAAGTCGCTGGCTGAAATAAGCTTATTTTGTAGCGGCAGGAGCGATAACCATCACCACCTGACGGCCTTCGAATGAAGGCTCATTCTCCACACGAATCAATTCGCCTAGCTCTTCCTTCACGCGGTTAAGCAGCTTAGTGCCCAGCTCTTGGTGTGCCATTTCACGGCCACGGAAACGTAGGGTAATCTTCACCTTATCGCCAGCGTCAAGAAACTTACGGGTAGCCTTCAGCTTAATCTCAAGGTCATGATCGCCAATCATCGGGCGAAGCTTCACCTCTTTAATCTGAACGACTTTTTGTTTCTTGCGGGCTTCATGCGCCTTCTTCTGCGCATCGTACTTATATTTACCGTAATCCAGCACCTTACAAACGGGTGGCTCTGCATTCGGTGAAACTTCTACTAGGTCTAAGCCTGCGGCTTTCGCATTCTTAATACCTTCTGCAACGGTAACAACTCCGACCATTTCCCCATCGGCTCCAACCAGACGAATCTTATCCGCCTTAATCGCTTCATTAACACGTGGGCCTTTTTGCTTATTATAGCTCATGGGATACCATCATAGAATCATTTACTCCGTTTATATAACTTATGCGGGGCTTTGCGCCTCATCCACTAGTTTAGCAATTGCCGCCTCGGACGCAAGGAATTCTTGGCCTTGCTTGCCGAGTGTGCGAATCGCAACTGTACCATTTTCCACGTCTTTTGGACCAATGGCGATGATATAAGGCACTTTGGCATTAGAGTGCTCGCGCACCTTATAGTTGATTTTGTTGCTGCTAATGTCCGCCTCAGCGCGGACGCCAGAGGCTTGCAGCTTCTCCACCATCTCAAGCGCTACAGAATCCTGCTCGTTGGTGATGGAACACACCACCGCCTGAAGCGGAGTCATCCAAAGCGGGAACTTGCCTGCATGGTGTTCGATGAGAATGCCGATAAAACGCTCCAACGTGCCCAAAATAGCACGGTGCAGCATCACAGGGCGGTGCTTATTGCCGTCTTCTCCGACAAAGTTGGCGTCCAAACGTTCCGGCAGAACAAAGTCGAGCTGCAGGGTGCCGCACTGCCAAGTCCGGCCAATCGCATCTTTCAGGTGGAACTCCAGCTTAGGGCCATAGAAAGCCCCTTCATTTGGCTCGATACTATAATCCAAGCCAGCTGCTTTCACCGCATCGCCGAGAGCCGCTTCCGCTTTATCCCATGTCTCGTCACTACCGGCACGCACTTCGGGGCGGGTGGCCAGCTTCACATCAAAACTATCAAAGCCCAGCTCTTCATAGACGCTTTCCAGCAGGCGGCAGAACCGCTCGGTTTCGCTCAAAATCTGATCTTCCGTGCAGAAAATATGCGCATCGTCTTGCACCATGCCGCGCACGCGCATCAAGCCATGCAGCGCACCAGTTGCTTCGTTACGGTGGCACGAGCCAAACTCCGCCATACGCAATGGCAAGTCGCGGTAAGACTTAATACCCTGATTGAAAATCTGCACATGGCATGGGCAGTTCATTGGTTTGATGGCAAGGGTGCGGTCGCCTTCATCTTCCACCGTGAACATATTCTCGCGGAACTTCTCCCAGTGGCCAGACTTCTCCCAAAGCGTGCGATCCACGAGGAGAGGGGTCTTCACTTCCGTATACCCATCTTTGCGAATCTTGCGGCGGATATAATCTTCCAGCGAGCGATAGAGCGTCCAGCCCTTATCATGCCAGAAGATTTGCCCTTGGGCCTCTTCTTGAATATGGAACAGATCCAGCTCACGCCCCAGCTTGCGATGGTCGCGCAGCTCGGCTTGCTCCAGCATCTCCAAATGCGCCTTCAATTCCTTATCGCTCGGGAAGGAGAGGCCATAGATACGTTGCAGCATCTTGTTTTTAGAATCCCCACGCCAATAGGCGCCCGCCAATTTGGTTAGCTTGAATGCACGGGAGATTTTACCCGTATTAAGCACGTGCGGGCCACGGCATAAGTCAATAAATGCATCATCGCCTTCACCTTGGCGGTAGAGCGAGATTTTACCCGCCTCGGTCGTATCATCGTCCGCTGCGTTGGCAATAAGCTCTGCCTTATAATCTTCACCACGCTTCTTAAACATAGCAATCGCCTCGGCACGGCCCCACATCTCGCGTTGCACGCCTAGCTTCAAATCAAGAAGCTGGTTCATCTTCTTCTCAATGCGAGGCAAGTCTTCTGGCGTAATCTTCTCATCTAAGTCGATATCGTAATAGAAGCCATGCTCAATGGTCGGCCCAATCGCGAGCTTGGCAGACGGCCATAGCTCTTTGAGTGCACGCGCTAGAATTTGCGCCGTGGTGGTGTGGCGCATCACATCCAGACCTTCTTCGTCTTTCAGTGTGAGAATGGCAAAGTCACAATCCGCATGGAGTGGCTCGGACAGATCGCGCTGCACGCCATCAATTTTACACGCAATAGCGGCCTTGGCGAGTCCGGCGCCAATGCTTTCTGCTACTTCTTGTCCCGTCGTGCCTGCTGCATAACTGCGCTGGGTTCCATCGGGGAGGGTAAGGGTAATATCATTGTTCATGGTCAGTGTCTTGCCGCACTTGCAACATCATCTCAAGCAAATAATGTGCGATACTAGTAAAAGCCTGCATTTTTTTGACCCTGAAGTCTTGTTGGTATATAATTTTACCCTGCAAACTAAGGGATGTTACGCATATGAACAGACACAGCCAAGCCTTCTCGCTCGTTGAATTGTCTATTGTGCTGGTTATTTTGGGTCTTTTGACAGGCGGTGTTTTGGCGGGTCAAAGCCTCATTCGCGCAGCAGAGCTGCGCAGTGTCACAACCCAATTCCAAAACTATTACACAGCCGTAGCCACCTTTAAGGATAAGTATTTCGCTATCCCTGGGGATATGAGTAACGCTACCGATTTTTGGTTGGAGGCTCATGCGACCCCAGCAACGTGCAAAACCACAGACAGTGGCGGCGCCGCAACGTGTAATGGCGATGGGGATGGTCAGGTGGACTCACCAACGGGCTCAGATGAAACATTCCGTTTTTGGCAACACCTAGCGAATGCAGGATTGATTGAAGGAAGTTTTACTGGTGTTGCCGAAAGTGGTGGCGCAAATCATACAACGGGAGGCGTAAACGCCCCGGCTGGAAAATTAGGCAGTACAGCATGGCGAGCCACCCATCGCACTCCGGTCGCTGGCCAATTTAACAGAGATTACGGCAACACATTATATGTAGGGAAGCATGTGAGCAACACCGCGCCATACGGTGTAGTTCTAACGCCCGAAGAGATGTGGGGTATTGATACGAAGGTGGATGAGGCATGCCTGCTAGAGGGCGTGCTGGCTCATTATCTTCGGGCTCGGAATGCACAGATGCGGCAGATGAAGATGATCTCGATGCGCCCTATAACTTAGATTACACAAGCGCCGCCTGCTATGCGCATTTTCATAATCTTTTTTAAGATTTACTTTGCAGCTGTAGTTCCCGTGCTTCGCGCATCATCGCAAAATCTGCATCCGCATGGTAAGAAGAACGGGTAAGGGGCGTAGCCGAAACCATCAAGAAGCCTTTCACCTTCGCCATACGTTTGAAGTAACGGAATTCATCGGGTGTGGCAAAACGGTCAACCGCCGCATGGCGCGGGGTCGGCTGGAGGTACTGGCCAATCGTGATAAAATCAATATCCGCAACGCGGAAGTCATCCATTACCTGAATCACATCTTCTTTGCTCTCACCGAGGCCGACCATAATGCCAGACTTAGTGAAAATGCTCGGATCCATCTCTTTCACCTGCTGAAGCAGGCGGAGGGAATGGAAATAACGCGCGCCTGGGCGAATCGCGCGGTACAAGCGCGGCACGGTTTCGATGTTATGGTTAAACACATCTGGCTTGGCATCCACGATAATCTTCACCGCATCTGGCTTGCGCTGGAAATCCGGTGTGAGAATCTCAATCGTCGTATCCGGCGTGCGCTTGCGAATCTCTTCAATGCAGCGCGCAAATTGACGTGCGCCACCATCGGCGAGGTCATCGCGGTCCACAGAGGTAATCACCACATGGCGCAAACCCATCTCACCTACGGCCTGCGCTAAATGGATAGGCTCTTCGGCATCCACCTGCATAGGTT
>CAYFFN010000131.1:0-4924 GCA_964342335.1 uncultured Azospirillaceae bacterium
CGTAACAAGGTAGCCGTAGGGGAACCTGCGGCTGGATTACCTCCTTTCTAAGGATGAATCTGGATGAACAGCTTGCTGTTTCTAGGTTCGTTACACCTTACATACCGCACCTACCATCTACGTATGAACATTCTTACACTGCTCTGCTTCTTTCTTCATAAAAGCTTCACACTTTCCTAATGCGTAATGCTTTATGCAAAGCGTATGACACGCAGACAAAACATTCCCGCAGATGGTAAAATAGAAGAGTATATTCTACATCTCGAAGATATTCATTTTCGTGATAAGCAAGCTTCCACACAAGAACGACTCGGCTTTCGTCTTGGGAAGGCTATCGAGCTACGAGGCCTAACCAGAGAAGCATTTGGTTCAGAATATGGGGCTGCAGAACAAGTCATTAGCGCAAAGGTAAATGGGAATATTGCAATCTCTGATTCACAAGCTCTGGCCTATGCCAGCAAATTGGATATCGACCCGCTCCTTCTACGTGATGCAGCATTAAAAGCACAGGAGCACAACGCTGCTATCAACTGGCGAGGCAACATCTCGCTCAACGCGACTGAAGATCCTACGAAAAAAGGCGTGTTTTACTTAGAACCACAAGGACGTATTACCGTTCGTGTTGGCTCTCCTGCGAAAGCATAGGTTCCGATTGAGTTTCTGAAACCTGTGCAGTTGGAGCCTCTAACTTCCTACGAATCTCCGCTACATTTTGCTTAATCTCATTCACGTCTGAGCGCTGCTGCTTGTCTTTTTTCCAGCCAGAAAAACCACGATAGACCGCAGCGGCCGTCCCGCCTAGCGCAGAACCTACTGTCTCGTAAAGAATCAGATTATTCTCGGCCATGCCTTTAAGCTGACCTTTAAATGGCCCGCCAAATTTCTCCACCTGTGCAGCGGTAATGCCATTGGAAGCAGGTGTAACCTTGTTAATAACATAACCCGCGAACCAACCACCCACGAGCCCCGTTGCAATGGTCAGAACACTCTTCGTGCGGCCCTGCATATACTTCCCAAAGCTTAAATCGCTTTGGGTGTCTGGGCGTTGATTCTCTTCACTCATGATTAATGCGCTCGCTGCGCTTCCGCTTCTTCGATAGCTTTTAATGCCTCAGGGTCCATCAACCCTTCCCACTGTGTATTTGCTCCAGACACCAAATGCTTGGAATTGGTTCTCTCGAGCACTGGTTCAAGCTCTTGAGCAACAAACTTTGCACTACGCTTTGCACCAAAATCACCATTATAAGCGCTCTTTTCTGTTAAATCGCGCGTAACGAACTGGCGGAACAAGAAAGAAGCCCCAGTGAACACCAACGCCGCAGCAGATACGATAGCAAATACTGTCAGCGCACCAATTCCCTGCTCTGGTTCACCACTTTCCAAGCCATCCATCAAAAAATCATCTAGTTCACTTTGGCGCTCAGCTATGCGCTGTTCTATATCCTCTGAAGTTTGCCCTAATGCCGGACCATCTGTGCGCATTCGCTCTGCAGCTGCATCCAACGCTTCTTGTGTTTTATAAGTTGGGCCATCATCTTTTTGGCCTGCGATTGTGCCAAAAAGAACACCAACACCCGTCGCTAAAACGCCATAAAAAATATTGGCAAAACGATCCAAGAAACTTTGTACTAGCCCTACGCGATCAGCTCGCAGGTTCGCGCGCACATTATAATTTTTAAACGCCTCAAACGCCTCTCTTGACGTTACATCCTGAACTTTCGGCGCCTCAGCATCGCTGTCACCCAAGGGTAGCCTACCCTCTGCAATGCCTGCTAGGCCTTGACTAAGTGCTTCAAACGCATTCTGCTTTTTCTCGGTTGCCATAGTTTTTCTCCAGCTTCCATTATAGCGGCATTACACGTGAAAAATGTGACAGTTTTGTGAAAATACATTGCATGCACCTGCCCTATGCCTAAGCTTACCTTAACGGCTAGATGAGGGGCTTATGGCAGAGGAGCCATTACGGGAATCGGATAGTGCGGTGCGCCGTTACCGCAGTATATTCCTGTCGGATATCCACCTAGGAACCCGCGACTGCAAAGCCGAATACCTGCTTGATTTTCTTAAATATAACGAGTCGGAACAACTATTCCTCGTCGGGGATATCATTGATGGCTGGCGCCTGCGCAAAAGCTGGTTTTGGCCCGAGCCGCAGAGTACTGTCATCCAAAAAGTGCTCCGTAAATCCCGCAAAGGCACGGAGGTGATTTTCATCCCCGGCAACCATGACGAATTTCTCCGCCGCTATATCGGCATGAATTTTGGCGATATCATCGTCCATCGCGACTATATTCACACCCTCGCCGATGGCCGCCGTATGCTCGTCGTGCACGGCGATGAGTTTGACGGCGTGATGCGTTATGCCAAGTGGCTCGCCTATGTCGGCGACTCAGCCTATGTCTTCGCACTTAAGTTAAACCGTTGGGTGAACTTTATTCGCCGCAAAATGGGCCTACCCTATTGGTCACTCTCCCAAACCCTCAAGCACAAGGTCAAACAAGCCGTCCAAATCATCAGCGATTACGAAGTCTACCTCGCCGAGGAAGCCCGCATGCGCGGCACAGACGGTGTCATTTGCGGCCATATCCACCACGCCGAAATGAAGGATATTAACGGTATCCTCTATTGTAACGATGGTGATTGGGTAGAGAGCTGCACCGCCCTTGTCGAACATTTTGATGGCCAATTAGAGATTATCTATTGGGCAGATGTGATGGCCAAGCGCGGCATAGACACCTCACAACTCGGCCTCTTCAAAGAGGATTCTGCACATGACGAAGCCTAAAACCATAGCACTCGTAAGCGATGCGTGGGCCCCGCAGGTCAATGGCGTGGTGCGCACCTTGAGTGAGGTTTGTAACGCGTGGCGTGAGCATGGCCATAACGTCGTCACCCTCACTCCCGACAAATTCCGCACCATCCCCTGCCCGACCTATCCTGAAATTCGCCTCGCCATTAATGCTTGGCCGAAAATGGGGCATATGCTCGAAGCCATCAATGCGGATGCCATTCACATCGCGACCGAAGGCCCGCTTGGCTGGGCAGCACGTAGCTATTGCCTGAAGCACGATATTCCCTTCACCACGGCCTTCCACACCAAATTCCCCGAATATGTGAACAAACGCACCGGCCTACCCAAACGCTGGGGCTACGCGCTGCTGCGCAAATTCCACGCACCCGCAGCGCATATGATGGTCGCCACCCCAAGCCTCGCGCGGGAACTGGAAGCCAAAGGCTTCACCAACTGCACCCCATGGACGCGTGGCGTGGATACCGAACTCTTCCACCCCAGCAAACGCCAACCGCTCGACTACCCCGCGCCGATTTTATTGTATGTCGGCCGCGTAGCAGTGGAGAAGAATATCGAAGCCTTTCTCTCCCTACACACTGAAGGCACCAAACTGATCGTTGGCGATGGCCCTGCCCGCGCCGATTTAGAAAAACGCTACCCCGAAGCGGTGTTCCTAGGCGTAAAAAAAGGCGAAGAGTTAGCGACGCTTTATGCGTCGGCGGATTGTTTCGTCTTCCCCAGCAAAACGGACACATTCGGCCTTGTGATGCTCGAAGCCATGGCCGCAGGCACGCCTGTTGCGGCTTACCCTGTCACAGGTCCGCTAGATGTATTAAAAGATGGAAAAGCGGCAGCCATGCATGAGACGTTATCGCATGCAATAGAGAAAGCCCTTACCTTATCCCGCGACGCATCGCGTGAGTATGCTCTGAACTTTTCTTGGCAACGCTGCGCCGACCTCCTGTCGGCGGCATTGCAATTCAAATCCTCTTAATAAAAGCCAGGTGACGACAGGCTTTTAATGCCCTGCACTTTTGCCACTTGTTGTGAAGAGGTTATTTCATCCCAACGCACTCTTTGCGGTTCGTTGGAAATGCATGCCGAGAGACCTAGTGCGATAAGTGAAAATAAAATTACATTACGCATGGTAGTTCCCTCCTTTTAGTATAAATAGAGTCTCATATACATGCACGAAGCACTATTGGGATTTTCGCAGATAGGGGTATGCGTAAAACGCATGATTAGAAAAAGTCGCTAAACCGAAAGCTGCCCATTGCCTTCAAGCGCACTAGGCACCGATGGTCGCCAGCCGCTGCCTTGCATTTCCATGCCACCAAACACATCGTCCAAACGTCCGACTGCATCTAACATAGTTTGCAGCTTTTGCTTCTCTTCTTCCGTAAGGTTCGTATTGGCAAAATAATCCATGCCACAGTCGGACACACTTTGAAAAATGTCCGCAAACACTTCCGCAATCAAACGCGCCAGCAGACTATTATTGTTCATTGTGGGAAGCATCGCAAATTGGCCAACACCCGGCATCAATTGCTTATCTGTAAAAGAGAGGTTCTCCCAAATTTTCTGGTGATACTGCTCAAGCGCACCGATAGGGGTTGGAGGACGGTATCCAGCGCATTTAATAGCACCACCGCCACCACCACCACCACCACCATCATTGGCGCCGAGCATCTGTAATCGTGATAATAAAGCGGGATCCATACAATCTCCTTGTTAACCAGATTATAGCATAACAGAGAAATGTTACAGTTCTGTTAAGGCGTGCTAATTAGCGCGAAGCCTTTGATCCGGACTGTCCAAAGAAAAGGCTGGGATTTCAATTGCAACATCAGCCCCGTCGCTACGCTTCATCGCATAACTTCCCGCCATAATCCCCGAAGAGGTTGGCAGTGCTGCGCCGCTAGTATAGCGAAACGATTCCCCCGGCGCCAAGATAGGCTGCTCGCCTACCACGCCCGGCCCTTGCACATGCTGCACCTGACCTAACGCATCGGTGATATGCCATTCTCGGCTCATCAGCTGCACGGTTAGGTCGCCGTTATTCTCAATCTCAATCGAATACATCCAGACATATTGCCCTGCCGCAGGGGATGACTGCGCTTCAACAAAGGCAGG
>CAYFFN010000132.1:0-4814 GCA_964342335.1 uncultured Azospirillaceae bacterium
CCAGAGAGTTCCGCCGCACGCTTGGTGAAGTGCTGGCACAGCTCTGGGATGTCTTCACGACGCTCACGCAGGCAGGGCATGCGCATAGGCACTACGTTCAGGCGATAGTAAAGGTCTTCGCGGAAGTTGCCTTGCTCCATTTCTTTGGTGAGGTCTTTTTTGGTCGCGGCAATCACGCGTACATTCACTTCCACACGGTTATGGCCGCGCACGCGGGTGAAGGATTGCTCCTGCAGGGCGCGTAGGATACGGCTTTGCGTCTCTAGGTGCATGTCGGCTACTTCGTCGATGAAGAGGGTTCCGCCATGGGCGCGCTCGAACAGGCCAAGCTTTTCTGCGCCGCCATTCGGGTTACTGTCTTCGATACCGAACAGTTCTTCATCCACGCGTTGGGTGGAGATGCTCGCGGCGTTCAGCACCACGAAGGGACCTTTTGCACGGGTAGATTTGGCATGAATCACGCGGGCGATAACTTCTTTGCCTACGCCTTGCTCACCGGTAATGAGTACGCGGCTGTTGGTGGGCGCTACTTTCTCTACGGTTTGCTTCACTGCGATGATGGCGGGAGAGTTGCCGTTGAGGTTGGATTCTGGCTTGCCACGCAGGCGTAGCTCGCGGTTTTCGTTCTTCAGGCTCGCATGCTCCAGCGCGCGCTTGAGGATGATGAGCAAGCGCTCCGCCGTGAACGGCTTTTCGATATAGTCGTATGCGCCCATTTTGATAGAAGATACGGCGGTTTCGATGTTGCCGTGGCCGCTGACCATGATTACGGGGACTTCTGGGTATTTCTTTTGGACAATCTCTAGGATGCCGAGGCCGTCTAGTTCGCTGCCTTGCAGCCAGATGTCGAGGATAACCGCAGCAGGAACGCGCTCTGCGAGAGCAGCGAGGGCGGTGTCGCTTTTGTTGGCGACGCGCGGCACATAGCCTTCGTCTTCTAAAATGTCGGATACGAGATCGGTGATGTCTTTTTCGTCGTCAATTACCAAAATATCTTGGCTCATATGGGGTTCCCCTGCGTTGTAATTTTCCCACAACATAGAGCGGTTGTTGCATAACCGCACCATGGGTGTGGGATATTATCCACAGCTTTTTACGATTGAAAAGACAAAATTACCCGTGCGCCGCCTTCTTCGCGGTTTTCTAGGGTGAGGGATCCGCCATGTTCTTCCATGCATTTCTTAACGATTGCAAGGCCTAAGCCGGTTCCTTTGGCGCGTAATGTGACGTAAGGTTCGGTCAAGGTGGCTATCTTATCTTCGGGGAATCCGAGGCCGTTATCTTCGATGGTGAGGGTGGTTTCACCGTCGGTTTGAGCCAAAATCAAGTGAATTTTTCCTTTGAAGTCGGGTTCTTCCTCTTGTTTGTGGCCAATCCACTCGGCGGCGTTCTTGAGCAAATTGGTGAGCATTTGGCCGACCATGCCGGAATCGCAGCGCAGCTCAACTGCATCGTCTGGCATGTCGAGCTTGTAGGTGACGTTTTTATTTACGGTCTTTTCGGAGAAGACAATCTCGCGCACGAGTTTGCTGAAGACGTGGATTTGGAACTCTGGTTTTGGCATGCGTGCGAAGGAGACGAATTCTTCCACCATGCGGGCAATGTCGCCGACATGGCGCTGGATGGTCTCGACATAGCGGAGGTAGCCTTCTTTATCCTCCTCAATCTGTTTGGAGAATTTGCGACGCAGACGCTCGGTGGAGAGGGTGATGGGGGTGAGCGGGTTTTTGATTTCGTGCGCGATGCGGCGGGCGACATCTGCCCATGCTGCGCTGCGCTGGGCGCTGACTAGCTCGGTCATGTCGTCGAAGGTCACGATATAGCCCTCGATAGTGTCGTCGTAGCGCTCCACGGCGATACGGAGCAGCAGCGTGAGGGTGCGGTCCGCGAGCTGGTATTGCATGTTTTTCTGCACGAGACGGTCAGGAGCCTTCTCTACGCGGTCGAGCATTTCGTCGATATCTTCAAAGAGCGCGCTGACGGGTTGGAAGAGCAGGTCTTCTTCGTCGTCAATCAGCAGCAATTGCGTGGCTGACGGATTAAAGAGGGTGATGCGCCGCTGGGAGTCGAGCGCGACTACGCCGGACGATACGCCTTGGAAGACGGCTTCGATGAAACGGCGGCGTTCGTCTAGCTGACTGTTGGCATCCATCAACTCGCCGCGCTGGCGGTCGATTTGCGAGGTCATGCGGTTAAAGGTTTTGGAGAGCGTCGTAATTTCATCGTTATCGGGGCCGGTCTCTAATACGCGGGCGGAATAGTCACCGCTGCGGACTTTTTCGGATGCGGTGATAAGCTCGGAAATGGGGACGAGCAGGCGCACGGCGACATACATACCATACCAAATGGCGGCAAGGAGCAGCATCACCGCAATGATTACGAAGATGATGGAGAATTGCAGCTGTACCGTGCCGATATTCTTTTGCAGGGTGCGGTATTGGTTTACGGCGCCTTGGGCCAGTACGGTGTGGTTGATAACACTGCCATCAATCAGGCGGCCGATGAGCAGGTAGGTTTGGCTAACGGAGTCCAGCTGGATGAGGGCTTGGATTTTCTCGGTATCGTCGGTGAAAATGACGATGTTGCCCGATTCGGCTTGCTCAAAGACTTGTTGCGGCAAGCGCTCGAACATGAGGGCGAAGCTGAGGTCGTTGCGGGCGATGACGCGGCCACGGCTGATGACCACAACATCGGTGAGGCCGCGGCGGTTTGCCTCACTGTTGAGTGTTTGCTTCATCGCGACAGGGTTGCTGACCAAGAAGGCGCTATCGCGGGAGATATCGCCTGCGACAGCGAGAATGTCGGAGCGGATGGTCTCTTTATGCTCTTGTAGGTATGCCTCGGCCACGGCGACGGATTCGTTGAGGGCGGTGTCTACCCGCTCATCAAACCAGCCTTTGATGCCGTAGTTAAAGAAGACGGTGGCGAAGCCCGCCACAAAGAGGGTCGGCACGATAGTCACGATACTGAACATCGCAATAATCCGCTTTTGCATGCGGGTGCTGGTGGCGTTGCGTTTGAGCGCTTTCCAGAAGCCGTAAGCGCGCCAGACAATAAGCGCGGTGATGCAGAGGAGTACTACCAGATTGCCGATAATCACGCCGAACATGACGCTTGGGTCAGGGCCAAGTGGGCCTGCGTTTTTGGTCATGACGTGGTAGGAAATGGTAATGGAGCCTAATACGGCCAAGCTCACTACCACTGCAATGATGCGGGGGAAGAGGAGATTGCGCTTCCAGTTGATGCGTGCTGCTTGTTCTTTGCTTGCCATTTATCGGTCCATTATTGAACCTTAGTGAAGCACCGATTCGGCCTCGTGGTCAAGCAGGCGGTTGTAATAATCCGTTATGGTGGATATTACCGCGTCCGAATCGTTAAGTGTGTTGATTTTGCTACGGAAGTCTGCGGAGTTGTACAGGCCGTTGGAGTACCAGCCGATATGTTTGCGCGCGATGCGCACGCCCGGCTCACGGCCATAAAGCTCTAGCATATCTTCGAGATGCTCTAGCACCGTATCGCGTTGATGCTCCAGTGTGGGGGCTTGGTAATCCTCGCCGTGGAGGTGGGCGATAATTTGTTGCGGGAACCATGGGCGGCCATAGGTGCCGCGGCCAATCATCACGCCATCTGCGCCAGAGGCATCCAGCGCATTATGCACGTCAGCAAATTCGGTGATGTCGCCATTGGCGATGACGGGAATGCTCACCGCGTCTTTCACCTGCTGAATGAATGGCCAATCGGCAGAGCCTTTATACATTTGGTTGCGGGTGCGGCCATGCACGGTAATCATTTTGATGCCAACTTCTTCGGCAATCTTAGCGAGTTTAGGGGCGTTTAGGTTGCTGTGATCCCAGCCCATACGCATTTTGAGTGTGACAGGGACGCTCACGGCTTTGGCGGTGGCTTCCAGAATGTCTGCGGCGAGTTTCTCGTGGCGCATCAGCGCGCTGCCAGCCATATCGTTCACGACCTTTTTCACGGGGCAGCCAAAGTTGATATCAATAATATCAGCGCCGCGTTGCTCGTTCAGGCGTGCGGCTTCGGCCATCACTTGAGGGTCGCAGCCTGCGAGTTGCACGGCAAAGGGGCGCTCTGCAGTTTCGAAGCGGCACATGCGCTCGGCATTTTTGGTTTCTAAAATCACGGCTTTGCTGGCAATCATCTCGGAGAACACCATGCCCACGCCGTGGCGTTTGACGAGTTTGCGGAACGGCAAATCGGACACGCCCGTCATCGGCGCCAAAAACACGGGGTCTTTGATCTCGATGGGCCCAATATGGATGGGCTTTAATGTGCGTTTTGTTTGCAAATTAGTCTCGCTCGTTTATCGTGCGGTTCCTATACGTGAAAAGGGGCGAAAAGCCAAGGATAAATGGGTGAAAAGCATCGCATAGCCGTGATATTGGTGGCCGCAGGGACGGGGAGTCGTTATGGCGCCGTGCCCAAGCAATACCAGTTTTTGGCGGGAAAGCCGCTGCTCTGCCATGCGCTGGATGCGTTTTTGGCGCATGAAGCGGTTACACATATTCAGCCCGTCATTCATGAGGAATATGCCGAGCATTGGCAATCGGCTGTGGGGCATCGCGAGACGTTGCCAGCGGTTGCAGGTGGCGTGACGCGTCAAGATTCTGTGCGCGCGGGGCTGGAGGCGCTCAAGGGCAAAGAAATCGACTATGTGCTGATTCACGATGCCGCTCGTCCCTTCATTACGCCGAAGCTTATTAGCCGCTTGCTGGAGCGTGTGGTGCATTGTGATGCGGTTATCCCGTCACTTCCGCTGGTCGATACGATTAAGCGCGTGGATGGCGAACAGG
>CAYFFN010000133.1:0-4787 GCA_964342335.1 uncultured Azospirillaceae bacterium
TTGTGTTCCGTGGCCCGAACGGCGCGGCATCACGCGTGGGTGCGCAGCACAGCCAGTGTTACGCAAGTTGGTATGCACATTGCCCAGGGCTTAGAGTAATTGCGCCATATGATGCAGCGGATGCAAAAGGCCTGCTCAAAGCAGCAATCCGTGACCCGAACCCTGTAGTGTTCCTCGAAAACGAGATTACCTATGGCTGGAACTTTGACGTGCCAGATAGCGATGACCATATCGTGCCGATTGGCAAAGCGGCGGTGAAACGTCAAGGAACGGATGTAACCATCGTGGCCTATTCTATGTGCGTGAAATACGCGCTGGAAGCGGCGGATGAGTTGGCGAAGCAAGGTATCAGCGCTGAGGTGATTGACCTGCGCACGATTCGCCCGCTGGATAAGCAAACCATCATTGATTCGGTTCGCAAAACCCACCGTCTGATTTCGGTGGAAGAGAGCTGGCCGTTCGCTGGCATCGGTTCGGAAATGGCCGCATTGGCGATGGAAGAATTGTTCGACGAGCTGGATGCACCTGTGCAGCGTGTATGCTCGAAGGATGTGCCGCTTCCCTATGCCGCAAATCTTGAGAAACTGGCCCTGCCATCTACGGCTGATGTGGTGGCTGCTGCCAAAGATGTGTGCTATCCACTGGCGGCCTAACATGAAGCATCTTCTCCTCGCATTTGCTTTGTTGCTCCCGATGACTTCCCACGCGGCGGATGCTGTGTTGGTGCGTAGTGTGACGGTGCAAGGCAAAGCCGAAGAAGAGTTCAAGCCGGATACCGCGCTCGTGCAGGTGAGTATCGAGAATGATGCTGCGGCACTCAAAGAAGCCAAGCGCCTTCAAGATGAAGATACCAAAGCGCTGATGAAGCTGGTAGATGACTTGGACATCGACAAGAAAGATGTGAGCACGCAATATGCGCGCATCAACCCACGTCATGAATATGACAACAAAACCCGCAAAAACGTGTTTAAAGGCTATCGTGCCACCACCAATGTGCAGATTAAAGTGCGTGATTTAGACGTTACGGGCGCTCTGCTGGATAAGCTGGTTAAAGACGGCTTTGAGAATATCAACAACGTTCGCTATGTGTTGGATGATGACCAAGATGAGCGCGACGCAGTGCTGCTCAAAGCGATGGATAATGCGAAAGCCAAAGCCACTTCTATGGCTAAGCGTTATGGTGAATCGCTGGGGGAAGCCATCACCATCAATGAAGGACATGTGAGTACGCCACAGCCGATTATGGCGCAAGCGCCTATGTTGAAATCTATGGCAGTGGCCGAAAGCGCTATGATGGCTGACTCTGTCGCACCGCCTGAAGGAATGATTCAAATTAACTCAACGGTAACCGTAAGTTTCGCACTAAAGGATTAACTATGCCAATTGAAGTATTAATGCCCGCACTTTCCCCAACCATGACCGAGGGTAACCTCGCCAAATGGGTGAAAAAAGAAGGTGACACCGTAAGCGCGGGGGATGTCATCGCTGAGATTGAAACCGACAAAGCCACTATGGAAGTGGAAGCGGTCGATGAAGGCGTGATGGGTAAAATCGTCGTGGATGAAGGCACCGAAGGCGTGCCGGTGAATAAAGTCATCGCGCTACTGCTCGAAGAAGGCGAAGACAAAAAAGCGATTGCCAATTGGAAGCCGAAAGAAGAGCCAAAGCAAGGAGAAGCCAAAGAAGTGAAAAGCGCAGGCGATAAGCCAGCTGCAGCGGCTCCAGCTGCGTCTGGCCCCGCAGCGCCTGTAGCGCAAGCGACGAAAGCACCCGATGGCCCTGTGATGCCCGCAAAAGGCAAAGCACAAGCGGGCGGTGATGTAAAAGCGAGCCCACTCGCGAAGCGCATCGCGCAAGAAAATACCGTAGACCTCTCTCGCGTGAGCGGCACGGGCCCACATGGCCGTATCGTTAAAGCCGATGTAGAAGAAGCATTGCTTCGCGGGGGCGCAGGCGGCGGAAAAGTAACCCGTCATCCCATCGATTTCTACAAAGTGCCAAACACAGGCATGCGTAAGACGGTTGCCAAGCGCCTGACCGAATCCAAGCAGCAAGTGCCACACTTCTACCTCACGGTCGAGGTGGAGATTGACCAAATGCTCGAAGCGCGTAAGCAGCTGAATGCAGTGGCGACCACCGCAGAAGATGGCAAGCCTGCCTATAAAGTATCGGTGAACGATATGGTGATTAAGGCTGTTGCCTGCGCGATGCGTGACAAGCCAGAATGCAACAGCAGCTGGTATGACGATGCGATTGTGCAATATAACAACGTCGATATCTCCGTAGCCGTGGCGATTGATGGCGGCTTGATTACCCCCATCGTGCGCAATGCGGATCAAAAGTCCCTACCGCAAATCTCTAACGAGATGAAGTCCCTCGCGGGCCGTGCGCGCAAAGGTGACCTCAAGCCAGAGGAATACCAAGGCGGTGGATTCAGTATCTCTAACCTCGGTATGTATGGCGTGAAAGATTTCGGCGCGATTGTGAACCCGCCGCAAAGCTGCATCTTGGCAGTGGGCGCAGGGCAGGAGAAAGTCGTCCGTCGTGATGGCGAGTTCGTCGTGGTGAATGTGATGAACTTGACTCTCTCGGTAGATCACCGTGCAGTAGATGGCGCGTTGGGTGCAGAATTCCTGCAAGCCTTCAAGCGCTATATCGAATCCCCAATTCTGATGTTTGTATAAGGAAAGAAAGTTTCATGGCTGAAAAACACGATATCGTAGTAGTGGGCGGTGGCCCGGGTGGATATGTCGCAGCGATTCGCGCGGCGCAATTGGGCATGAATGTTGGGCTCGTGGAGCGTGAGCATTTGGGGGGTATTTGCCTGAACTGGGGCTGTATCCCTACCAAAGCATTGCTGCGTTCGGCAGAGATTTACCATCACATGAAACACGCGGATGCGTTTGGCCTTTCTTGCGAAAAGCCGGATTTTGATTTGAAGAAAATCGTGGAGCGCTCGCGCAATGTATCGGCTCAGCTGACCGGCGGTATCGGCCATCTGATGAAGAAGAATAAAGTGAAAGTCTATGATGGCTTTGGCGCGCTTGCAGGTGCAGGCAAGCTGACGGTGACCGATGGTGATAAAAAGAAAATCGCGGATATCGAAGCGAAGCATATCATCCTTGCGACAGGTGCTCGCGCACGTAGCCTGCCTGGCTTGGAGCCGGATGGAAAGCTAGTTTGGAGCTATAAAGAAGCACTCGTACCAAACACGATGCCGAAGAAACTGCTGGTAGTAGGCTCCGGCGCGATTGGCTCTGAGTTCGCAAGCTTTTTCAACATGCTAGGTGCAGAAACAACGCTTGTAGAAGTGATGGATCGTATCGTGCCAGTGGAAGATGCGGAAGTGTCTAAGTTCGTACAAAAGCAGTTTGAAGCACAAGGTATGACCGTGAAGACGGGCACCACAGTGACCAAGCTAGAGCGTGGCAAGACCAACGTGAAAGCGACGATGAAAGGCCCAGATGGCAAGGAAGAAACCAAGACCTTCGACCGTGTGATCATGGCGGTAGGTATTATGGGTAATACCGAGAATCTCGGCCTTGAGGGCACGAAGGTAAAAGTGGAGCGTAACCAGATTGTGACGGATGCTTATGGCAAGACGCATGAAGAAGGTGTCTATGCGATTGGTGACGTGGCCGGTGCGCCATGGCTTGCACACAAAGCCAGCCATGAAGCGATTATCTGCGTAGAGAAAATCGCAGGCAAAAACCCGCATCCGATGAAGAAAGAGAACATCCCGGGTTGTACCTATTGTAACCCACAAATCGCAAGCGTTGGTCTGACCGAAGCCAAAGCCAAAGAAGCGGGCTACAAAGTGAAAGTCGGCCGCTTCCCATTCATGGGTAACGGTAAGGCGATTGCGCTGGGCGAGCCAGAAGGTCTCGTGAAAACCATCTTTGACGAAGCTACAGGCGAGCTCATCGGCGCGCATATGGTAGGCGCGGAAGTGACCGAGATGATTCAGGGCTTTGTGTTGGGTAAGAGCATGGAAGCGGTGGAAGCTGACTTTATGCATACGATCTTCCCGCATCCGACGCTCAGCGAGATGATGCACGAGTCTGTACTCGACGCATACGGCCAAGTCATCCATATGTAATAACGTCATATTTCTGTAATAGAGCCGTGTTAGAGTGGTTCTATGGAAGATGAAACACAAGACGTAGAAACAGCTGAAAAAGCAACCCCAGAGCGTGTTCCCGGCGAGCCGTTGGATTTGATTCCGAACCTGCGCGGTCAGATTGAAGCGCTGGAACTCGCGGATATTCAAGCTGCCGACGAACAGCCAAGCTGTGTGACAGCTGTGAGAGAGCAGGTTTTATCCGAGTTGGATCACGACAGGAATTCGATTTGGAACAATATTGTCAGTAATCCTGAGATGGGGCGTCGTGACCCCTATTGGCGAGAAGTAAGAGAAGCGGCGACAGAGCGCACTGAAGATTCCGGTGCGGGACTCATCACAGATTTGAATACAGTAGCGTTATCTTGCGCAACTCCAGAGGATGTAGAAGAGGCGCGTGAAACCCTAGGTTTGCCTCCACGGCCTGCATCCGAAACCTACATGCAATAAATATAGTGGATAGCCCCGTGTAAAAATGCTATATATAGCATATGCAAGGGCGTCCGATCTTTTTCAAAACGGTCTATAGCGAAGAAGAGCTAGAGGATTGTTTTGACGAAATTCGCCACACCGCGCTTGATGAGCAAGACAAGATAGAAGTCGGCTGTCTCGTGCAGTATTTCAGTGTTCTCCACCATCACGGCCTGCTGGATTTACCCATCGATTT
>CAYFFN010000134.1:0-4764 GCA_964342335.1 uncultured Azospirillaceae bacterium
CAGAAGCAGGCATACGGCGACGAAGACAAAAACCGCCCCGTCTTCTCTTTTACGCAGATTACTAAGCCATTTTTGCATCAATCAAAATCCTCAATCGGTCCCGTGCGGGGGCGATAGACGGCGCGCTTATACAGCCCCTCTTCCTCATTCCCCACATCAAAATTCAGCTCTTCCAAAAGTGGTCCAAGCAATGGCTGGTAAAAATAATACGTCTCTACAATCAACGCCTCATCGCCTTCTTCCATGGTAAAGCCGTCAATACTTAACTGGCCACCAAGACTCCCAATACGGCTACCTGCACCCGAACCTTCACTGTAACGATCCGCAATATAAGCTGGGTCAGCATCGTCGCGCACGGCAAGGCTTACAATATGCGACGTCGTGTCCGAATCGTACGGCTGCAACAGATTTGGAACAGTACTCAGCACGCCCGCAATATCCGCCTCAGTCAAATTGGGCGCTTGGCTGAGAATATCTGCAATCTGGTTGTTGGTCTTGTCTAGGCGCTGATGCAGCTGGATATAACGCGTAAACTCAACACCGCCCAAAAACAGAAGCAGCAGAAATGGTAACGCAACACCAAACTCTAAAGCGGCAACACCATGTTCATTGCGCCAAATACGCTTCATCACATTAAAACCCTTCATTCACCACCACCACACTAGAAGAAAGGTTCATCGCTCCATCCTCAAACACCCAGTTCACCAACGGTGTAAGAATCGGCCACTCATACGAAACCTTATAAAGCACCACCTGTCCGCCGGATCCTGCATTCAAATTCTCTGGTTCCTCATCGCGATCCACTTCGCTCAACGTATTATACGCCTGGGATTCAATTACGATCTGGCTCGGGTCCAGCAATCCAAACGTGCGTTGCTCTACTTCCGACCGAATAAACCCCTCTCGCGTGGCATCGTCCGGCAACCCATCACCATCGTCGTCATTATAGTCACCGGGAAAGTCCGTATAACCACTCCCCGTAACACCAAATCGCGCACTAATATTGGTCGCAGTTTCCAGCGCGCTGCTCACAAACATGATGATAGAAAATTCGATAATCCCAAATACAATGAAGAACAGCACTGGGCCCACTATCGCAAACTCAATCGCGGTGGCTCCCTCTTGTGATTTTCTGCAGTGTTTAAACAGTTTTTTCATTACCACGGATTGTAACAGATAAAATGCTTTGCGTGTATGACAATTGCATGAATGCCGCTAGAATCAGTCGTAAAGCGTCGGCAGTTGTATAATCGCCGCGAGTGCTTCCATCGCCCCTCGCACTTCTCGCGCAAATTCTGGGTCACGCAAATCATCAAAGCCCAGACGGTCGCGGTAATACGTGTTCACCCAGTCCTTTAATTGTGCATATCGCTCTTCAGTGAAGACAACCCCTTGATGCATAGCGGCGGTCTCTTCCTCCGTTAGGCTCACACGCAAGCGTAAGCAAGCAGGCCCACCGCCATTACGCATCGACTCGCGCACGTCCAGATAATGCACCTGAGTGATAGGGTTTTCTGCAGCAATCAGCGCATCGAACTGCGCGCGGGCACGGTCATGTTCCTGACACTCAATCGGCGCGACAATCTCCATATGATCACCCACGGTCAAAAACTGGCAATTGAAGAAATAGGTTTGTACCGCATCCGTAACGGATAGCGCATCGGCCGGAATCTCATGGTAGACAAACTGCCCATCACCCGCCTTCGCCATTGCATCTTTTAGTTGAGAAGCACTGGAGAAGGCATGCTCATGCGCGATGACCATGTTACCATTACTCATCGCAATCACATCATTGTGAAATACCCCTAAATCGATGGCTTCGGATGCCTGCTCAACGAGGCAATAGCACCCCTTACCCAAGCTGTGGATATCGGTTAGGGCACGACAAGCATCACTGGTTTGACGAGCTGGGAAATGCTTAGTTTTAGGCAGAGACGAGCCTGCACGTCCATAGACCAGCACATGGAACCCTTCCACACCCCCCCCTGTGGATAACCGCATATGGTTCGCCGCCCCCTCATCGGCAAAGCGGTCGGTCATCGGCAACGGGTCTCTTACGTCAAAAAAGGCCTTATCCGCAAAAATCTGTGATAGCATTTGGGTTGTAAAAGGTGCTTCGATACTCCGATGGAAATTACTCACCATATTGGCCGGAGTGAAGGTCACTTTGCCACTGTCCGAGGACGGCGTAACCGTCGCCGCATTGGCCGTCCACATATTGGACGCCGAGTAAACGCAGGCCAACAATTCGGGTGTGGTTTTATAGCTCTTCTCGATAACATGAGCATCGCCCCCCTCAAATCCGAGCTGACGTAACCAACCCAGTTGCGGACGCAGATGCGGAGGTAAGAATGCCTGCTTCACCCCGAGCGATGATACAAAACGCATTTTCTCCAAGCCCTGAAGGGCAGCTTGTTTCGGGTTCGAAACAGAGTTAGCATTACTGGTCGCTGCGACGTTGCCATAGGACAGCCCAGCATAGTTATGGGTAGGGCCAACCAGCCCATCAAACTGCCATTCATGCACACTCATAGATTGATCCCCGGCGATAATGTTTCTGGCAGCTCCAGCGTCTCCACCTCCATCGAAGCGGTCGGAAAGGCGCAGTAATCAGCAGAGTAGAAGCCGGCGGCGTGGTGATTACCACTACAGCCTATACCACCAAAAGGTGCCATACCACTCGCGCCAGTGGTCTGGCGGTTCCAGTTGAGCAGTCCCGCCTCGACTTGCGTCACACATTGCTCGTAGAATGCTCTATCGTCACTCAAAACAGCCGCACTTAAACCGAAAGAGGTGTCATTCGCGACCACAATTGCCTCTTCTCGGCTTGCCACCCGATGCAACTTCAGTAACGGACCGAAATATTCCTCATCGGGCAGGTTTTTGCATTCCGTTACGTCAATGAGTGCTGGCGAGACGAAAGGCAAACCATCCCGCACCCGTTTCATTTCCACCAGCGCTTTACCACCCTGCTCAATCAACATCGCTTGCGCGGCGAGCAACCTGTCTGCTTCTTTGTTCGAAATAACGGGCCCCATGAACGGAGATGGCGTTTCGTTATATGCCCCCACGGTGAGTTTAGATGCCGCATCCACCAACCCTGCGACAAAGGCTTGGCTGCGCTCTCCCTCAATCACCACCAAGCGGCGCGCACAGGTGCAACGTTGCCCTGCACCGATATAGGCCGACTGCAATGTCTCATAAATCGCGGCTTTCGTATCCAAAGGGTTCTCATAAATCAATGGGTTATTGCCGCCCAGCTCCAACGCCAGCAACACTTCGGGGCGGCCAGCGAGCTGCTCATGCAGCAGTTTGCCTGTCGCGGAACTCCCCGTAAAGAGCAGCCCGTTAATCTCGCCCTTCGCAAGCGCTATGCCTGTCTCACGCTCGCCTTGCACCAAATTCAGCACGCCAGCGGGCAGGCCTACGGCTTCCCACTGCTTCACATACCATTCGGCCACCATCGGCGTCTGCTCACTCGGCTTAAACACGACCGTATTCCCCGCCAACAGCGCGGGGATGATATGGCCATTGGGCAAATGGGACGGGAAATTATACGGCCCAAACACCGCCATCACCCCATGCGGGCGGTGACGCAACACTGCATTAAACCCTTTTAATTCCTGAATTTTAGTAGGGGTTCGCTCGGCATAAGCTTGTTTGGATGCTGCGAGCTTTCCAATGGTGGCGGCGGCCTCTCCTGTCGCATCCCAGAGCGCCTTGCCCGTCTCTTTGGCAATTGCCTCGGCCAACTCTGCCTTATTTTCTTCCAGACGGCTCTTAAACGCCTCGCATATCGCCAAACGCGCGTCAAAACCAAGGTCACGCCATGCTGCGAAGGCAGTTCTCGCTGCGCTTATGGCAGCATTCACCTGCGCTGCGGTTGCACCTTTACCAGACCAGATGACATCGCCCGTAGCGGGATTAAGAGAGCTAAATGCGTCGCCCTCTCCTTCTTTCCATTCTCCATGGATATACAGCATGCTTCCTCCTGAATTTAGCGCGTATGCGCGATCACACGGACGGTATCGCCCTCTCCTACCTGCAGCCATTCGGCAATCTCTGGCGCGATATGGACACTTCCATCCTCTTGCAGCTCCAACTGCCCCGCACAGGAACGGAAATCACCGTAACGCTCATTACTCACCAGATAGGCTTCCGCCTCTAGGCGGTCTACAATCTTGCTAATGGGCGCGGTTTGGCTGTTTCGTACCGTCAAAATCTGATCGCGATCGGCCTGCATGGTCGGGCCGCCATCGAAAATATCGACGTAACCCTGCCAGCGGAAATTCTGCTGTTCGAGCATCGCTTTGGCGGGTTCTGAGCTAGGATAAGCCTGCCCAATCGCATCCTGCGCCTCGCGCGGTAACAGATTGACATAGATAGGATATTTCGGCATCAAATCCGAGATAAACTGGTTGCCTTGCGTCGCGTTGGTATAATCCGCCTCGCGGAAATTCATCTCAAAGAAATGCTTGGCAATACTGTTATAAAACGGCGCCGTGCCGTCTTTGTGGTGCAGCCCGCGCATCTCTGCAATCACCGTATCAGCAAACAACTCGCTATGCGCTGCAATAAACAAAAAGCGGCTAAGCGAGAGCATACGGCCAATCTTATCGCGGCGGTAATTCGGCAGCAAATAGAGCGAACCAATCTCACTCACGCCTGTCAAATCATTCACCACCTGCAAAATCTGCTGCTTTGAGAAAATGTTAAGCGAGCTACAACCCTGCGTAATCGTACTCACGCGATAGGAATAAAAGG
>CAYFFN010000135.1:0-4756 GCA_964342335.1 uncultured Azospirillaceae bacterium
TCAATCACCAATGCATGGGCGTTCGCGCAGAAACATAAGGCGACGAAAAAACTACTCAGACGCTTCATCATGCACCTCCAAATAAGGGAGTAATTGCTGCTGGCGAATCGCATCGGTAACAACACCTGCTTGGTGGAAAAGGATGGCACCGTTTTGCACGACATACGTTTCCGGCACGCCACGTAATCCGAAGGGGATTGCGCTATTGCCAGACTCATCCAGCCACACCGCGTCATACGGGTTACCATGTTCGTCAAGCCAGCCCTGAATATTCTTTGCACTGTCGCGCCATGCGATGCCATACACCGTAAAGCCTGCTTCTTTGAGCGCGAGTAGCTGTGCATGTTCGGCAAGGCAAGGTGTACACCAAGAGGCGAAGAAGTTGAGAATCACAGGGCGCTCGGAAGCCATTGCGGCATCAAACGTTTCTATGTCACCTTTGAGTATAGGCAGAGACGTAGCAGGCACGGTTTTGCCGACCATCGCCCCTGTATTCTCGTTAAGCTCATGCGGGGCTTTTTCATTCGCGAGTTGGACGATGAAAATCACAATCAAAGCCGCGAGCATTGCTATGGGGAGCCAGCGTGTCATGCGGCGCCTCCTTTGCGCGGGCGCACAGAGGCGAGGATGCCGCCAAGGCCCATAAGCGCAAAGCCGATCCAAAGCCAGCGCGTAAAGGGTTCCAGATAGACGCGCAAGCCTTCGCCGCTATCTTGCGTCTGGCCAATGGCGACATAAAGATCACGTGCCCAGTTGCTATCAATGGCCGCTTCGGTCGTCATCATACCGCGTACGGGGTAAAAGCGCGTTTCGGGATGAAGCTTGGCGATGGCATTGCCGCTCTCATCGCTCACGTCAATCTCGGCGCGGCGCATGATGAAGTTGCTGCCCGGCAATTCTTGCTGGCTGCTATAGCGCACATCGTATCCCGCAAAGGCGTGGCTCTGGCCAATCTCACTGGGCGTTTCTATCATGGTTTTATCGAGGCTGTTCACGGTCAATGCGATGGCGAAAATGCCCGCACCCAAATGCGCGGCAAACGTGCCCCAGCCACGCATAGGCAGGCGGCGTAGGCGCTGTGTGTTGCCTTGCGCTTGGCGGTGTAGATACAGTGCGCTCGCTGCTACTAACCACAGCCCCAGCGCCACGCCAACCCACCACAAAGCCTCGCGCGGGGAAAGCACCCAAAAGAGCAGTGCTAACACAATGGCACAGACGAGCAGCGGTGTGCGCACCGCACGTACCACGCGGCCAGCTTCTCCGCGATGCCATGGCAGAAGCGGGGCGAAGCCCCCCAGCAATAATAGCGGTGCAAGCAGCGGCAGCACGGTCTTGTTAAAATAGGCAGGGCCAACACTCGCGCTCGGCCAGCCCAGCCAATCGGCAAGCATCGGGTAAAGCGTTGCGAGCAAAATGGTAGCACAGGAAGAGACGAGCAAAATGCTGTTGATGAGCAATAATGTTTCGCGCGAGAGCATGTTGCGCGCCACGCCGTCCTCAGCGGTTTCGATTTGGCGCATGCCCCAAAGCACGAGCGCACCGCCTGCAACAGCCGCGAAGAACAGCAGAATGAAGATGCCGCGATCCGGGTCGGAGGCGAAGGCATGCACAGAGGTGAGCAGGCCGGAGCGCACAATGAACGTGCCCATCAAGCTGAGCGTAAAGGTGAGGATGGCGAGCAGGCTCGTCCAGTTCGGATAGCGGCCTGTTTTCTCGTGCATCAAATTGAGGTGTAGCAATGCTGTGCCGAGTAGCCACGGCATGAGCGAGACATTTTCGACAGGGTCCCAGAACCACCAGCCACCCCAGCCCAGCTCGCGGTAAGCCCACCAACTGCCTAGCCCAATGCCAAGGCTCAAGATGCCCCAGCTAAATGCCACCCAGCGCGCAGCAAAACGTGACCACACCGCGTTGAATTGGCGATGCCATAGCGCGGCTACCGCGAGTGCAAACACAATCGCAAACCCTACATAGCCTTGGTAGAGAATGGGCGGGTGAATGGCGAGGCCGATATCTTGCAGCATCGGGTTGAGGCCCGTACCGTCAAGCGGCACAGGATAGATACGCCAAAACGGGTTGGAGGTGAAGAGGATGAATCCGACAAACCCTGCGGTGAGAGCAGCTTGCACAGCGAGGGCAGTCGGCTTGATGGCGGCTAAATCGGCAAAGCGTTGGCGCGCGAGAATCAATCCATACACCGAAAGTAACCACGCCCAAAGCAGCATGGAACCTTCATGGTTGCCCCATGTGCCAGTGATTTTATACAGCAAGGGTTTGAGTGTATGCGAATGCTCATAGACGAGCAGAACAGAAAAGTCCGACTCTATAAACGCGAAGATAAGCGCGAGGAAGGAGACGGTCATCAGGGTCGCTTGCATCACGGCGAGGCCGACCGCGCGCTCGCCAAGGCGCGGGGAGTTGCGGTGCATAAAGGGCAGGGCGATTTGCCCGAGGCAAATGGCCAGCGAGAGGAGCAAGCAGAAATGGCCGATTTCTGGAATCATGGCGCAGGCGCTTCCTCGGTAATGTCCGGCGCTTCCATCCAGTGGCCGCTTTCTTCGAGCGCGTCTTTCACTTTCGGCGGCATGTAATTTTCATCATGCTTGGCGAGAATACTCTTGGCCGTAAAGACCCCATCCGCGCCAAGTGTGCCATCGGCAACCACGCCTTGCCCTTCACGGAACAGGTTGGGCACGAGGCCAGTATAGCTCACGGTGAGGTCTGCGCTCATATCGGTGACGACAAACTGCAAGCTGCCATCGGGCAGGGTAGAGACGCTGCCTTCCTTCACTAAGCCGCCCACGCGCAGGGCTTGGCCTTCCGTCAATTGGCGCTCGACCAGTTCGCTGGGCGTGAAGAAGAAGACGAGATTGTCCTTAAACACGTTCAGGATAATCGCAAAGCCGAGTGCGACCATGCACAGGCCAAGAATCACAAACCAGAGGCGTTTTTGTTTAGGCTTCATGTGTGGATTCGCTTTCTAGGCGGGCGAGTTGGCGCTTGGCCTTGCGGTAGGTGGCGATGCTGTGGGCGAGCAATAACGTAATCAACACCGCACTCACGCTATACGCCGCGCGGATGTAACTGCTATCAACATCAATCATGACCGATTCCATGGTGCTCTTATAGGTCTGTGCGCCTTAAAAATGAAGAGAATAGGGAGGCTATGTGTATTTTTTGGCCTTCGCCCCTAGAAAATAGATAAAATCTTACTAGATTAACGATTTAGTAACCTTTTAAGGTTAAGGTGCTAGGTGGAAAGGAATCGTCATGGACCAAAACCGCTACAAACATTCGGAATCGCGCGCAGTCGTGGCTGATGCCAATTTTACCATCATGCTGGCTGTGTTTATGGGCGGCCTGTTATGCGCTGGAGTGCTGCTGCTCTCTATGTAGGCTAAGCCTGCCTATCCTCTGTTGATTTATTGCAACAGCGCGCTGTTAATAGCGTGTCTTTTCCTTTACTTAACAACGTAATACTGCATAACTCGCCGTGTTGGCGCGATATGTGCTATAATTATAAGAAGAACGCGTGTAAAACGCAGTATCACCACATCGCACAGGGGCTTATTTGCGCATGGATAACGATTTTATGTCAGATGCGGGGGCGGAAAAGGCGCAAGAGCCTAACCAGCCAGCTGTTGCTGAAGATGATGAAATCATCGAGGACCCCCTGCAGCCCAGTGCCGTACCGCCGCGCCCCGAGCAAAATGGCAATCAATACCATGAAAATAGCATCACAATAGAGCCATCAGGGCCTGAGGTTGATGCGCCTGCTCCCGAACCTGAAGGGGTTGGTGTTCAGCCAGAGCCAGAATTGGAGCAAGCGCCGCAAGAGTTGCTCGCAGAGGAACCAGTTGAATACGCTGAGCCTGCTGAATATGTGGAGCCAGAAGTGGCTATGGCGCCAGAAGAAGAGCCCGCTGTAGAACATCAGCCAGAGCCAGATATGATGCAGGCAGACGTGATGCAACCTGAGGCGCCTGAGATGGTGCAGCCGGAAGTGCCTGTGGTTGAGCCAGTGGTTGAGCCAGAGGTTGCTAGCCCTGCCGAGCCTGCGCCAGAGAAGCCAAAGATGCGCTTGGGTGAGCAGCTCATGGCGATGGGTGTGCTTTCCAAAGACCAATTGGATGTGGCGCTACAAGAGCAACGTCAGCATAAGGCGATGCTGGGGCAAATCCTTGTCGATATGGGCTTCATCACCGAGAGCGTGTTGAGTGAGATTCTTGCGGAAAGCGCGGGTGCGGAGAAGTTTAATAGCGGCGACACGATGCTCGATCCGAATTTGATCGATATGGTTCCCAAGGAAGTGTGTCTGCGTAATAAGCTGATTCCTATCTCTACCGAGCCAGATGGTACGATCAAGATGGCGATGGCCGACGTGTACAACGTTTTGGCGATTGACCAAGTGCGTCGCCACCTGCCCAAGGGCGCGAAGATTGTGCCTGTGTTCTCCACTGAGGGTGAGATTCTTCAGCTGGTCGATCAATATTACGAATATGAGATGTCGATTGACGGTATTTTGCGCGAGATTGAGACGGGGATTCGCGAGAATAACCAGCTCGATGGATCGGAAGAGGGGTATGTAAACCCAACCGTACGTCTGGTGAATGCGCTGTTGATTGATGCGATTACCACGGGCACATCCGATATTCACTTGGAGCCTGAGGGGCAGTTCTTGCGTTTGCGTAACCGTATCGACGGGAATTTGCAGCAGGTGCGCACGTTCCACCGCGACTATTGGTCGGCCATGGTG
>CAYFFN010000136.1:0-4656 GCA_964342335.1 uncultured Azospirillaceae bacterium
TTGCGGGGTTTGGACCTGCACGCCGAGCAGGCTTGCAAACATCCGCTCGGTATGGTCGCGGGTGGGGGTGGGCTCGATAACTTCGGTCACGCCTGCGGTGTTGAGTGCGGCGAGCATGATGCAGGACTTCACCTGTGCGGAGGCGACGGGCAAACGGTAGCTGATGGGGAGTGTGTCGCGCGTGCCTTGCAAGGCGAGGGGAAAGCGGCCTTCGCTGCGGGCGACGATGCGCGCGCCCATTTGCTCCAGCGGTGTGATGACGCGCTGCATGGGGCGCTTGCTTAGGCTCTCATCGCCAGAGAAAAAACTGGTGAAGGGGTAGGGCGTGACGAGGCCCATCATGAGGCGAGCGGCAGTGCCGCTATTGCCCATGTCGAGCGGTGAGGAAGGCTCGGCGAGTCCACCAATGCCTACGCCTTGGATATGCCATGTGTCGCCATCTTGAACAATGGTGACGCCGAGGCTGCGCAATGCAGCGGCGGTGGCGAGGACATCTTCGCCTTCGAGTAATCCGTGAACGGTCAATTTTCCGATGCGCTGGGAGCCAAGCAATAGTGCGCGATGCGAGATGGACTTGTCGCCAGGCACAGGCAGTTCGCCGCGTATGGTCTTGATGGGAAAGGAAACTAAAGGCTGGGTGCTATCGCTGTGCATGAATCGTGACTAAAATGGTTGTGACAGACCCTTGTCTAAGCTACAATGAACTCCAATGCAAGAACGGCTGATATGAGGTATATGCATGACAGCTCAGGATTTAGGAACTAAGCGGAATTGCCCAGAATGTAGCGCGCGTTTTTATGATTTCGGCGCGGCATCTCCTTTTACCTGTCCTAAATGTTCTCATTCTTTTGATGTGGCCGCAAAAGCCGTTGAGGCGGCACCTGTCACATTGGTGAAGGATGCGCCGAAGCCAAAGAAAAATTTGGATGTTGAAATTGATAATACGGATTCTCTGGATGAGGAGATGGGCGGTGTTGAGGCACTGGAGAATTTTGACGATGAATATGGCGATACGGATGTGGTGAGCCTCGAAGAGGTGGAAGACCATCACGAAGACCCTGATAATGACATTAACGGTGACGATGCCGATGATGAGATGTTTATGGGCAGCATGGGCGATAGAGATCGCATCATTGACCGCCGTGAAGACTACGACGAGCTTGAATTAGAAGAGGAAGAAGAATAGAACGCCTGTAAGGGAGTACTTTATGGCGTTTTCAGGATTACAAGCTCGATTGCCACGCGCGTTGCAGCCTTTTGGCTGGCTTATCGTGCCTTTAGGGATTTTTGGCCTCTTAATTGTAGCAATTGCTGTGATTGTTCCTGCGTTTCTGGACGGAAAAACATTTGCTGATCGTATGGCGCAGCGTATTGAGGTGCTAACGGGACGCAGCTTTACGTATGAGTCAGTTTCTGTATCGGTGCTTCCTGCTCCCAAGATTATATTGTACGATGTGCGTTTGCAAAATGCGCCAGGCACCACGCGCACCTATATGCTGCAAGTGCCGACCGTGACTGCGCCGCTAAGTTTTGCAGCAGTGCTATCGGGTAATATGAACCCAAACCAGCTCATCCTCAATGATGCGTCGATGGACTTGGAGACGCTCAGTGATGGCACAGACAACTGGCATTTTAGCCAGTCGAGTTCTTCTGAGGGCTTGGAGGATGTAACGGTATTATTGCGAAATGCGCAGATTAGTTACACGGACAAACAAGATGGCTATGCCAAAACTCTGCAATCATTGAATGCATCCCTGCAGCTGGGTGCTGGTCGTGTTGGGTTACGCAGTGACTTTTATTTGGATACCGTTCGCACGCAAGTGTCAGCAAATTGTAAGGATATGGTGTTTGCTCATTTGCAGGACTTTAAGAGTGCGTGTGCGCTTTCATTCAAGCAAGGCGATGATGAAATGTCGTTTGATGGCGACTTAACACGCAATAGCGATGGGATTGCGCTGCAGGGCGATGCGAAGGTTTCTCATCAGGACATTCGCAGCTGGTTGGATGCTTTTTATGGAAAAGGCGGTGTGCCCTTTAGCAATTATTTTGTAAATCCGCTGCCGTTGGAAATGGAGGCGGAATTAGTAAATGCTGGTGAGCGTTTATTATTGAATGCGAGCCGGATTGAGAGCGGAGAAGCGTTAAGTGGAACAGGGTTTTATGACTTTAGTGCTGTGCAAGGTGCTCCAAAACTTAATGTGCAATTGACTGCTACTAAACTGGATTTGGATGCTCTCTTGGGTAACAGCGTGTCTCGCGGTTCTGTGTCTAGTCACGATTTGCTAGCGCTACCAGAAGGGCTTCCGGTTGATTTGACGGGAGCTTTGCAGGTGACTGCGGAACAATGGACGCTTAGTGGCTTAAGCGGTGTAGATGCGAGGTTGAGTGGTGTATTTGCGAGAGGCGGTCTAGAAGTTGCGTTACTGCAAATGGGGCTGGCAGATGAAGGGCGGATCTCAACAAAAGGGCGAATGGTCGTAGGCGCACATGGATTGCGATATGACGGCATTGTCGATGTCGGGACGCGAAAATTTGCAGATTTGTCTCCGGCACTTGGGATCGATGCTACAGCAGTTCCTTTGGCGTATAATCAGCCATTGCGCGCACGTTTTGCAACCAGCGCAACCTTTCACGAGGTGAAAGTGAATGGTTTGCAAATGCTTTACGGTAATAGCCGTTTAAGCGGCGGGCTGACGCTAAAGCCACTCGAGATGCCTACTCAGTTGGATACACAGATTTCTGTAGACCAGTTCGATTTCTCACCCTTATGGAAGTTGTTTTTCGGAGAGGCGAGTCTCAATACGCTGCCACAAGATATGGCTTATAATCCGTTTTTGCTGGATGGACTTCGTCGCTTGGGTGTGGTTGGCACTCATGATGTGACGGTTGGTAAGGCGCAGTTCTTAGATTGGCAAGATGTCGCATTGCAGGGCGCAGTGACGCTTCAGCCAAATAAGCTGGGGTTACAGGACATGCGTATACAAGGTGATAACGGTACGGATATGTCTGTGAATGCGCTGGTAACCGCACGTGAAAAGCAGGTGCCGATGTTTAATCTGGCAATCGATGCGAACCGTATTAGCCTGCCCAGCGTTTACGATTCTGTGTTGTATGCGAGTGATAAGGAGAAAGCGTTACTGATAGAGCAGAATCGGCCAGTCAGCCAATGGAGCGCTACTGCGGTTTCGTTTGCGCCGTTGAGCCATATGCAAGTGGAGCTGGAGTTGAAGGCGGACCGTCTTGAGATAGGCGAAATGGCCGCCCAAGATGTGGAAATGACAGGGGCGCTTTTGGATAATAGCGTAAAGATTGATTCTCTCCAAACCAATCTCTGGGATGGTCGTTGGGTGTTTAAAGGGACGCTAGATCTCGGTTTGGTACCAAATATAAATATTGCGTTTAAAGCCGCAGGTGCCGATGCAGAACCGATGCTACAGCAGCTCTTTGATGTATCGTCTGTTCAGGGGCCGATCAGTATGGGCGCGCAGTTCCAAGCATCTGGAGTAAGTATGGCAGACTGGATGGAGACGCTGCGTGGGCCGATTAGCATGAAGGCGCTGGGCACAAAACTCCGTGGTTTGGATGTGCCGAGTATTATGCAGATAGCAAAGGTGAATGGTGCGAACAACCTGAGAACACTCCTTGAAAGCCGTGCGCTGAACGGCACGACCACATTGAATAGCATGGATGGTGCGCTGGTCTTTGACCAAGGCTACGCGCGGTTTAATAATGTGACCATGCAACTGGAAGGCGCCGCGGCAGCGGTGAATGGAACCGTGCGTTTGAGCGATTATGCGGTGAACGCGCAAATGGATATGGCGCTGGGCGGTTTGGCAGCGCGTAATGAAACAGCACCTACGATGGGGTTGAAGCTGCGTGGTAGTTTGCCAGAGCCTAATCGTGTGCTTGAAACGCAAGACTTAGAGAATTTCCTTTCAAGAAGGTAGTTTTTTCAGAATGTTATTCTGGTGGCACGGAGGTTGCTAACCTATGAGTAAAATAATAATCTTTAGACCCATGCGCACAGGTGGTTACCTATGAAAATAATAAATCGCGAGACGGAAGCCAAACTCATTGAGACTTTGACGGATATCCAAGAGGATACCGCCCATTGGGTCTCTATTTGCTTCGCTTTTTCGCGGCTGCTGGAGCATTACCGCAGCGAATATCAGATCAAAATCGCGGTAAACCTTATCAATGATTTGGTGGGCGACTTACAGGGCAATATTTACCTATGCGACGATAAGACCATTTTTGTGATGGTGCATGGTAGCTCGAAAGCACTTATCGATAAGATGATCTTCCAGCTGCGTTACCTGTTTATGGATGACCCGCTGGCTTATAATGACGAAGGTGAAGAAAACCGCGCCTTTGCGAACGTGTATGACCTTGAGCGTAGTTACGAAGACTTTATGACTGTGTGTAAGTCACGCCTGACGCAGCGTATCAAAGGGGCAGGCCGTCGTGGTGGAGCGCCGGAAGGTAAAGCCCCCAAAGGTGCAGCTCCAGCAAGCTCAAGTGCATTTGAGGCATTGCCGCCTGCTGGGGATATGGCCGAGCCGCTCGCGCTTACGCACCAAGAGCCTAAAGATAACAGTAAGGCGCTTGGCCCTGCAACCAAACGCACTGGTTTAGATATTCATAAGGATAACCGCT
>CAYFFN010000137.1:0-4618 GCA_964342335.1 uncultured Azospirillaceae bacterium
GCTGGGCTTGCCCCGGGAATAGGTTTCGCGGGTGGCCCTAGCCGCCCGGACTTAGCCGATCACGCCTCGTCCAGCCCCTGCAGCACGTCCGCGACCAGATCCTCAGCCCCTTCGATGCCCACCGAAATCCGTACCAGCCCGGGCGTGATGCCCAGCTTGGCGAAGAGTTGCTTATCCTCATTCTCCACGGGGTTTGGCGTGGTGAGGAGTTTTTCGCCGTAAAAGATAGAGTTAGCACCCGCAAAGAAGCAAAGGGCCTGGGTTTGCTCGCTCATATCCTCGCGGCCTGCTGAGAGGCGCACGGTTGACTGTGGCATCATGATGCGGGCAATCGCGATCATGCGCACAAAATCAAACGGGTCGAGTGGCTCACTCTTGGCGAGCGGCGTGCCTTCGACCTGTACGAGCAGGTTAATCGGCACGCTCTCTGGGTGTTTGGGCAGGTTTGCGAGCGTAATCAATAGCTCAGCACGGTCTTGCGTGGTTTCGCCCATGCCGACAATGCCGCCAGAGCAAATGCTCATGCCTGATTCGCGCACATTGGCGAGCGTGTCCAGACGGTCTTGATAGGTGCGGGTGGTGATGATTTGCTTATAGAAAGACTCAGAGCTATCGAGGTTATGGTTATAATAATCCAGCCCAGCCTCTTGTAGGCGGGTGGCTTGGTCTTTATCCAGCATGCCGAGGGTCATGCAGCTTTCCAGCCCTAAATCTTTAACGCCTTGGATGATTTTCTCCAGCTTGGGCATGTCGCGCTCTTTCGGGCTGCGCCATGCAGCGCCCATGCAGAAGCGCGTTGCGCCCGCTTCTTTTGCACGGGTTGCATCTTCTAGGATTGCATCGGCATCCATGAGTTTTTCGGCATCTACATTAGTGTGGAAATGCGCGCTCTGCGGGCAATATTTGCAATCTTCAGGGCAGCCGCCAGTTTTGATGCTGAGCAAAGTGCTCACTTGCACCTCGTTCGGCTCAAAGCTTGCGCGGTGCGTTGCGTGCGCCTGAAAGAGCAGGTCGTTAAAGGGCATTTCGAATAACGCCATCACTTCGGGCAGGGCCCAATCGTGGCGTAGGGTTGGTGTCGCTTGCACTGTCATACACACTCCGTTAGTTTCGGCGCTGTATCATAACGAAGGAATCCGAAATTGCCAGCCCTAGACGAGTGGTGTGAAGAAAGCGTGAAGAAGGCCGAAGCGCGCGGCTTGCTGCGGCAATTGCGCGAGGTGGAACGGCTGGATAATGCGCGTATTCGTGTGGCGGGAAAAGAATATATCTCCTTCAGTTGTAACGATTATTTTGGCTTGACACGCCATCCGGAGGTGATTCGGGCAGGCATTGATGCGGCGGAACGCTATGGGGCAGGGGCCGCTGCATCGCGCCTCGTGACCGGCAATCATCCGCTATATTCTCAACTTGAAGCTAAGCTCGCCGAGGTGAAAAGGACCGATGCTGCGCTGGTGTTTGGTAGCGGCTATTTGGCCAATCTGGGCATGATTAGTAGCCTAATGGGGCGCGAAGACCTTATCATAGCCGATAAACTCTCGCATGCCTGCATGTTGGATGGCGCAAAACTCTCTGGCGCTAAGCTGTTGCGTTTTAACCATAATGATGTGGCGGATGCCGAGCGTCTGCTCGCGAAAGCACGGGCGGAGCATCGCCACTGCCTGATTATGACGGAATCGGTCTTTAGTATGGATGGCGATCGTGCGCCGCTGGCAGCATTAAAGGCGCTAGCCGAGCGTTATGATGCTTGGCTGTTGGTGGACGATGCACATGGGTTTGGCTTGCCCGCGCAAGATGCAACTCAGCCCGATATTTGGGTGGGCACACTCTCTAAAGCATTGGGCGGATATGGCGGTTATGTGGCGGCCTCAAATGCTGTGATTGGTTGCATAAAACAAAATGGACGTTCGTTCATTTTTACGACAGGGCTTTCTCCTTATAATATTGGTTCTTCAATTAAATCTATTAATTGTATTGATGATACAAAATTGAATGAAAATATAAAATATTTGGCGGTTGCGTTGGGTTTGGATGGGCATGACACGCCAATATTTCCTGTCATTATAGGTGAGGCCGAGGCGGCGGTTGCTAAGCAAAAAGCGCTGGCCGATAAGGGGCTTTGGGTGCAGGCGATTCGCCCGCCAACCGTGCCAGAGGGGACGGCGCGTTTGCGTATTACGGTGAGCGCGAGCCATACGCAATCTGATTTAGATCAACTAATAGAGGCACTGAAAATATGACGATTCTTTCTATGAGTGGTTGGACGCAACCACATGACGCGCTGGCTGAGCTGGCTCCCGAAGCGGAAATGCTGGATTATAGCCTTTATGGCTCTGCAGAGAGGCTGTTTGAGTCGTTAGCGCATAAGCGCTATGAAGGGGTTGTTGCGTGGTCTTTAGGCGCGCAGCTAGCTGTGAGAGCGGTTCAGAGGGGCGTAATTGCACCTAAATGGATGGTGCTTTTGGCGCCTCCATTGCAATTTGTGAATGACGAATCCTTTAAAGACGGAATGGATCCGCTGACCTATGGCTTGTTTCGTGAGGGCTATGAGAAAGAGCCGCTACGCAGCATGACGCGTTTCCATGGGCTGTTGGTTAAAGGGGACAGGCATTTCAAACAGATATTAGCAGATCTCACGCATCATGAGCGTGTGGAGGATGCATTGCATTGGCTGCCATGGCTGGATGATTTGGCGGCGCAAAAACGAGAGCATTTTGAAGAGGGCTCTTTACCTCCGACCCTGTTAATTCAAGGGCGTGAAGACGTGGTTGTGCCTGCTACACAGGCGGAAGCGTGGAAGCTGCTTTTGCCGGAGATAGATGTGCGTATTATCGAGGAAATGGGGCATACGCCACATTTGCACGACCCAAAGATGGTGCGTGAATGGATTGATGCGCATCGGGAGCTGCATGGGTGAGCAGGGTTGCAAGAGATTTTGGCGCTGCCAGCGCTCTCTATGACCAGCATGTGCTCGTTCAGGAGGATGTTTTATTAGAGGCTTCGCGCTTGCTGAATGCGCATGTCGGTAGGCAGTCGCACGTGCTTGATGTGGGATGTGGGACGGGACGGCTTGCGCAGTATTGCGATGCGCAGCTGCGTGGCTGCGACATTGCCGAGGGAATGTGCGCTCAAGCGCCATACCCCGCAGATATTGCGAATGCCGAAGCGCTTCCATACGTGGATGCGAGTATGGATGCGACGTTTTCCAGTTTGGTTTTGCAATGGGTGGAGGATAAAGCCCAAGCCTTTGCGGAGATGTATCGCGTGACCAAGGCGGGCGGTGCCTGTGTGGTTGCGACGTTGGGACCTAACACCCTTGAGGGGTTGGATAGGCTGCATATTCCGCGGTTAATGTTTGAGTCGCGCGAAGCCTATTGTCACTATGCGAGTGAGGCTGGTTGGCGCATTGCCGAAGCGCGTAGTGAAATGTTGCGTTATGAGCATGAAACGCTTTTGGAAGCGCTCAGGCAAATTAAGGCCGTCGGAGCGCGCCATAAAGAGCAGCGCGGGCGTTTGAGTCGTGCGCGGCTGATGCAGCCATTCACCGCGGAGTGGGATATGATTCTGCTGGAATTGCACAAGCCCGCGCAGTAGGCTGCCGCTATGGTTGCGTATTTCATAACATCTTCGGGTACGGATATTGGCAAGAGCTTCGTTGCTGCGGCTTTGACCTATCAGGCGCGCTCTGCGGGAAAGAATGTGCAGGCGCTAAAGCCGGTGATTAGTGGCTATACTCCAGAGACGTTAGAAGAGAGCGATACGGGCCAATTGCTGATGGCGCAGGGCTTGTGGCTGGATGAGCACTTCGCCGATACAGTTTCTCCGTGGCGCTTCAAGGCGGCGCTTTCGCCCGATATGGCGGCAGAGCGCGAAGGCTCGCATGTGCCTTTTGAGAAGCTGCTGGCATGGTGCGAAGAGCGGCTGAAAGCCGATGGGCTCACGCTTATCGAGGGCGTGGGCGGCGTGATGGTTCCGCTGGATGGTGAGCGCACGGTGCTGGATTGGATAGTGGCACTAAAGATTCCTGTGTTGGTGGTTGTGGGTACGTATCTCGGGGCGATGAGCCATGCGCTGAGTGCCATAGAGGTGCTTAAAGGCCGCGGCGTGCCGATAAAAGCTGTGATTGTGAGTGAATCGGAAGGCTCCGAAGTGACGCTGCGTGAGACCTATGATAGTCTGCGAAAGCATTTGGATGCAGAGATTAAATTGCTGGCGCTGCCGCGTTGTGAAGACTGGAAAAATGCGCCGCCATTGCTAGAGGAGCTGGGATTGCTATGAAGAAATGGCTACCGTTTTTGCTGAACCAGCCGACCTATAAAAGGGAAGATTTGGGCGATGGCCCTAGATATGCGACCTTCAGCGACCGCGTATTTGCGAGCGCGATTGATACGGGGCTCGTATTGTTGGTAATGAGCCCGCTATTTACGATGGTGCGTGGCTGGATTTTCGCGGATATTCCTGCGCAGCCTGTAAATTATGACGCTACGAATGAAGAGGCGGTACGCCAAGCCGCGCAGATCTACATGCAGAATATTAAAGCGTTTTTTATTTTTGGCTTTATGCAGTTTTTGATGTGTGCGCCATTATTCATTGCGTTTTGGGCTGCATTCAACACGAC